>JAGOEZ010000148.1 GCA_017997455.1 Lysobacterales bacterium | reverse complement strand
GCGTCGAGGGTCTGCTTCCAGTTCGCCGCCTCGGGCTGGCCGCCGGGCTTGTTGATCAGGGCCTGCAGGCCCTGGTCGGTGCTGGGATAGTTGAAATTGTCGAGCTTGTAGGTGTCGAGCGCGGTGCGCAGCGCCTGCACGTCGGACTTGGCCCGCGCCACGCGCGCCTCCCCCACCCGCCCGATCACGCGCGGCACCACCACCGTGGCCAGGATGGCGATGATCGCGATCGCAACCACGATCTCGATGAAGGTGAAGCCGCGGATGCGGCGTGCGGGAACCCGGGCGTTGCGGCGCATGCGGTGGCCTTGCGGGGCGGCGTGAGTCGTCACGATCATAACAAAGCGCCCCGTGCCTGCCGGCGCCGGTACCCCACGTCCGCAGGGTCGCCAGAAGCGGATTTCCGGCGCTTGCTCACGAAAGCGCGGGCTGGGTCGTGGTGGACTGGTATAAGGACAACCATACTCTTCGGGATGGCAACCATGCGCGCAGCGGGAATCTGGTCGTTGGTGGCGATGCTGGCGGCAGCCAGCGCCGCGGGCCCGGCACCTGCCGGCACGCCGGCAACGCCGCAATTCGTGCAGTTGATCCCCAACAGCGCCGGCGTGATCACGCCGATCGGCATCTACAACGCCGGCGACGGCAGCGGCCGCGTGTTCATCAACGAGCGCGGTGGACAGATCCGCGTGCTGCGCAACGGCGCGTTGCTGGGTCCGAACTACGCCGACCTCAGCATCACCGGCGATCCGCTCGAGTGCACCTTCCCGGGCAACCCGACCCAGCAGGCCGTCGGCTTCACCGGCGGCGGCGAGCAGGGCCTGCTGGGGCTCGCCTTCCATCCCGCCTTCGAGACCAACGGCCAGGTTTTCGTCAGCATCAGCGACGGCCGCGGCGATACCATGGTCGTCCGCTTCACCATGGCCAACCCCGCCGCGGACACGATGAGCGCCGCGGACCGCCAGACCTGCACCGTGATCCTGCGCGCCGACCAGGACTTCAGCAACCACAACGGCGGCAACATCGCCTTCGGTCCCGACGGCTACATGTACTTCGGCCTCGGCGACGGCGGCAGTGGCGGCGATCCCTGCAATCGCGCGCAGACGCTCGATCCCGCCGGGCTCCTGGATACCGGCTCGTGCACCGGCGACTCCAACTACTCGGGCTTCCAGTCCGGCGACCTGCGCTCGCGCGCCCTGCTCGGCAAGATGCTGCGCATCGACGTCAACGGCAGTACGCCGGCGCCCACCTCGGGTGCGGATCCGTTGTGCGGGCGCCCGACCGTGGGCCAGGTCGCGCCGTACGCCATCCCGCCAGGGCAGCCCGGGGCCGGCGGCGCGATCGCCGCCGCCTGCGACGAGGTCTGGTCGTACGGCTGGCGCAACCCGTGGCGCTTCAGCTTCGACCGCAACACCGGCGATCTCATCGTCGGCGACGTCGGCCAGGGCAGCATCGAGGAAGTGAGCTTCGAGCCCGCGGGCACTGGCGGCCGCAATTACGGCTGGAAGTGTTTCGAGGGCAACAGCGTCAACGCGAGTTGCCCCAACCTGGTGGTGCCGCATACGCCGCCGATCATCACCTACACCCACGTCAGCGGTCGTTGCTCCATGACCGGCGGATTCCGCTATCGCGGCACGGTCATCGGCGTCGAGGGGCAGATCTTCTACGGCGATCTGTGCTCGCGCGAGGTCTGGGGCTCCACCTTCAGTGGATCGGCATGGAGCCAGCCCGGTGCGGCGTTCCAGCCGGTGCTACCGGCGGCGCTCACGGCTTTCGGCGAGGATGAAGCCGGCGATCTGTACCTCGCCATCGCCGGCAGCACCGGCTATGGCGGATCGGTGGACGAGATCTGGATGCTCGACGGCCCGCGCGGGCAGCCCGACGCGCTGTTCGCCAACGGCTTCGAATAGTCCGCGACGTCCCCGCGCGCCAAGCTAGGCACGGCGCGCGGGCCCCGCCACAATCGGCGCATGAACCTGCGCCGCGCGATGGCCGAACACGGCTTCGAGTCGAACGACGACTACGAGTATGCGATCCGCACGCTGATGGCGGCGGAGCTGGGCCACGTGCGCTGCCTGCACGTGGAGGGCGAGTCGGGACGGCGCAAGACCGCGTTCGCCAATGCCCTGGCCAATGCGCTGGGCTATCCGCGCATCCTCTACCACGACTTCAGCCTGCCCGAGCCGCCGCCGCAGCCGGTGTTCGTCACCGCCGAGGACCGCGAGAATCCCGAGCCGGCCGAAGCCACGCTGTCGCGCTTCGAGCGCGTGATGGTGGAGGCCTGCGCCTACAGCGAGGCCGAACGCACCTTCCTCATCCTCGACCAGCTCCAGGCCGCCGACTTCCGCGACCAGATCGCGCTGACCCGCTTCGCGCAGGGCGGCGCGTGGTCCCTGGGCCAGGGCGAGGTGCGGGCCAATCCGAAGCACCTGCTGGTGGCGCTGATCGCCGAGGCGCCGCTGTACCACTCGCTGGCGCGGCTCTCGTTCCGGGTCTGGACCGACGCCAGCCAGGGACGCTTCGAATTCAAGCCGCGCGACTTCGGCCTCGGCGCGGAATCGCAGCCGCTGTTCGATGCACTGGCCGCGCTGTTCGAGACGCTGGGCAGCGTTCCGACGCCGGGCGAATTCCGCCGCATCCTCGCCGACCTCGGCGAGCGCGTGCGCAGCGCGGAGCAGTTGCGGCAGTCCGTGTTCGGGTGGATGGAACGGGCCGATCGCACGCGTTTGTACACGCCGGACGCGGCGTCGATGGCCGATGCGGTGATGGCCGCGCTGGAAGGCTGGCTGGGTTCGGAATCCGTGGTGCTGGCGGACCCCGGCGCGCCTGCGTTGTAGGAGCGCATCTCATGCGCGACCGCGGAATCCACGGCGCGGTCGCACGAGAGTCCGCGGTCGCGCATGAGATGCGCTCCTACAGCGGGCAACGCGGACCCGGTCCGCGTTGCCTGATTCGGGGCGCTCAGCCGCCCGGCAGCGGCATGGTCATCACGTCGGTCTCGTCGCGGGTGATCGCCACGGTCACCATGCGCGAGAGGTCGGGGGCCATGCTCATCTGCGCGACGACGTTGCCGCCCTCGAGGCGGTGCACGCGCCGGACCTTCGACACGTCTTCCTCGGCATCCGGCGTCGCCAGCAGCGGCGCGTTCATCAGCCAGGTGGCGTCCTGCTCGCCGTCCATTTCCAGGTACCAGAGGCCGTCCTCGCGCAGCGCGAAGGCGTCCATGTTCCAGTAGCCCACCATCCACGACACGCGCTGTTCCTTGCGCGTGGCGAGGTCGAGCTTGAACAGGCCGCGGTCGGTTTCCTTGCTGTAGTAGATCGCGCCGTCGCCGAGCCAGTCGCGCGGGTCGTAGCCGCCGTCGGTGGATAGCTGCTCGGCATTGGCGCCGTCGGCGTCCATGCGCCAGACCTGCCACGCGCCGGAGCGGTCGGAGGAGAAGTAGATCGAGCGTCCGTCGCGCGCATAGGCGCCGTAGCGCGTGCGCTCGTCGTCGCGAGAGAGCTCTTCCAGGCGACCGCTGGCGATGTCGACCCGCATCAGCTCGCTGCTGCCGGCGCTGCGCGCCACGAACAGCAGGCTCGCGCCATCCGGCGACCACTGCGGGTAGGCCGGCTCGCGCTTGACCAGGCGCGTCAGCGGGAAGGCGCGGCCGGCGCCGAAATCCCGCAGCCACACCTGCGGCTCGCCGCTGCGGGTCGAGACGAAGGCCATGCGGCTGCCGTCGGGCGAGATCGCCGGCATGTACTCCGAGCGCGTCGCCGGCTCGACCAGCGCACCGCCGATGCCCTCGCCCTCTGCGCTGGCACCCGGCGTGAACTGCATCAGCTGCGCCAGTTCGGTCTCGTTCTGCCACACCAGCACCGGGGCCTGGCGCGCCACCGACGGGAAGGTCGCCGCGGTCTGGCCGAGCGCCACCGGCGTGCCGCTGGCGACGTCGACGCGATACAGCGCGTGCATGCCCTCGTGCGCAGAGGAGATCACCAGGTGCGCGCTGTCGGGGTACCAGGCGTAGCCGCGGATCGGCGCGCGCAGGTTGGTGACCTTGCGCGCCGTCCCGCCCGCGACCGGCATCACCCACAGGTCCGAATAGGGATATGCACCGCGGCGGAACGCGATCCAGCGCCCGTCCGGCGAGGACCGCGGCTGCAGGTCGTCGTCGCCCACCGCGGCGGGCGCGTAGGCGATCGGCGTGATCGCGCCGCTGGCGAGGTCCAGGCGATGCACCGACCCCGAGGCCGTCGGGCCCAGCTGGTCGCCCTGGGCCGCGCGCCGCGCCAGCAACAGCCCGCTGCCGTCGCTGGTCCAGTCGATGTAGTCGATGGTGCGCTCGAAGCAGTCCGCCACGTGCCGCGCCTGCCCGCCCAGCGCCGGCGTGACGTGGATCCCGCAATCGGAGCGCGACATGCGCAGGAAAGCGATCTGCTTGCCGTCCGGCGACCACGTCGGATACGTGTCGGAGATGTTGGCCGGCGGATCCGTCAGCGCCACCGGATCGGCGGCCGCATCGAGGCTGCGCAGCATCAGGCGCGAGCGGCGGCCGCCCTCGTCGACCGCGACATACACCGCGGTGCTGCCGTCGGGCGACAGGCTCGGGAACTGCTCGCGGGTCGGGTCGGAACTGAGCGCGGTGGCCTGCGGCTGGGGCAAGGCCGCGACCGCCACCGGTGCGGCAACCGACGCGGCGGCAGGTGCCACCGGCGATGCCGGCAGGCTCGCGCGCTGGCCCAGCGGCAGCAGCACCGCGAGCAGCGCCAGCGCGCCAAGCGTGGCCCACAGCGGCCACGGCGCGCGCGGCGCGGTTTCCGGCGCCGGCGTGGGCACGTTGAGGGTCGTCACCACCGGGACCGAGGGCGGCGTCGGTGGTTCGTCCAGCAGGTCCACCGCCGCCAGCAGCCGGTAGCCGACCTTGGGGATGGTCTCGATGATGCGTGGCGCGCGCGGATCGTCTTCCAGCGCCCGGCGCAATTCGGTGATCGCGTGCGTGAGCACGTCGTCGGTCGGGAAGCCGTCGCGCCAGACGATGCCCAGCAGGTCGTCGCGACGGACCACCGTGGCCGGGCGCGCGAGCAGCTCGCGCAGCACCGACATCGCCTTGGGCGTGAGCCGGATCTCGATGTCGCCCCGGGTGAGCCGGTTGGCCGGCGCGTCCACGATCCATCCATGGACGCGCGCGTAGCGGACTTCCGGCGTGCGGCGGATGAACTGGACGTTGGCGTTCACGCTTCGTGCGCTCCGTGCCTCTCCGCTGGCGGGATCAACTACAGCACGTTTCGTAGTTAGGTGCAACCACGCTTCGCGCCTCCCTCCGGCCAGTCTCTGGCGCGCCATCTGGCCAGACCAGTGCCGGAAGTCGCGCAGCCGCAGTCAACGCGCCACATCCCCATAGGATGTCCGGGCGCGCAGCTTCGTTGCAGCGTGTTGCAACGGATCGGCGCACGGCGCCATCGCTTCGGCGCAAGCGCCGGTCGCGGCCTCAGCGCGCGTGGCGGAAGCGGTCGGTCGCTTCCAGCAGTTCGTGCGCGATACCCGGCTCGAAGGCTGAATGGCCGGCGTCCGGCACGATGCGCAGCTCAGCCTCCGGCCAGGCGCGATGCAGGTCCCAGGCGCTGCGCGGCGGGCACACCACGTCCCAGCGGCCTTGCACGATCACTGCCGGGATGTGGCGGATGCGGTCGACCTGCTGCAGCAGCAGGTCCTCGCGCTCGAAAAAGCCGCCGTTGACGAAGTAGTGGCACTCGATGCGCGCGAACTGCAGCGCGTGCTCGTCGCTGTCGAAGGCGCCGACGTAGTCCGGATTCTCCTGCAGGAAGCTGGTGCGCGCCTCCCACACCGCCCACGCGCGGGCGGCGGCCACGCGCACGCCGCGATCGGGATGGGTGAGGCGCCGGTGGTAGGCGCTGATGAGGTCGCCGCGCTCGGCTACCGGGATCGGCGCCAGGTAGTCCTCCCACAGGTCGGGGAACATCTGGCTGGTGCCCCACTGGTAGAACCACTCGAGCTCCCAGCGGCGCAGCAGGAAGATCCCGCGCAGCACCAGCGCGCTCACCGCCGCGGGATGCGCCTGCGCATAGGCCAGCGCCAGGGTCGAGCCCCACGATCCACCGAAGACCATCCAGCGCGATATGCCCAGGTGCGCGCGCAGGTGCTCGAGGTCGGCCACCAGGTCCCAGGTCGTGTTGCCCTCGAGTTCGGCGCTGGGCGTGGAGCGGCCGCACCCGCGCTGGTCCAGCAGCACGATGCGCCAGTGCGCGGGATCGAACAGGCGGCGCATCTTCGGGCTGGAGCCGCCGCCCGGGCCGCCGTGCAGGAACACGGCCGCGGGGCCCCTGGGGTTGCCCGACTGCTCGTAGTACATGCGGTGCAGCGGCGACACCTGGAGGAACCCGGCGTCGTAGGGCTCGATCTCGGGGTACAGCGCGCGTCTTTCGGTGGACATTCGACCGCGACCGGAAGGTGACCGGCCCATCGTAGCGCGTGCCCTGCCCCGCCGCGCCCCTGTAGGAGCGCATCTCATGCGCGACCGCAGACCTTCATGCAACCGCAGCCCGGATTCCGCGGTCGCGCATGAGATGCGCTCCTACAACGGCACGGCGGTGCAACGGCGCGGCGCGACCGTCCTGGTCGCGCCGCGCCCCCTTCACGGGCGGGGGGATGGGATGCCCGTGTCAGAACTTCTGGGTGTAGCTCGCGTACCAGAAGCGGCCCGGCAGCTCGTACTGCGGGTCGAAGCTGTTGGCGAATGCGGAGTACGAGATCGGCGG
>JAGOEZ010000147.1 GCA_017997455.1 Lysobacterales bacterium | reverse complement strand
GCGTGCGCGCGGCGGCGCACAGCGCGCGCGCCACGGCGGGACTGTCGTCCTCGCCCAGGCTGGTCAGGTCCATCGTGGCCAGCACCCGGCGGGCCAGTTCGGCGCGATCGCGCATGCAGGACTCCCTCGACGCCAGCGTCGCGTGCGATTGTCCCACCTCGACCCGGGCCACGTCCGCGCCCCGGCGATCCCGTGTACCCGGCGTCGGTCATCCGATGCCGGCCTGCTGCGTTACCGGAGTTGCGGCGAACCATCCGGCGCCTTGGCCACGGCCGCCCGGCGGCGCCGGCTTGCGCCGTGGCGTGCTTGCCCTACCCTGCTGCCCTGCCCCCGAGATCCGGTCCAGGCCCGATGCCACGCGCAACCACTGCCCTGCTGCTTGCCGGCATCGCGCTTGGCGCATCCGCCGCCGACCTGCCGTTCGTGAACTGGGAGAACCACCCGGTCCACGCGCTGGCGCTCAGTCCCGATCGCACGCTGCTGGCGGTCGCGCATACGGCCGATGGCCGCGTGCAGTTCTACGACGTCAGCGCCGGCGAGCCGGTGGCGGCCGGCCACGTCGTGGTCGGCGTCGATCCGGTCGCGGTGCGATTCCGCAACGACGGCGAGTTGTGGGTCGCCAACCACATTTCCGATACCGTCAGCGTGGTCGACGTGCCGGCGCGGCGCGTGCGTGCGACGCTGGCCACGGCCGACGAACCCCACGACGTGGTTTTCGCCGGCGGCCGCGCCTTCGTCAGTTGCTCGCAGGCCAACCAGGTGCTGGTGTACGAGCCCGCGGCACTCGAGCGCGCGCCGCTCGTGGTGGCGATCGACGCCGAGGATCCGCGCGCGCTCGCGGTGAGCCGCGACGGGCGCAGCGTGTACGCCGCGATCTTCGAGTCGGGCAATGCCACCACCCTGCTCGCCGGCGGACTGGTCGTCGCCCCCGCGGCGCTGCCCAACGTGGTCAGCGATCCGCGCGGGCCGTACGGCGGGCGCAACCCGCCACCCAATCGCGGCAGTGCATTCGATCCGCCGCTCAACACCGCGGCGACGCCGCCCCGGGTCGGCCTGGTCGTGCGCAAGCAGGCCGATGGCCGCTGGCTCGACGACAACAGCGGCGATTGGACCGCCTTCGTCTCCGGCCCGCAGGCCGCCGCCTCCGGCCGTCGCGTGGGCTGGGACCTGCCCGACCGCGACCTTGCGATCATCGACGCGTCGACCCTGGCGGTGCGCTATGCCAGCGGCCTGATGAACCTCAACATGGCGCTGGCGGTGAACCCGGCCAGCGGCGAGGTCGGCGTGGTCGGCACCGAGGCGCTCAACGAAGTGCGTTTCGAGCCCAACGTCAACAGCCGCTTCGTGCGCGTGCGCCTGGCGCGCGTGGACCCGGCGCCCGGCGGCGGCAAGGCGCTTTCCGACCTCAATCCGCACCTAGACTACGCGCAGGCGACCCGTCCGCAATCCGAGCGCGCGCTGTCGCTGGGCGATCCGCGCGCGCTGGTCTACCGCGCCGACGGCCAGCGCGCCTGGGTCGCGGGCATGGGTTCCAACAACGTGGTCGCGATCGACGCGCAGGGCCGTCGCGTCGGCGCGCCGATCGCGGTCGGCGCCGGGCCGGTCGCGCTGGCGCTGGACGAGCCGCGGCGACGGCTCTACGCCTGGAACCATTTCGATGCCACGCTCTCGACCATCGACATCGACGGCGGGCGCGAGCTCGGGCGCGTCGCGGCCTTCAATCCGCTGCCGGCCGCGATCCGCGCCGGCCGCCCCTTCCTCTACGACACGCACCTGACCTCAGGGCTGGGCCAGGCCTCGTGCGCGTCCTGCCATGTCGACGGGCGCATGGACCGGCTGGCCTGGGACCTCGGCGACCCGTCGCAACCGCCGGCGCGCTTCGACCAGAACTGCGGCACCACGCTCGGCGCCATCGCCTGCCAGGACTTCCATGCGATGAAGGGTCCGATGACCACGCAGACCCTGCAGGACATCATCGGCCACGAACCCTTCCACTGGCGCGGCGACCGCGCCGGCATCGAGGCCTTCAACCCGGCCTTCCATGGCCTGCTTGGCGACGATGCCACGCTGACTGCGACGCAGATGCAGGCCTTCGAGAATTTCCTCGCCACGCTGGCCTACCCGCCCAACCCGTTCCGCAACCTCGACAACAGCCTGCCGACCGCGCTCGCGCTCGCGGGCCACTACACCAGCGGCCGCTTCGCCATGGCCGGACTGCCGCTGGGCACCGGCAATGCGCAGGCCGGCCTCGTGCTGTATTCGCGCGGCCTGCTCGATACCCCCTTCCAGTGCGCGAGTTGCCACACCCTGCCCACCGGCATGGCGGTCAACGGGCCGCTGTTCCTCGGCAACTCCACCTTCCAGGCCGGCGGCTCGATCATGGCCCCGGGCCCGCTGGGCGAGAACCACCTCGGCATCGTCAGCGTCGACGGCTCGACCAACGTCTCGATCAAGACGCCGCAACTGCGCAACCAGTACGAGAAGGTCGGCTTCGAACTTACCCAGCTGTCGAACAATGCCGGCTTCGGCTTCCTCCACGATGGCTCGGTGGACTCGCTGTCGCGCTTCATTTCCGCGCGCAACTTCTCGGTGCGCTCCGACCAGGACGTGGCGGACCTGGTGGCGCTGATCCTGGCCTTCTCCGGTTCGGACTTCGGTCCGGCCAACCCGATCCTGAGCGCGCTGCCACCGCTGTCGCGCGACAGCCATGCGGCGGTGGGCGCGCAGGCGGGCCATGTGGGCGGCGCCCTGTCGGCGCGCGCGGCCGAACTGCTGGCGTTGGCGCGCAACCGCGCGGTCGACCTGGTGGTGCACGCCGGTCGTGCCGGGCATGCCTACGACGCCACCAGCGATCGCTTCCTCGCCAACGACGGGGCGGCGCCGCTTACGGTCGCCGCGTTGCAGTCGCTCGCCACCGTCGACGCGCCACAGACCTGGACGGCGGTGCCGGCCGGCCTCGGCCGCCGGCTGGGCATCGACCGCGACGGCGACGGCATCGGCGACCGCGCCGAACTGGCGCAGGGTTCCGATCCAGCCGATGCGGCTTCGACCACGTTGCGACCCACGGCCGGCTTGTGGTTCAACCCCGCGCGCAGCGGCCACGGCTTCGACCTGCAGCAACTCGGCGGCGCGATGTTCGTGACCTGGTACACCTACCGCGACGACGGCACGCCGACCTGGTACCAGGCGGCCGCGCCGTTGGCCGATCCGTGGGCGGGCACGCTCAACCGCTACACCTGGGATGCCGCGAGCGGCGGCGTGCGCGGGGAAGTGGTGGGCGAATTGCGCCTGGACTTCGCCGGCGCCAGTACCGCCAACCTCCAATGGCGCCTCGGGGCGCGCAGTGGCAACGAGCCGCTGCAGGCGCTGATCGCCGAGCCCGCCCTTGCCGCACCCGATCGCACGGGCACCTGGTACGACCCGGCCGAGCCCGGCTGGGGACTGACCGTGTACGGCGCCGGCGACAGCCGCGTCGCGATCCTCTACTTCTACGACGGCGAGCACCAACCGCGCTGGGTGCTGGGCCAGGGCAGCAATGCCGCCAACGAACGCGTGCAGGTCCGCAGCTACCGCGGCTTCTGTCCCGACTGCGCCTACGTGGCGCCGCAAGCGGTCGACGGCGGCACCCTGGACTGGCGCTTCGCGGGGGCCCGCAATGCGACCGTGAGCACCGATGCCTACGATGCCAGCCAGCCCGCGGCACGCTGGCGCCGTGGCCCGGTCGCGGTGGTGCCGTTGTCGGACCCGGCGCTGCGGCCCGCAACGCACTGAGGATTTCGAACTCGCACCGGAGGGACGCGCAGCGCTGCATGCTCGCCCTGTGTCAGCACCTTCAGGCGCGAACAGGCCTATCGCGCGCAGAGCGCGCTCCTACAAAGCCGGCGTAGTAGGAGCGCGCTCTGCGCGCGATAGGCCTGTTCGCGACCGGGTCGCTCCCGCTGCGAGAGGTCCGCGGCCTGCCCACTGTGACGGTGCGCTCATTGGGGCGTGATGTGCGGGCCGTCCTGGATCGTCGTGATGCGGACCTGCATGGCCGTGCAGGCCTTGTCCGCGCACTCGCCGGCCAGCCACACCTGGCCATCGCCCAGCATCACGCCCTGCGCGTTGACGAACAGCGCATCCCAGGCCTGCTGCGCTATCACCGCGGCGATCGCGGGCGTGACGATCTGGTCGTATCGGGCGACGAACTCGGCCGGCGTGGCGACCGGGACGCGCGCCCGGCCGAGGGTCACCTCGATCGGGAACCGGACCAGCGCGGCGACGGCGGCGCCGTCGCGTGCGGCCACGGCCACCTGGAGCCGGTCGAAGGCATCGCGGAACGGCACGTGGTCGCCATGCAGTTGGTCGATCATGCCGTCCACGTCGGCGTCGGGCTCGCGCGTCGGACCTGCCGCGGCGATCGCCGCGGCGCCGAGCAGCGCCAACGCGCCGATCCGGGACATGAAAGGCATCGGCGAACTCCGCGACACGGGGTTCCCATCATGCCATCCCCGCGCCGTGCCGGGTCGCGGCGCCCGCGCAATCGCGCAGCTTGCTAGATTGCCGCCTCGACCACCGCGAACCGTCCATGCTCCCCCGCGCCTTCTACGATCGCGACACGGCCACGGTGGCCCGCGAACTGCTGGGCATGCACCTGGTGCACGTGGTCGATGGCGCGGCGCGGATCGGTCGCATCGTCGAGACCGAGGCCTACCTCGGGCCGCACGACCTCGCGGCGCATTCCTCGAAGGGGCTGACCGCGCGCACGCGGGTGATGTTCGGCCCGCCCGGGCATGCCTACGTGTACCTGGTCTACGGCCTGCATTGCTGCCTCAACCTGGTGACGGAGGGTCCGGGCAGCGGCAGCGCCGTGCTTTTGCGCGCGCTGGAGCCGGTCGCGAACATCGAATCCCGCACGCGCGGGCCGGGACTGCTGTGCCGCGCGATGGGCATCGACCGGCGCCATGACGGCGCCGACCTGCAGTCGGCGGCGTTGCATGTCGTGGAACCGTCGGTGACGCAACGATTCACCGTGGTGCGCCGGCCGCGCGTCGGCGTCGACTATGCGGGGCCGTGGGCGCGGCGCCTGCTGCGCTACTGCATCAAGGACAGTCCCTGGCTTTCGCGGCCGTGAGCGACGCGAGTCGGCGGGTCGCGCGCGCCGGCGGGAACGCGGCGACCCGCAAGTGCCTCAGCCCTTGGACTTCTTCTTCTCGGCCTTGGCCTGGCGCTTCTCCATCAGGTTCTTGGCCGGCTTCTTCTTCGCGGTTTTCTTCTGGTTCAGGCCCTTGCTCATGGCGTCGTGCTCCGTCGTTCGGAAGGGAATTGCCGCCGCCTGGATCCGGCGGGCGGCGTCCCTAATCTACCAGCCTCGCGGCCGGGAATCGCCGGGCCGCCGCCAGCGCCGATGGCGCTCAATAGGCGCGCGCGCGATCGACCATGCCGTCGATGGCGCGCCCGGCCAGCAGCGCGCGCGCCTTGGCCACGATCTGCGCGACCGAGACCTCCGGCAGGGTGATCGCCGCCACGTGCGGCGTGATGCGCACGGCGGGATGCCGCCACAGCGGGCTGTCCTCGGGCAGCGGCTCGGTCTCGAACACGTCGAGCAGCGCGCCGGCCAGGTGGCCGCGGTCGAGCAAGGCCACCAGCGCCGCGGCATCGAGCTGGTCGCCGCGCGAGGCGCAGACCACGAAGGCGCCGGCCGGCAGGCGCGACAGGCGCGCGGCGTCGAGCAGGAGCCGGGTTTCCGGGGTCGATGGCAGCAGGTTCACCAGCACGTCGCTGCGTGCCAGCAGCGGGTCCAGCGCCGCCGCGCCGTGCACGCAGTCCACCCCCGGCACGGCGCGCGCGCCGCGGCTCCAGCCGCTGGTGGCATAGCCCAGCGTCGCGAGCGTGCCCGCGACCACGCTGCCGATCGCGCCCAGTCCCAGCACGCCGACGCGCACCGTCGAGCGCAGGCGCGGCGGCAGCGGCTGCCATTGCGCACGGGCCTGTTGCGCGGCATACGCGCCCATGTCGCGCTGCCAGTGCAGCACGCCGTAAAGCGCGTATTCGGCCATCTGTTCGGCCATCCCGGCATCGGTCAGGCGCACCAGCGGCACCGACGCCGGCAGGTCCGGCCGGGCCAGCAGGTGGTTGATCCCGGCGCCGAAGGCGAACACGGCCCGGAGCGCGTCGAAGCCCTGGAAGAAGCCGCTCGGCGGCCGCCAGCAGGCGATGAAGTCGACCTCCGCGCGATCGACCTCGGCCGGCCATGCGAGCACGCGCCATTCCGGCGCGGCGCGCTCGAACCGTTCCTGCCAGGCCGGCCCCTCGCGGCCCGCGTGCAGGTACAGCGTGGTCATTGGCGCGCGAACAGGTGGTCGGGATTGCGCATGGCCTTGAACTCGAGCGCGTTGCCGGCGGGATCGAGCAGGAACATCGTCGCCTGTTCGCCGGGCAGGCCGGCAAAGCGGATGCAGGGCTCGATCACGAAGCGCATGCCGGCCTCGCGCAACCGTTCCGCGAGGCGCTCGAAATCCCCCCATCCCAGCACGACGCCGAAGTGCGGCACCGGCACGTCATGGCCATCGACCGGATTGTGGACCGGCGGCGCGCGCCCCGATGCGAGGTGGGCGACGATCTGGTGGCCATAGAGGTCGAAGTCGATCCATTCGGCGCTGGAGCGCCCTTCCGGGCAGCCGAGGATCCCGCCGTAGAACACGCGCGCCGCCTCCAGGTCATCGACCGGGAAGGCGAGGTGGAAGGGGGCAAGTACGGGCATGGCGCAGGCCGCGGTGGTTCGGGCCGCAACGATGCCACAACGCGCCCG
>JAGOEZ010000146.1:2221-6796 GCA_017997455.1 Lysobacterales bacterium | reverse complement strand
GACATGAAGTTCACCTACGGCGCCGGCCTGCGGGCTTCGGCCAAGGGACTGATCGTGCGGGCCGACTTCGGCGCGTCGGACGAGGGCCTGCAGATCCAGATGTTCGTGTCGCAGCCGTTCTAGGCGCAAGCGACGCCCTGCGTTGGCGCGCCGCGACCGAGGGATGCGAGGCGCGGTCGAGTCGCGCGGCTAGTCGAAAGCCCGGCGGCGGGCACGCAGCTCGTCCAGGCGCAAGTCTGCGGCGGCGCCCGGGGAAACGCGCTGCGCGAGGCTGGCCTCGGGCGTGCGCGCGGCATCGGTGGCGGCCACGGATGCCTGGCGATAGGCGTCGCGGAACGGCACGCCAGCCACGGCCTGTTCGATCGCGATGTCGGTGGCGTACATGGCCGGCTCGATCGCTGCGCGCATCCGGTCGGGATCCCAGGCCATGCGGGCCAGCAGGGCGGGCACGATCGCCAGCGCGTCGAGGCCGCCGCGCATCGCGCGCAGAAAGGGGCCTTTGGTGTATTGCAGGTCGCGCTGGTAGCCCGAAGGCAGGGACAGCAGCGACTGCAGTTCGATCATCGCGCCGTGCACCGGCGCGACGCTGGCGCGCAGCAACTCGACCACGTCGGGATTGCGCTTGTTGGGCATGATCGACGAGCCGGTGGTGTATTCCGGCGGCAGGCGCACGAAGCCGTACTCCTGCGTCGTGTAGAGGCTCAGGTCCCACGCCAGCCGGCGCACGTCGCCCAGCGCCTGGGCCAGCGCGGCCAGTGCCTGCCATTCGTACTTGCCACGGGATAGCTGGGCCGCGACCGGGGAGACCTGCAGGCGCGCGAAGCCCAGCGCGCGCGTGCTGGCGTCGCGGTCCAGGGCCAGGTTGACGCCGTATCCGGCCGCCGTGCCCAGCGGGTTGGCATCGACCAGCGACAGCGCATCGCGCGCGATCCGCGCGTCGTCAAGGAAGCTCTCGGCGAATCCTGACCACCACATTCCCGCCGAGGACACCACTGCGCGCTGCAGGTGCGTATACCCGGGCATTGGCAACGCCGCCTCCCGCTGCGCACGCTCGAGGGCAACGTCGGCGATCGCCAGCACCGCGGAACCGAGCTCGGCCAGGCGATCCCTGAGCCACAGCCGGCTCGCGACCAGCACCTGGTCGTTGCGGCTGCGACCGGTGTGGATCCGGCGCCCGGCATCGCCCAGGCGCTCGCTGAGCCAGGCCTCGATCGCGGAATGTCCGTCCTCGTAACGGTCGTCGAGGACGAATTCGCCGGCAGCGAAGGCCTGCGCCAGCGCCTGCAACTCGCGCAGCACGCCTGCCAAACCGGCGTCGTCGAGGATCCCGAGGGTCGCCAGGCCCTCGGCGTGCGCCGCGCTGGCGCGGATGTCGTAGGGCAGCAGTTCACGGTCGAGGAGCACGTCCTCGCCGGCCAGGAAGCGCATCAGCCTGGCGTCGGTCACGGTGTCGGGCTTGCGCCAGATCGGCTCGCTCACGTCGGTATCCCCGTGGTCTCGTCCAGTCCCAGCGCCAGGTTGAGATTCTGCAATGCCTGCGTGGCGGCGCCCTTCAACAGGTTGTCGAGGGTCGCGACCACCACCGCGCGCCGCCCGTCGACGGCCAGCTCGAAGCCGCCGAGCTCGACGTGATGCGCGTGCGCGATGCCGCTGACCCAGGGCGCGCCATCCATCACCCTGACCAGGGGTTCGCGCGCATAAGCCGCACGATAGCGCGCGATCAGGTCCTCGCGCGCCAGCGGCTCGCGCAGGCGCAGGTTCACGGTCATGGTGATGCCGCGGAAATGCGGCGCCACGTGCGGCAGGAACTCGACCGGGTGGCCCAGGTGCCGCGTGACCTCGCGCTCATGCACGTGGCCAGTGAGCGCGTAGGGCATGAGGTTGTCGCGCAGCTTGTCCGGATCGTTGCGGTCCGAGGGCGTGGTGCCGGCGCCGGAGTAGCCCGAAACGCCGAAGCACTGCACCGGGCCGTCGAGCAAGGCCTTGAGGGGCGCGATGGCGAGCTGCATCGCGGTGGCGTAGCAACCAGGATTGGCGATGCGGCGCTGGCCGGCGTAGCCCGCGCGATACAACTCAGGCAAGCCGTAGTACCAGCCGGCGTCGAAGCGATGGTCGGCCGAAAGGTCGACCACCACCGTGTCCGGCGCCTGCGCGTCGATCGCCCGCACGTAGTCGGCCGCCTTGTCGTTGGGCAGGGCCAGCACGATTGCATCGGCGCCGCGGGAGGCGATCGCGTCCGCATCCAGGTTCTCGTAGCGCGTCGTGCCGGCATGCTCCGGAACCTGGGTGGACACCGCCTGCCCCGCCAGCTCACGCGATACCACGAAGCCGAGCGCAAAGGATGGATGCCCGGCGATGAGCCGGATCAGCTCGACCCCGGTATGGCCACGGGCGCCGACGATGCCGATGCGGAAGGATTGTGCGCCCATCTCGCGTTCAGCCCTTGAGCGTCGCGGGCCGCGCGCGGCAATGGATGACGCAGCGGCGGATCTGCTCGAAGTCCTCCAGCCCGTACCAGAACACGTTCCAGCGTTCGTTCTTGATGCAGCCATCGGACTCGGAGAAATAGAACTCGTTGATCGCATTGCCATGGCGCGAACGCCAGAACAGCTGCGGGGTCTCGTCGCGCATCACCTGCCACGCGGCGCGGCCGAGGCCCTCGCCCTGCGCGTCGTCGGCCACCGCGAACTTGTCGAGGTGCGCGATGCCCTCGTCCTCGGTCAGGAGCAGCGCGGCGCGGTAGTGCTCGCTGACGTAGGCGCGCAGCAGGGTCGTCCTGCGGAAGTAGTCCCTGGTGAGCTTGCGGCCGAAGCCCGACTCGATCAGGTGGCGCAGGCGCTTGAGGTCGAGCTGCTTCCAGGCCGTGACCCGGCGGATGCGCTCGCCGCGCCGGATCAGGGTGCCGGAGCCGCGATGCGTGAACAGCTCCTTGGCCAGTTCGGCCGGGCGCGTCATCGAGACCGAGGAAGCCAGCGGCAGCTTGCGCAGCAGGTCATGGATCTGCTCGATCTTCAGGCGCATGCCCGAGTGCAGCCACGGCTGCTGCATCAGGTGCTCGTATTCGGTGCTGAGGTTGATCGAGTCGATCACCTTGCCCTCGCCGTCGAGCAGGCCGCCGGTGCCGGTGAGGAAGATGATCTTGTAGGGCTTGAGCGTGGTGACCAGCTCGTTGGCGGCGATGTCGGCGTTGACGTTGAGGATCTGCCCGCCCGGGGTCTCGCCCAGGCTCGCGATCACCGGGATCGAACCGGCCTTGATCGCCGCGTCGATCGGCGCCTGGTGCACGCGCGTCACCTTGCCCACCAGCTTGAACTTGCGCTTGTCCAGGTACCCGGCCTCGAATACGCCGCCGACGATCGAGCTCGCGCGCGCGCCCACCGCCTGCAGCGCCTCGACCAGCTTGAGGTTCTCGGCGTGGAACACGCGCCGCACCACCGCCAGCGCGGGCGCGGCCGTCACCCGCAGGCCATCGACGATGGGCGTCTTGATCCCCTCGCGCGCCAGTTCCTCGTTGAGCTGCGGGCCGGCGCCGTGCACCACGATCGGCGTCAACCCGACCTGTTGCAGGAAGGCCAGCGAGGACACCAGGTCGTCGAGCTGCTCGGCGAGGATCGCGCCGCCGACCTTGACCACGGCGAAGCGCTTGGCATCGACCTGCGAGAAGCGCTTGAGGTACTGCTGGATCTCCTTGGCGCTGGCCATGTTCGAGAGCAGCCGAACGATGACCGGGCGCAGCTCGCCGCTAATTTCCATGGCCGATGATCCGTACGTAGTGCTGCGCCACGGCCTCGAGCTGGGCCAGTTCCACCCACTCGTCGGCGGCGTGCGCCTGGGCGATGTCGCCCGGTCCGAACACGATGGCCGCGAGGCCGGCCTGCGAGAACAGCGAGGCCTCGGTCCAGAAGTTGACCGCCTCGGCCACCGGCAGGCCGAGTCGCACCGCCAGTCCGCGTCCCGCCGCCAGTTGCACCGCGGCATCGGCGCCGGGCCCCGCGGGCAGCGCCGGCCCGCGGAACAATTCCGTCAGCGATTCCAGGTGCGCCGGCGCCGCCATGCCGCGGAACATCGCCAGCAGCGCATCCGGCGACTGCGAGGGCAAGGGGCGGAAGCCGAAGCGCACGTCGCAGGACCCGGCGATCACGTTGCCCTTGATGCCGCCTTCGATGCGACCGAGGTTGAAGGGCAGGCCCTCCATTGCTCCGAAGGTCTCAGCCTGCAATGCGCGGACCTGCGCCAGCGCCTTCGCACCCCATTCCACCGCGCGGTGCACCGCGCTGTCGCCCAGTGCGCGCCGCTCCGAGGCATGCCCGGGAATGCCGCGAAAGCGCGCCTGCGCGGAGACGATGCCCCGGTGCGACAGCACCGCGGCGGCGCGGGTGGGCTCGGCCACCACGGCTTCGGTGTACTCCGGATGCTCGCGCAGGAACGCGGCGACGCAGCGCGCGTCATTGGCTTCCTCGTCGCTGCTGAACAGGAAGGCGGCATCGCCGCGCGTGCGGCCCGCCGCGACCAGCAGGCCCGCGGCCGCACCCTTGATGTCGCAGGCACCGAGTCCGACGGCCCGGCCGTCGCGCA
>JAGOEZ010000146.1:0-2121 GCA_017997455.1 Lysobacterales bacterium | reverse complement strand
CGGTTGACCTCGGCGTGCAGGCCGCTCGACATGCCGTAGAGGCGGATGAAACCCTCCGCTTCCGCCACGCCCCAATCGGCGGCCTGCGCATAGGTCGCCTTCGCGCTGCGCAGGATGTGCGGGGAATCCACCGCCACCGCCTCCACCGTGCCGCCGCGCGTCTCCAGCGTCACGGTGCCGTTGACGCATTCCTGCGATCGCTCGATGTAGGCCTCGAGATCGGCCTTCAGCGGCTCGTGGAAGAAGCCCTCGTACACCAGCTCGGTCCATTTCGCGCCGACCGTGGGCTTGAAGCGGTTCTGCGCCTTGGTCAGGACGCACTCCTCCAGCGCGCGGTGGGCGACGTGCAGGGCGGTCAGTCCCGGCGCCTCGTACACGATGCGGCCCTTGAGCCCGATCGTGGTATCGCCGGTGTAGAGGCCGCGGCCCACGCCATAGCGCGCGAACTCGCGGTTCAGCCGCGCCAGGATCGCCGCGCCATCCATCGACTTGCCGTCCAGCGCCACGGCTTCGCCACGCTCGAAGCGGATCGCGATGCGCAGCGGCTGCGCCGGCCACTGCTCGCGCGGCGCGCACCAGCCGCGCGCGCCCTCGCCCGGCGCTTCCCAGCGGTCGATCTCGCCGCCGGACAGGGTGAGGCCCAGCACGTTCTCGTTGATCGTGTAGGCCTTCTGCTTCGAACGCACTTCGAAGCCGCGCTCCTCCAGCCAGCGCTGCTCGTAGGCCCGCACCTCCGTGTGCTCCTTCTGGATCTCGCGGATCGGCGCCACGATCACATAGTCGCCCAGGGCCTTGACGGTGACGTCGAAGCGCACCTGGTCGTTGCCCATGCCGGTGCAGCCGTGGGCGAAATGCCGGGTGCCCAGCGCATCGCACCACTTGAGCGATTCCTGCACGATGAGGTACCGGTCCGAGACCAGCAGCGGGTACTGGCCCTGGTACCACTGCCCGGCGCGCACCAGCGGCTTGACGAATTCGTCCCAGATCGGCTGCGCGGCGTCGACGGTGCGGTGCTCGACCGCGCCCAATTCCTTCGCGCGCTGCTCGATGTAGTCGCGTTCCTCCGCGCCGACACCGCCGGTGTCGCAGAACAGCGTGTACACGGCGTAGCCGCGCTCGATCAGCCACGGCACGCAGAAGCTGGTGTCGAGGCCGCCGGAGAAGGCGAGGACGATTTTCCGGGTGTTCATGATCCAAATTCCGGTTGATTCGCTGTAGGAGCGCATCTCATGCGCGACCGCGGACTCGCAGGCTGCGGTCGCGCATGAGATGCGCTCCTACAAAAGCAGGTCACGTTGGGGAGTTCCATGCGAGCAATCTCGCCATGACCGCCTTCTGCACGTGCAGGCGGTTCTCGGCCTCGTCGATGGCGAAGCAGTACGGCGCGTCCATCACGCCGTCCGTGGCCTTGATGTTGCGGCGCAGGGGCAGGCAATGGCTGAAGATGCCGTCGCGGGTCAGCGCCATCTTGGCCTCGTCGACGATGAAATGCCGGTGCTGCTCGCGGATCGGCTTCTCGGCCTCCCAGCGACCGAAATACGGCAACGCGCCCCAGCTCTTGGCGTACACCACCTCGGCGTCGCGGTAGGCCTCGTCGATATCGTGGCTCACGCGCAGGGAGCCGCCGTTCTCGGACGCGTTGCTGCGGCCAGCCGCCATGTAGCGCTCGTCCAGCACGTATTCGGGCGTCGGGCAAAGCAGGGTGACGTCCATGCCCATGCGGGTCGCGATCAGGAGCGCCGAGTTCGCCACCGCCGTATTGAGGGCCTTGGGATGGTAGGTCCAGGTCAGCACGTACTTGCGCCCGCGCAGCTCGCCGAGGCGTTCGCGCATCGCCATCGCATGGGCGAGTTCCTGGCACGGATGGGTGATGGTCTCGAGATTGATCACCGGCACCGTGGCGTGGCGCGCGAAGGCCTTGATGACGAGGTCTTCGCGATCCACCGCCCAGTCGACGAATTTCGGGAACGCGCGCACGCCGATCAGGTCGCAGTAGCGCGACAGCACGCGCGCGACTTCGGCCACGTGTTCCTCGGCCTCGCCGTCCATCACCTTGCGCGGTTCGAACTCGATGCCCCAGGCATCCTTGCCCGGTGCCAGCACGACGGCGTGCCCGCCGAG
>JAGOEZ010000017.1 GCA_017997455.1 Lysobacterales bacterium | reverse complement strand
CGTTCATGCTCGCCATCTCACCCTGCATCTCGGCTGTCGCGGCAGGCGAGGCGGTGGGGCTCAGCAGCGAGCCGTGGTCGCCGGCGATGAAGCGGACCACGCCGCGGATGCCGGCCGCGTTCTGGGTGGTGGCGAAGATCGACGCCAGGCCCATGTTGCGGACCAGCGGCTCGCCACCGGAAAGCGGCGCGCCCGGGCAGGAGACCGGCACGACCTGGTCGGGCGGGACGGTGGAGCCGTTGCCGACCACCAGCTGCGCCAGGATGCGGTCGGTCGCGGTGACCGCGGTCCAGTTGATCGGATCGGCCGAATCGCTCGCCTGCTGCGCCGCGCCGAGGAACTGGTCGAAGGCCGGCGTGCCGGCCACCACGCCCACCGCCGCGAGGCCGGCGCGGATGCGCGGGCCGAAGGTCGGCGAGCAATTCAGCAACTGGGCCAGGCCGCCGCCCGGCACGTTGAGGGTGCCGACGTTGACGGTCGGCTCCACCGCCAGGAACGCGGTGCCGGTGATGCTGCCCAGCGACTGGCCGACGAAGCTGATCCGCGAACCGTCGAGGTCGGCGATCTGGTCGCCGTCGTAGCTGATGCCGGGAATGCTCTTGGCCAGCACGATCAGGTCGGACTGCGACTGGCGATTGTTGTCGCGCGTGGTCAGCAGGCTCGACAGGTTGATGAAGTGCGCGCCGGACGTGTCGACCACGCCATCGGGGCCCGCGGCGCCGGTGGTGTTGTTGATCAGGTCGACGTCGAAGGTGCGCTCCGAACCCAGCGGCCCGAACGGGGTGTTCTCGATGTTCAGCGGATTCGAGGCCGGCAGCCCGTGCAGCGGCTGGTCGATCGCGATCACCGCGAAGCCCTGCGCGGCGAAGGTCGCCGCGATGCCGAGCGCATCGGTGCGGTTGCGCGTGATGCCGTGGTTGAACATGACCACCGGCCAGCCGGCGGCCGGGCGGGTGCGCCCGGAGTTGGCGTTGGGGATGGTCAGCAGCAGCGGCACCGTCTGGGTGCTGGTGCGCACCGGGAACGGATTGGCGAAGGTGATGTTGGTCGAGGTCGGGTCGAGGCCGGCCTGGTTGAAGGGCGGCACGTAGGCGCCCGGCGCGGCCTTCCAGAAGCTGGTCAGGACCACGCTGGCCGGATTCGAGCCGCCCGGCGCCGTCAGGTAGTACGGCAGCGAGATCACGCCGATGTAGATGTCGGCGACCGGCGGCAAGCCGGCGATCGCCGTGGTCTGGCCGCTGTTGGCGACCGTGACCGGCGAGGGCTGGTTCTGCTGCTGCGTTGCCTGCAGCACGGGCGTGATGCTCTGCGTGGTGGCCACGAACGAGACCACGATCTTGCTGCGGTCAACGCCCGCCGAGGCGGCCGCGGCCTCCTGCGCGTTGGTCAGCTGGCGCAGCGGCTCGAGCGCGCATGCGGTGGCATTCGGCAGCAGCGGGTCGGTGCTGACGCCGCCCGTGCACAGCGGCGAGGTGCGCTGGGTCAGGAAGTAGGTCTGGTCCGGCGTCGCGTTGTTGCCGTTGGCGTCGCTGGCCTGGTTGGTCACCACCGCCATGTACGAGGTGAGCTGCTTGAGCGGCTTGAGCGGGACGATTGCGACGACCTTCGGGTCCGAGGTGGTCTTGGCCACCACGTAGTCGGTGTTGGCCACCAGCTCGCGCACGACCCGGGTCACCGCGCCGCCGGGGCCGGTGAGGGCGACCTCGAACCAGCGGAAGCCCTGGCCGGCGACCACGCTGGTGGTCGCGGGCTCGACCGAGAACGGCACCGTCCACGGCGCCACCGTGCTCCAGCCGTCGAGCGTGTTCAGCGCCACGATGGGGTCGCCGAAGTTGTTCGGGTTGGCGGTCGGGATGTTCAGCGTCAGGTCGCGCGTCCCCGACAGCAGGATGTTGATCGGTCGGGGGATGACGCCCGCCGTGGTGTCGAAGCGCGCCGTGATCACCGCCGTGACCGGCGAGCCATTGTTGTTCGTCGCCGGCGGAGCCGGGACCGCACGCGGGCTGTTGCTGCTGCTGCTGCACGCGGCGAGCAGCGCGGTGGACAGCGCGAGAGCCAGTTTCACTCGGGCCTGCATGCTGGAATTCCTTCTAGGGAAGCGGAGAGCGCGGAAGGCCCGGCTATCATAGGTAGCCGGATTACGGAATTGCAACGCTCGTTTAACTAAAATTTCAGGTCCCACTGTGTGTTGCAGCGCACCATCGACGAGTCCCGGGCCCGCATGACCGCCATCCCATCGATCCATTCCCGCGGCCTCCATCCCGGCGCCGCGCAACCATGAGCGAGGCCGGCCTGGCGTCGCTGTGCGTGGTGGTGCCGTGCTTCAACGAGGAGGCCGTGATCGGCGCATTCCACGCGCGCCTGATGGCGGCGCTCGACGCGCTGCCGGTGTCCGCGCAGGTCCTGTATGTGGACGACGGCAGCCGCGACCGGACCGCTGCGGCGATTGCCGCACTGTGCGCCGCCGACCCGCGCGTCGGCGCGCTGCGCCTGTCGCGCAACTTCGGCAAGGAACTGGCGCTGACCTGCGGCCTCGACCACGCCGAGGCCGACGCCGTGGTGGTGATCGACGCCGACCTGCAGGACCCGCCGGAGCTGATCGCGACGCTGTGGGCACGCTTCCGCGAGGGCCACGACGTGGTGTACGCCGTGCGGCGCTCGCGCGCCGGCGAGTCGTGGTTCAAGCGCGCCACCGCCAGCGCGTTCTACCGCGTGATCGGCCGCCTCTCCGACACCCCGGTGCCGGCCGACACCGGCGACTTCCGCCTGTTGTCGCGGCGCGCCGTGCTCGCGCTGCGCGGACTGCGCGAGCGCCATCGCTTCATGAAAGGCCTGTTCGGCTGGGTCGGCTATGCCCAGGTCGGCGTGCCCTACGATCGCGCCCCGCGCGCCGCCGGCAGCAGCAAGTGGAACTGGTGGCGGCTGTGGAACTTCGCGATCGAAGGCATCACCAGCTTCAGCGTGGCGCCGCTGCGCGTGGCGACCTACGTCGGCCTGCTCAGCGCCGTGCTGGCCTTCGCCTACGGCGCCTGGATCGTGGCCAAGACCCTGCTCTGGGGCGACCCGGTCGCGGGCTACCCCTCGCTGATGGCCGTGATCCTGTTCCTGGGCGGGATCCAGCTCATGGCCCTGGGCCTGATCGGCGAGTACCTCGGGCGCCTGTACCTCGAATCCAAGCGCCGGCCCCTGTACCTGGTGGAGGCGGCGCTGGGCAGCGCCCGCCTTCAGGGCGAGAAGGCTGGCGGGGCGTAACCGAAGTCGCGCACCGCGGGCGCCGGGTCGAAAACGAGGTCCTGCCGCAGGCGCGCGAGCATTGCCGGATTGAGCGCGCGCAGCCCCGGCATCCGCATTGCCACCTGGGCCAGGCCCGCGAAGACCGGGTCGGGCACCCGCAGCAGCCGCGCCCGGCCGCAAGCCACCGCCAGGGTGCGCGCAACCATCGCGTCGTAGCGCAGGACCTCGGCGCCCGGCAGGTCGTAGGCGCGGTCGGCCGCGGCGCGCGACGCCGCGGCAGCGAGCATCGCCTGCGCCACCGCGTCGGCATGCACCGGCTGGCGCCGCCCGGTAGCGCCACGCGGCAGGAGGAAGACGCCGAAACGCTTGCGCAACGTGACCAGGGCGCCGAGCGCGCCCGCGTCCACGCCATCGTAGATCAGGGTCGGCCGCAACACGGTCCAATGCACGCCATGGGCGCCGCACCAGGCGGCCAGCGCGGCCTCGGCCTCGGCCAGGCGCATCGCCAGGGCGCGCTCGTCGGGGTCGTCGGAATCGCGCTTGCTGTGCGCGCTGGTGGACGACAACGCGACCACCCGGCGCAGGCGCGGCGGAGGCTGCCGCGCCAGGCAGGCCACCAGGCCATCGAGGGGGCCGGCACCGAGCAGCGTGTCGACGGGATCGATGATCGCGTCGCGGAACAGGTCGCCCCGGCGCCAGGCCACGGTGGGCTGCGTCAAGGCCCACGCCGGCGAATCGCCGCGGGCGAGCGCCAGGATCGCCACTGGCGGCACGGCCACCGCCAGGCGCGCCAGCAATCGCCGGCCCACCATGCCGGTCGCGCCGGTGACCAGCCAGCCCGGTACCGCGGCGCGCTCCGTCCAACCACCCGTATCGACCATGCGCGATGCTAGCGGCAGGCGCCGGGCGGATGCTGCTCAGTCGGACTCGAATCCGTCGCGGAAGATCGCCTCGGTCGGGACCTGCGCGAACACGCCGCCGGACCAGCGATAGGGCCCGCCGCTGGCGACCTGGTCGGCATCGTGCTGGCCGAACGCGAGCAGCAGCCGGTACTGCACGTTTTCCGAGACGCCGCCGCCGGCCCCGTCGGTGCTGGCGCGATCGAGGCGGTAGGTGGCCTGCGCGGCGACGCCGAGCGCGAGAGCCCCCAGCGCCGAGCCCAGCACCGCCGCGGCCGCCCGCCTAGCGCGCATCGTCGGCCCGCCCGCGCTCGAGCGCATCCAGCCGCGCCGCCAAGTCGGCCAGGCGCTCGCGCAACGCCGCATTCTCGTCCTCGAGCTTGCGGTTGAGGCCCTGGATCGCCGCCAGGGCGACGCCGTCGGCATCGACCGTGCCGATGTAGCGCGGATCGCCGCCGAGGCCGAAGGCGCCACGGAAGTCCTCGGCCATCGGGCCCAGGTGGAGGGCGTCGGATTCGTCGCGGTAGCGCCACTGCAGCACCGGCAACTGCAGCAGCCGCTCCAGCACGGCGCGCGGATCCACCGCTTCGAAGGCGCGCTTGAACTCGCGGCTGGAGCCGTTGGTCCACACGCCGCCGGTGGTGAGGTGGGCGCCGTTGCCGCTGTTGGCGATGCTCGGGTCGCCGACGTGGATCGGGAAGTTGGGCAGGAAGTAGACCCCGCTGGTATTGCCGCGGAACAGCCCGAGGCGGCGCAGGAAACTGCTGCCATCCGTGTACAGCTGGAACATCACCGTGTCGGCGCTGGCCTGGTTGCGATTGACGATGGTGAGCGTGGTGTTGCCGCTGGCGGATTCGCCGTTGAAGATGCGGTAGCTGGAGTCGGTGGCCGGCGTACCCATGGTCACCGAAGCGAGCGACGCCGGGACGCCGGGTTCACCCAGGCTCACTTCGGTGGTCGCGCCCGGGACGCTGGGGCCGACGCTGAGTTCCGTGGTGGCGACGGTCGGGGTCCGGTTGATGCCAACGCCGCCGCCGGCCCGTACCAGGAACTGGTTCGCCGCCGTGGGATTGAACGCGCCGGCCTGGCCGTCGCTGAACACGAAGCTGGAGTCCGGCGCCGCGCTCGGCAAGGCGCCGCCTGCAGCGAGCGAACCATCGGCATACAGGATCAGCCGCGACACGTAGCCGGTGAAGGGACTGGTGCCGACGCTGGAGATGGCGAGCTGGCTGCTGGCCGGATCGTTGCCGACGGCGGCCACGTTGAAGAAGGCGGTGCCGCCGCGTGGCCACAGGGTGAAGTCGGCATTGGTTTCCACCGTCGCCGGCGATCCACGCACGGTCAGCTCGGTGTTGTTGTTGAAGCGCGCCCCGTTGACGGTCACGCCGACGTCGCTGCGCAGCTCCAGCGGCGTGGCATTGGTCGTGCCGAGGAACTGGCCGGCGCTGGTGGCGTTGCCATCGAGGCGCCAGCCGCTGGGCGCCAGGGTGCCCGGGGCGAGATCCGCCGCGGTGAGCGAGCCATCCTGCACCTTGGCGCCGTCGACCGCGTTCGCGGCGAGCGCGGCCGCGCCCACGGCGCCGTCGCCCAGCGCCGGCGCGGTCACGGCCTGCGGCGCCAGGCGCGGCGCGGTCACCGCCGCATCGGCCAGCTTGGCGGCGGTGACCGCGCCATCCGCGAGCTTCGCCGTGGTCGTGGCGCCGTCGGCCAGCTTGGCGGTGGTGGCGGCGCCATCAGCCAGCTTCGGCGTGGTCGCCGCGCCATCGGCCAGTTTCAGCGTGGTCACCACCGCATCGCCCAGCTCCGCAGTGCGCACGCCACCGTCGGCGATCTGGGCCGGGCCGACCGCATCGTTGGCGATTTCGAGGTCGGTGACGCTGGCGGCGGCCGGCTTGAGCGCATAGGGCGCCGCGGTCAGCTCCTGGCGCGGCACCAGCAAGTCGTATGCGCCGCCGCCGTCGCCCGGGCGCACTTCGATCTCCAGGAACACCTTGTCGCCCAGGAACAGGGTGCTGCCGAAGTCCACCTTGGTGGTGAAGGCGCCCTGCACCACGGACACGTTCTCGACCTCGACCGGCGGTCCCAGGGTCGCGCCCTGGGTCCGCTCGGACCAGGGCGTGAGCCGCAGGTCGTAGACCCCGTCGGCGGCCTGGCCGTCGACGCTGAGCACGCCCTGCACGCTGATCGAGCTGTCGAGGAGATCGGCACGGACCGGGACCATCCAGAGCAGGCAGCACAGGCCGCACAGGAACTGGCGCATGGTTCGACTCCGCTGGGGACTACCTCCGACAACGCCGGGGACGGCCGCAACCGAACAGGCGTCGCGCGGGCCGGCGGGCGCGGCGCCCGCCGTTCAGGCGTGGCGGCGGATCGAGGTGAAGCGGCTGGGGATCTGGCGCAGGCGGGCCAGGAGCGAATCGGGCACGCGGGCGGGCGCCACGGCGTCGTTGATCGCCGGCATGGCGGTAAAGCGGCGCACCGCGTCGGGCGCCTGCTTGAGGCGCCAGTAGTGGCCCAGCGCCGCGTCGACCGACAACCGGCACGAGCCCATGCGGACCGGCTTGAGCAGGAGGCGGTAGACCTGGCCCTCGTTGATCAGCTCCATCGCGATCTGCGCGTTGGCGCGCTCGGTGATGATCACCGTGGCGATGTGCGGATGCTGGCGCTTGAGTGCCTTGATCAGGCCGGTGAGGTCGCCCTCCGCGGTCACGGTCTCGGCGATCACCACCCCGGTTTCGTGCTGCTCGAGGATGTTGAGCGCGCGCTCGGCGGTGTTGGCGAAGCGCACCTGGTAGTGGGGCGAGAGGATCTCGCGCAGGCGCTGCTGCACCACCGGGTCGTCCTCGAGCACCAGCACGCCGATCTGCTCGCGCGCCTGGCCCTCTTCGCGCCCGGCCAGCGGGCCGCTGGCCAGGATCGGCGCGTCGCGCGCGATCGCGCCGGCGGAGAGCACGATTTCGCGCAGTTCGCGGTTGTCCCAGGGCTTGGTCGCGAAACGGTAGACCTCGCCCTCGTTGACCGAGGCCATCACGGCCTTGAGGTCGGCGAAGCCGGTCAGGAGCACGCGCATCGCGCGCGGCGCGGCGGCGCGGACCTCGGCCAGGCATTCGTGGCCGCTCAGGCCGGGCATGCGCTGGTCGCAGACCACGACGTCGACGTCATGGCGCTCGGCCAGCGCCGCGGCATGGTGCGGGTCGTTGCAGGTGTAGGCCTCGAGGTCGCGGAACAGGGCCTTGAGCGCGCGCGTGATGCGGGCCTCGTCGTCGACGAACAGCACGCGCAACCGGGCGGCGGCGGCGCTCATGCGGCCTTGTCCAGCACCCGCGGCACCCGCGGCTCCACCGGCAACGAGACCGTGAACGTCGTGCCCTGCCCGACCGCGGTGCGCACATGGATCGAGCCGCCGTGGCCCTTGACGATCTTGTGCACGATCGACAGGCCGAGGCCGGTGCCCTCGCCCACCGCCTTGGTGGTGTAGAAGGGATCGAAGATCCGCGGCAGCACGTCGTCGGCGATGCCGCTGCCGGTGTCGCTGATCGCCACCTCGACCCCGCCATCGCCGGTGGCGCGGGTGACCACGCCGAGCGCGCCGCCATTGGGCATGGCCTGGGCGGCGTTGTTGACCAGGTTGAGGATCACCTGGTTGATCTGCGCCGGCATGCAGCGCAGCTTCGGCAGGGTGCCGAAGTCGGTCCGCACCTCGATCTGCTCGCGCAGGGCGTGGCCGGCCACCGCCAGCGCGCTGCGGACGCAATCGTTGAGGTCGGTGACGTCCATGCCATCGCGATCGACGCGCGCGAATCCCTTGAGGTTGTGCACCAGGCTGGCGATGCTGGTGAGGCCCTCGAGCGCGTCCGCCAGCAGCTCCTTGGCGTCGCCCAGGCCGGTCGCGCCGTTCATCAGGGCGCGCCCGCGCATCAGCGCGGTGCGGGCCTTGCCGAGGGTGGCGTCGTCGCTGATCACCAGCAGGTCGATCGCGGTCAGCAGCGGGATCATCCGCGCCTCGTGCTCGCGCAGCATGTCGCCCACCACCTCGACGTTGCTCTTGACGAAGCCCAGCGGCGTGTTGATCTCGTGTGCCACGCCCGCGACCATCTGCCCCAGCGAGGCCAGCTTGGTGGTGTGGATCACCTGGGCCTGGGTGGCCTTGAGCGCGCCGAGCTCGGACTGCGAGGCCACCAGTTCGCGCCGCAAGGGCCCGACCCGGCGCAGCGCCAGCAGCGCGATCAGCGCCGCGACGGCGGCGATCGCGAGCAGGGCCGAGGTCACTGGGTCGGACATGGGCGACGGGCTCCTGGCGGGCCGTGGAAGCGTGGACGCGAGGAAGCCGTGCCTGGCCGAGCGCGCGGGCGTCCGCGGCGGCGATCGGTCCCCCTGTGGACCGGCAAGGCTTCCCGCATCACAGTGTGCCCGGCGTACCGGCCCAAACCATGATGCAGTTGGCTAAATCCGGACCCGGGCGGCGGCGGGCGATGAACGGTGCCGTTGCCGGCGGCGGCAGCGCGCTACCGCTCAGGCCCGGGCAGCGCGCGCCTGCAGCGCCCGGGCTGCTTCCAGCACGTCGCCGAGCACGCCGGCCGCGGTGACCTCGGGCCCGGCCCCGGGACCGCCGATCGCGATCGGCACCTGCGCGTGCACCGGCGTCCACAGCCGCACCAGGTTCTCGCCCGGCGCCAGCCGCGCCAGCGGATGCTCCGGCGCGAGCGCGCGCACGCCGATGCGGCCGCGCCCGTGCTCGAACTCCGCCACCACCGCGAGGCGCTCGCCACGTGCCTGTGCCTGGCGCACCCGCGCGTCCCAGCGCGCGTCCATCGCCTCGATCCGCGGCGCGGCCGCGTCGACCAGCGGCACGACCTCGATCTGCGACGGCTCGAGTCCGGCGCCGGCACTGCGGGCCAGGATCAGGAGCTTGCGCACGAGGTCGCGGCACTCGAGGTCCTCGCGCGGATCGGGTTCGGTCAGGCCCAGCGCCTGCGCCTGCGCCACGGCCGCGGAGAACGAAAGGCCGCGCTGGACCTGCGCAAGCAGGTACGACAGGGAACCCGAGAGCACGGCCTCGAAGCGCGTCGGCGCCTCGCCGCGCGCGACCAGCGCGCGCACGCTGCCCAGGAGCGGCAGGGCCGCACCCACGGTGGTTTCGTAGTGGTAGGGCGAGCCGTGCGCCGCTGCCAGCGCATGCAGGCGCCGCCAGCGCGCCAACGAGCCGGCGTTGGCGAGCTTGTTCGCGGTGACGATGCCGCAACCCGCGGCCAGCCAGTCCTCGTACCCGGCTGCGACCGCGTCACTGGCAGTGCAGTCGACGATCACGGTGGGCACGGCCTCGCCGGCCAGGCGCGCGCGCAACTGCGACCAGTCGCCATCGCTGCGCGCGAGCCATGCGCCGTCCAGCGCCCGTGGATCGAGGCCGGCGGGCGCGGCGGCGAAACCGCGCCGATCGAAGGCCGCGCGCAGGCGCAGCGCCAGGCCGTCGCGCGCCAGTCCGGGCGCCAGCGCGGCGCACTGCTCGCGCAGCGCGCTGCCGACCTGCCCGCGCGCGCCGACCAGGATCCACTGCACCACGCTGCCGTCGCCGCGGCGCGACGGCAGGGACAGGCGCGCATCCGCGATGGCCGCGGCCGGCCGCGGCGGCGGGGACGCGGATGGCGGCGCGGGTGAGTCGACTCGGGCGGTCAAGGTCGGGCTCCTTCGGCAGGCTGGAGCCGCGATTCGCGGGACCGGCCCCGCGGGCGCGCGCTCCCGCGGGGCGGGGCCGTCGCGGGTCGCGGGATTGGCGTCGGATGCTGCGGGTGGCGACGTCAGTCGGGAACGCGGCGCGCGCGGCGGCAGGGCCGCATGCGCATGCCCGCCAGCCTGCGCTGGCACGGCGTTGCCTTCCCGTGAGTGTTATATCGCTTCATCGCGATGAAAGGATAGAATGATGCCCCACCCGCCTGTCAAGCCCGGCCTCGTGCCCGGGCCGCGCGGCTCAATCGGCCGGCGACCGACGCAGCACCAGGCGCAGGAGCAGGAAGCCGGCGGCGGCCGAGAGCAGCGAGCCGGCGAAGATCCCGACCTTCTTCGCCAGCAGGTAGTCGTAGGCATCCTCGCCGAAGGCCAGCGAGCCGATGAAGAGGCTCATGGTGAAGCCGATCCCGCACAGCATCGACATCCCCCATAGCGCGCCCCAGCCGACACCCTCCGGGCGTCGCGCCAGGCCACTGCCGACCAGCAGCGCCGCGGTGCCCATCACGCCGAGCTGCTTGCCCACGAACAGGCCCAGCAGGATGCCCATGGGGACTGGCGCCACCAGCGTGGCCAGGCTGGCCCCGCCCAGCGCCACCCCGGCATTGGCGAAGGCGAACAGGGGCAGGATCGCGTAGGCCACCCAGGGGTGCAGCGCGTGCTCCATTTCGCCCAGGGGCGAGCGCTCCGGCGCGTGGCGGTCGCGGATCGGGATCGTGAGGCCAAGCGCCACCCCGGCCAGCGTGGCATGGACGCCGCTCTTGAGGGTCGCGATCCACATCACCAGCCCGAGCAGGATGTACGCGCTCCAGCGCGTCACGCCGGCGCGGTTGATCGCCACCAGGCCGGCCAGCGCTGCACCGGCCACCGACAACGAGAGCGCCGACAGGCCGTCGGTGTAGAACAACGCGATGATGATGATCGCGCCGAGGTCGTCCAGCACCGCGATCGCGGTCAGCAGCAGCTTCAGGGCCGGCGGCACGCGGCTGCCGAGCAGGGACAGGATCCCGAGCGCGAAGGCGATGTCGGTCGCGGCCGGGATCGCCACGCCCATCATCGCCTGCGGGTCATCGCGGTTGAGGGCGGCGTAGATCGCCATCGGCACCAGCATGCCGCCGAGCGCGCAACCCGCGGGCAGCAGGATCTGCCGGCGATCGGACAGTTGCCCGTGGAGGATCTCGCGCTTGAGCTCCAGCGCCACCAGCAGGAAGAACACCGCCATCAGGCCGTCGTTGATCCACAGCAGCAGTGGCTTGTCCACGCCCAGCGCGCCCAGCTTCACCGTCAGCGGCAGCTTCTGCAGCCATTCGTAGCCCGGCGCCAGCGGCGAGTTGGCCGCGACCAGGCCCAGCGCCGCGGCGGCCACCAGCAGCAGGCCGCCGGCCGACTCCAGCTTGAAGAATTCCGCCAGCGCCTGCGCCGCCCGCTCCCGCACCGCTGCCAGGCGCTCCATCGAAGGGCCTCAGGCGGCCGCGTTGGCGAGGTGCAGCTGGTATGCCAGCAACGCCGCGTAGCAGCCGAGCAGGAATGCGCCCTCGCCGCGCGCGATCTTCATGTCGCGGCGCATCAGCGGATACAGCACCAGCGCGAATCCCATCATCACGGGTATCTCCAGCAGCTCCAGCGAGGCGGCAACCGGCAACGGCATGATCGTCGCGGTGGCGCCGAGGATGAACAGGATGTTGTAGATGTTGGAGCCGATCACGTTGCCGATCGCGAGGTCGCTCTGGCCCTTGGCCGCCGCGGCCACCGTCGAGGCCAGCTCCGGCAGGGAGGTGCCGATGGCGACGATGGTCAGGCCGATCAGCAGGTCCGACAGCCCCCACAGCCGGGCCAGGCCCACCGCCGCGTCCACGCACAGGTCGGAGCCCAGCATCAGCAGGCCGAGGCCGCCGACCAGGAACAGCACGGTGGTCCAGGCGGCGTGGGTGGGTTGCGGCGCCGCCGCGAGTTCGGCTTGCACCTGCGCCGACTCCAGCCGGGCGTTGTGGAGCAGGAACACCAGGAAGGCGAGGAAGCCGCCCAGCATCACCAGGCCCTCCCAGCGCGCGATCTGCCCGTCCAGCGCCAGCAGCCACAGCAGGGCCGAGGCGGCGAGCATGATCGGCACCTCGATCCGGAGCATGCGCATGTGCACCACCAGCGGCGCCACCAGGGCCGAGATGCCGAGGATCAAGCCGATGTTGGCGATGTTGCTGCCGACGATGTTGCCGATCGCGATGTCCGTGGTGCCGCGACTGGCGGCCGAGAGGTTCACCGCCAGTTCCGGGGTCGAGGTGCCGAATCCGACGACGACCAGCCCGACCACGAAGGGGCTGATGCCCAGGCGCAGCGCCAGGCCGGAGGCGCCGCGCACGAAGAGGTCGGCGCCGGCACCCAGCACCACCAGCCCCACGGCGAGCCAACCCAGCAGGAGCCACATGTCAGGCGCGCACCAGCCAGACCTGGAACGCAGTCAGCCCGAGGAACGACAACACCAGCAGCGCGCCCTCGCTGCGGCGCAGGTCGAGGTCGCCGCGCAGCATCGGGTAGAGCACGAGCCCGAAGGCGATCACCGCGGGGATCTCGAGCCGCACCAGCGAGGCCGGCACCTCCAGCGGGCTCAGCAGCGCGGTGACGCCGAGGACCAGGGTCAGGTTGATCAGGTTCGAGCCGAGCACGCCGAGCACGACTTCGTCGCCGCGGTTGGCGGCTGCGGCACGCAGCGCCATCGCCAGTTGCGGCAGCGAGGTCGCGATCGCGACCACGGTCAGGCCAACGAACAGGTCGCTCACGCCCCAGGCGCGCGCGAGATGGGTGGCGTGGAAGACCACGAGGTCGGCGCCGTAGACCAGCAGGGCGAGGCCTAGCAGCAGCCGCAGCGCCAGCAGCAGCGCGCTGTTGCGCGTGCTGCCCAACGCCTCCAGCGCGGCGCGCGCCGAGTCGGTGCGCCGGGTCGCGCGATGGGTGGCGACGAAGGCGGCGAGCGCCACGTAGGCGATCAGCAGCGCGGTGCCGTCGAGGTAGCCGATGCGGCCGTTCCAGCTCATCGCCAGCAGCAGGACGCCGAGTCCCAGCCCGGCCAGCAGCAGCGGGCCCGCCAGCGGGATGCGCACGTGCAGCGGGCGCAGCAGGGCGCAGAGCCCGAGCACGAGGCCGAGGTTCACGAGGCAACTGCCGATGATGTTGCCGAAGGCGAGGCCCGGCTGGTCGAGCCCGACCGCGCTCACGTTCACCGCGATGTCCGGCACCGATCCCGCGAAGGCCGCCACGCTGGCGCCGACCGCGAACAGCGAGGCGCGCACGCGCAGGGCCAGCCCCTGCATGCCCTTGACGAATGAATCCGCGCCCAGCGCGAGCAGCAGCACGCCGAGCGCGAACAGGCCGATGGTCTGGGTCATGACGGAGCTCCTCCCGGGTGACCGGAGTTTAGCGCCAGCGAACATCGCCCCCGCCGTGATGGCATCGCGGCCACGCGGCCCGGATCGCGTCGTGCGGCGGCCTCAGTACCCGAGCAGGGCGCGGGCCAGCCCCCAGCCGCCGCCGCCCAGCAGCGCGAACAGGGCCAGCGAGGAAACCAGGTATCCCCCGTCGCGGCGCCCGCCGGCCTGCATGTACCCGATCGCGTACCAGACCCGGCCGGCCACCCACGCCAGGCCGAGCACCCCCGCCCAGGCCGGATCCCAGTATTGCGATGCCAGCCACAGGCAGGGCAGGAATGCGACGGTCGCTTCGAGCGTGTTCATCTGCACGCGGAACACGCGCTCGAAATCGGGATTGCCGGTCGTGGCCGGGGCCTTGATGCCGTGGCGCTGCCGCGCCCTGCCGACCAGGACCATGGTCCAGATCGCGAGCAGCACGGTGAGGAGCACGGCCAGCGCGGGCAGGTGGGTCGACACGAGGCATGCTCCGTGGTGGCGTTCCGGGCCCCGAGCATAGCCGTACCGATGCCCGGCCCCGACGCCGGTGCTACCTTCGGCGCCGGGTCGAACGGAGGCGGACATGATCGCGCGCATCTGGCGGGGCCTGACCGCGAACGACCAGGCCGACGAGTACCTGGCCTACCTGCGGCTCACGGGACTCAAGGAGTACCGCGAGACGCCGGGCAACCGCGGGGTGTTCGTGCTGCGCCGCACCCAGGGTGAACGCTGCGAGGTCGTGCTGGTGTCGCTGTGGGAGTCGATGGACGCGGTCCGGCGCTTCGCCGGCAGCAGTCCCGAGACCGCCAAGTACTACCCCGAGGACCGCCGCTTCCTGCTCGAGATGGAGCCCAACGTGCGCCACTACGAAGTGACCGATGCACTGGGCCTGCCGGAGCTGCTGGCCCCCTGATCCGGCTCAGGCGCCGCGGCGCGCGCGCGCCGCGTCCAGGAAGGCCTGCATCAGCGGGTCGGCCGGCAGCAGCGCCGGGAAGCGCTGGTCGTGGAATTCCGGATGCCACTGCACGCCGAGCACGAAGCCGGCATCGTCGCGCCGGATCGCCTCGACCACCCCATCCTCGGACCAGGCCTCGGCGACCAGGCCGCGGCCCAGCGCCTTCACGCCCTGGTGGTGGATCGAGTTGACCCGCGCCGTGGCGCGATCGCCGTAGCAACGGGCCAGCGCCGAGCCCGGTGCCAGGCGCAATCCGTGCACGTGCTCGTCGTAGATCTCGCGCCGCACGTGCAGGGCCTGGGTCGCGCCGTCGGCCTGCAGGTCCTGGTACAGCGTGCCGCCATAGGCGACATTGATCAGCTGCATGCCGCGGCAGATGCCCAGCACCGGCTTGCCGGCCGCGGCGAAGCCGCGCAGCAGTTCGAGCTCGAAGCGGTCGCGCACGCCGTCGGGGACGCCGACGGTGTGGGTCGGCTCCTCGCCATACGCGCGCGGATCGATATCGGCCCCGCCTTGCAGGATCAGGCCGTCGAGCGCGGCCACGAAGTCCGGGATCTCGATGTCGGCGCGCCGGATCAGGCTTTCGCGCTCGACCGTCGGCACCATCGCCACCAGCGCGCCCAGCGACATCACCCAGTGGCCGACCGACTGCTCGAGGTACTGCAGGGTCTTGCCGCCGAAGCCCAGCTCCGGCGGCACCTGGCGCAGGATGCGCGGCGACACGCCGATCAGGAGCTTGGGTGCGGATTGCATGCGCGCGCGAGGCTGCCGGGGCGGGGCCAGCCTATCAGGCGCGAAGGCAGGCGCAAGCGCGCCGGATCATGACGGCGCCGGTGGCACGGTGGCCTCGACCAGCCAGTCGACCACCGCGCGGGCGGCCTCCAGGCGCGTCGCGCCGGCGTCGCGGCGATCGCGGTAGATCGCCAGCTGCTCGTGCGCGCTGGTGCCGCGCGCGACGATGGTGCCGAGGTGGCGCAGGGCGTCGGCGCAACCCAGCGCCTGCGCGTCCTCGGCCACCAGCGCGCGCAGTTCGTCGAGCCAGCGCACGAAGCTCGCGCCGGTGCCGTCGCGCTCGTCGATGGCGCTGGCTTCCATGCCCCAGCGCTTGGCGCGCCAGCGATTCTCGTCGACCACGCGCCGGGTCAGCGCGCTGCGATCGCGGCCGAGCTCCGGTTGCCGCACCAGCGCGCGCACCAGGCAGCGGTACAGTGCCGCGATCGCCAGCGAGTCGTCGAGGCGCGTGCAGGCATCGGCGATGCGCAGTTCCAGGGTCGGGTAATGCTCGGCGGGCCGGATCGCCCACCAGACCGACCCGGGCCCGGCGATCGCGCCATGGCGCACCAGCAAGTCGATGAACCGGCGGTACTCGGCCTCGTCGGCGTAGAGGTCGGGAATGCCGGTGCGCGGCCACTCGTCGTAGGCGGCCTGGCGGTAGCTCAGCAGCCCGGTGCGCTGGCGGTTCCAGAATGGCGAGGACGTCGACAGGGCGAGGAACAGCGGCAGCCAGCGCACGGCGCGATTCATCACGTCGACCCGGTCGACGCCGGCCGGCACCGCCACGTGCACGTGCAGGCCGCACAGCAGGTTGCGCCGGCCCACGATCTGGAAGTCGTCGATCAGCCGTTCGTAGCGCGGCTTCGCGGTGTGCACCTGCTCGTGCCAGGCGGCGAGCGGGTGGGTCCCTGCAGACACCAGGCGCAGGTCCAGCGACGCGGCGATCTCGGCCACGCCGCGCCGCAGCCGGGTCATCTCCGCGCGCGCCTGCGCGCACGAGTCGAACACCGGCGAGGAAATCTCGATCTGCGACTGCAGCATCTCGCGACCGACCAGGCCGCCGTAGCGCTTGCGGCACGACTTGAGCAGCAACGCCGGCACCCGCGCCACGACGTTGCCGGTGCGCGGGTGGGCGAGGAAGAACTCCTCCTCGATGCCAAAGGTGAAGGTGCGCGCGTCGATGGCGCTTGCCTCCCATGCACGGGACCGGGCACGGGAGCCTAGGTGCAGCGGCGTTACCGCCGGGTTAAGCGCGTGTTCGCCACGCCGGCGCAGCAGCGTCGGCCGCGCATCGCCGCGACCGGGGCGGATCGCGCCGCGCGCGGCTACTTCTTCTTCGGGATGTACAGGTCGGTGATCGTGCCTTCGTAGACTTCGGCCGCCATCCCCACCGACTCCGACAGGGTCGGATGCGGATGCACGGTGAGGCCGATGTCGGCGGCGTCGCAGCCCATCTCGATCGCCAGCGCGACCTCGGCGATCAAGTCCCCGGCATTGGGCCCGACGATGCCGGCGCCGATGACGCGGTGCGTGGCCTCGTCGAATATCAGCTTGGTGAAGCCCTCGGTGCGGCCGATGCCGACCGCGCGACCCGAGGCTGCATAGGGAAACTTGCCCACGCCGATCGCCAGGCCCTTGGCCTTCGCCTCGGTCTCGGTCACGCCGACCCACGACACTTCCGGATCGGTGTAGGCCACGCTCGGGATCACGCGCGCGACGAACTCGCTCTTGTGCCCGGCGCAGACCTCGGCCGCGACCTTGCCCTCGTGCGTAGCCTTGTGCGCCAGCATCGGGTTGCCGACCACGTCGCCGATGGCGTGGATGTGCGGCACGTTGGTGCGCATCTGGCGGTCGACCGGGATGTAGCCGCGCTCGGTCACCGCCACGCCGGCGGCCTCGGCGCCGATCCGGCCACCGTTGGGCGTGCGGCCTACCGACACCAGCACGCGGTCGTACAACTGCGGCTCCGGCGCCTTCTCGCCCTCGAAGCTCGCCTTCAACCCGTCCTTGGTCGCCTCGACCTTGGTGACCTTGGTCTTGAGGTGGATGCCGGCATAGCGCTTGGCGATGCGCTGTTGCAGCGGCCGCACCAGGTCCGGGTCGGTGCCCGGCATGAGTTGGTCGAGCAACTCCACCACGGTCACCTGCGAGCCCAGCGCTTCATAGACGCAGGCCATCTCGAGGCCGATGATGCCGCCGCCGATCACCAGCAAGCGCCGCGGCACCTCGGCGAGCAGCAGCGCGTCGGTCGAATCCATCAGCCGCGGATCGTCCCAGGGCAGGCCCGGCAGCTTCACCGCCTGCGAGCCCGCCGCGATGATCGCGCGCTCGAAGCGCACCAGCTTGCGGCCCTCGGGTCCATCGACCTCGATCTCGTGCGGCGAGATGAACTTGCCGACACCGGTCAGGCGCGTGACCTTGCGCTGCTTGGCCATGCCGGCGAGGCCGCCCGACATCTGCGCCACGACCTTGTCCTTGTAGGCGCGCAGCTTGTCGAGTGTGATCTTGGGCGCGCCGAACTCGATCCCGATGTCCTTGGCGTGCGCGGCCTCGTCGATCACGCGCGCCGCGTGCAGCAGCGCCTTCGACGGGATGCAGCCCACGTTGAGGCAGACCCCGCCCAGCGCCGGATAGCGCTCGACCAGTACCGTGGCCAGTCCCAGGTCCGCCGCGCGGAACGCCGCCGTATATCCGCCCGGCCCCGAGCCCAGCACCATGACCTGGCATTCGACATCGGCCTTGCGCCCGCTCGCCGCTGCGGCCTTCGGCCCGGCAAGGGCTGCAGGCGCCTTCCCCTCTCCCCCCGGGAGAGGGTGGCCCGCAGGGCCGGTTGAGGGTACGGGATCGGCGGGCGTTGCCGACTTCGCCGAACGCTCACCCCCAACCCCTCTCCCGGGGGGAGAGGGGAGATTCGCGGTTGCCGTCGCTCCTGCATCGAGCACGGCCACCAGGCTGCCTTCCGACAACGTGTCGCCGACCTTGACCCTGAGCTCGCGCACCACCCCCGCCACGGGTGAAGGCACCTCGAGGGTGGCCTTGTCCGACTCCAGCGTGACCAGTCCCTGGTCCTTCTTCACCGTGTCGCCCACCGCCACCAACAGCTCGATCACCGGCACGTCCCGGTAATCGCCGATGTCTGGGACTTTCACTTCGATCGTGGCCATGCGGGTCTCGTTGGGATCGGTGTGCGCGTTTCGCGGCGAGTCGCGTTGCCCTTGGGTCCAGGCCCTTGGGGACGTCATTCCCGCGCAAGCGGGAATACATTTTCCCTGCATCGCAGTTCCCGGCCTGGTCGCAAGCAAGCAGGGCTGCGGTCGCGCATGAGATGCGCTCCTACAGAAGCAGGCGGCGGATGTCGGCCAGTTGTGCGGCGAGGAAGGCGGTGAAGCGCGCCGCGTCGGCGCCATCGATGACACGGTGGTCGTAGGACAGCGACAGCGGCAGCATCAGGCGCGGGCGGAACTCCTTGCCGTCCCACACGGGCTTGGTCGCCGCCTTCGAGACGCCGAGGATCGCGACCTCCGGCGCGTTCACGATCGGCGTGAATCCGGTGCCGCCGATTCCGCCCAGCGAACTGATCGAGAAGCAGCCACCCGACATCTCGGCCGGGCCCAGCTTCTTGTCGCGTGCCTTGACGCTGAGCGTCGCGAGTTCAGCGGCGAGCTCGAGCAGGCCCTTGCGATCGCAGTCGCGGATCACCGGCACCACCAGCCCGTCGGGCGTGTCGACCGCAATGCCGACGTGGAAGTACTGCTTGAGGACCAGGTTCTCGCCGGTCGCGTCGAGCGAGGCGTTGAAGTTCGGGAACTTCTTCAGCGCCGCCACCACCGCCTTGATCTGGAACACCAGCGGCGAGACCTTGAGGTCCTTGTTCTCCTCGCCGAGCTTCTTGCGGAAGGCCTCCATCTCGGTGATGTCGGCCTCGTCGTGCTGGGTGACGTGCGGGATCAGCACCCAGTTGCGCGCAAGGTTGGCGCCGGAGATCTTCTTGATCCGCGACAGCGGCTTGGACTCCACCGGCCCGAACTTCGCGAAGTCGATCTGCGGCCAAGGCAGCAGGTTGAGCCCCGTGCCGCCGCCAGCCGCCGCCGGACGTGGCACGCCGCCCTGCATCGCGGACTTCACGAACGCGGCGACATCGGCGCGCGAGATCCGCCCCTTGCGCTCGCTGCCCTTGAGTTGCGCCAGGTCCACGCCCAGCTCGCGCGCGAACGCGCGCACGCCCGGGCTCGCATGCGGCACCTTGTCCGGCAGCACCTGCGAACTGTCGAACGCCACTGGCGGCGACGCCGTTGCAGTCGCTGTCGCACTGGTCGCAGCGGTCGCGGCGGCCATCGCAGCTTCCGGTGCGGCGGCAACACCGCCCGCCGGAGCGGCCGTTGCCCCCTCCCCCCTCGCGGGGGAGGGTCGGGGTGGGGGGGCCGCCGGCGCCGGCGCCGCCTTCGCCGTCGCGCCCGCCCCCGCCTCCGCCTCCTCGATCAACACCACCACCGCGCCCTCGCTGACCGAGTCGCCGACCTTGACCTTGATCTCGCGCACCACGCCGGCGAACGGCGCGGGCACTTCCATCGTGGCCTTGTCCGACTCCAGCGTGACCAGTCCCTGGTCGGCCTTGACCGTGTCGCCCACCGCGACCAGCAGCTCGATGACCGGGACGTCGGCATAGTTGCCGATGTCGGGAACGCGCGCTTCCTTGATCGCCATGTCCGCTCACTCGCTGGTCGGGCGCGCGCCGGATCCGCCGGCACCACGGCCCGCGCCCTCCGGGGCCGCTGATTGCTGGTCGCTATTGTGGGGGCGAGGCCCGCGCGGGCGCCAGCGCGACGTCGCGCCAGCGGCCGCGCGCCTGCCTCAGGCGACGTTGAGCTTGACCTCGATGTTGTTGCGCGTGGCTTTCGAATAGGGGCAGACCTGGTGCGCGGCCTGGACCAGCTTTTCGGCCGTGGCCCGGTCGACCCCGTCGACCTTGATCGTGAGCGCCACGCCCAGTCCCAGGCCCTCGCCCTGCTTGCCGATGTGCACGTCCGCGGTCACCGTGATCTGGGTTGGCGTGATCTTCTGCTGCCTGGCGACGAAGCCCACGGCGCCGCCGAAGCAGGCCGCGTAGCCCATCGCGAACAACTGCTCGGGATTGGTGGTGTCGGGCCGGCCCGGCCCGCCCATCGATTTCGGGATCGACATGTCGACCTTGAGCAGGCCGTCGCTGGTCTCGACATGGCCGTCGCGGCCGCCCACGGCGGTCGCCTGCGCGGAATAGAGGGCATCCATGGCGTGCTCCTTGGTCGTTCGGGGGAGGGAATCCTAGCGCCAGACCGGTCCCGGCGCCTTCAGGCCGGGCGCGCCGACACGCTGCGCCGCAACTCGGCCAATTCGCCACGCATGGCCCGCAGCTCCGCCAGCATGAGGGCGCGTTCGCCGTGCGCTGCCTCGGCCAGCCGCGTGTCGGTGTCCTTGATGTCGTCGGCGACCTGGTCCTGCATCGCGTTCACCACCACCGCGATGAACAGGTTCAGCACGGTGAAGGTCGACACCAGGATATAGACCACGAAGAAGAGCCAGGCCCATGGCGCCTGCACCATCAGTTCGCGCGCGATATCGGCCCAGCCCTCCATGGTCATGACCTGGAACAACGTGAACGCGGTCTTGCCGAGGTCGCCGAAGAACCCGGGCGAGATCGGCCCGAACAACTTGGTCGCCATCACCGCGGCCACGTACAGCACGATCAGCAGCAGGGCCGCGATCGAGCCCATGCCCGGCAGCGCGCCCAGCAGGGCATTCACCACCTTGCGCATGCTCGGCACGATCGAGACCAGGCGCAGCACGCGCAGGACCCGCAGGGCCCGGATCACGCTGAAGGCGCCGCTCGCGGGCAGCAGCGAGACGCCCACCACCACCAGGTCGAACAGCCGCCACGGGTCGCGGAAGAACCGCAGGCGGTAGGCGGCGAAGCGCAACAGCAGCTCGACCACGAAGATCGCGAGCGCGATGCGGTCCAGCCCGTGCAGCAGCTCGCCATGCCGCGCCATGATGCCCGGCGAGGTCTCGAGGCCCAGCGTGATCGCATTGAGCAGGATCACGACGATGATCGCGTGGTTGAACCACGGGGCCTCGACCAGGTCGCGCAGGCGCTGGGTGGGGCGGTTCGGGACGTTCGGGGTCATGGCTGCCGTCGGTAGTCGGGGGCAGCGAGACTTTGGCAGCGCCGGGCCGGCGCGCTCAACCCCGGGGTGGACGTGGCGCGTGGTTGGAGCCCTTCCGGGCGCCGCGCATACTTGGCGCATGAACGCGGCCTTTGCCCTGCCCGGCTCGATAGACGGCCTGCCCGCGCCCGAGGGGCCGCGGGTGCGGTTGCGCGCGCCGCGCCAGTCCGATGCCGCGGACGTGTACGCGGTCTACTCCGATCCGCAGGTCCTGCGCTACTGGAGCCACGGCCCGTGGAGCGATCCCGCGCAGGCCGACGACTGGATCGCCCGCTCCTGGGCGGGCTTCGCCGACCGCAGCGCGCTGCAATGGGTGGTCGCGCGCCGCGAAGACGACCGCGTGGTCGGCAGCACCACCCTGTTCGCCTGCGTGGCCCAGCATCGGCGTTGCGAGATCGGCTACGCGCTGGGCGCCGCGCACTGGGGCCGCGGACTGGCGCGGGAGGCGCTGGCGCTGGCGCTGGACCAGGCCTTCGGCGTGCTGGGCCTGAACCGCATCGAGGCCGACATCGACCCGCGCAACCTCGCCTCGGTCCGGCTGGTCGAGGCGCTGGGCTTCCGACGCGAAGGCGAGTTGCGCGCGCGCTACCACGTCGGCGGCGAGATCCAGGACTCGCTGATCTACGGCCTGCTGGCCAGCGACCGCGCGGCGCGCTGACGCGCGGGGCTTGCTGGCGGCGTTCGCGCCAGGCGCGAGCCTACAATCACGCGACCGACCTCCCGCCGAACGACCCGGAGTGCCTGCGCATGTACACGCTCTACTACTCGCCTGGATCCGCCAGCCTCGCGGTACACCTCGCGCTGCTCGAGACCGGCGCGCCGCACCAGCTCGAGCGGCTCGACCTGCAGGCGCGGCAGCACAAGACGCCGGCATACCTCAAGCTCAATCCCAATGGCGTGGTGCCGACGCTGCTGGTCGACGGCCGGCCGGTGTACGAGTGCGCGGCGCTGCTGATGCTGCTCGCCGAGCGTCATCCCGGCGCGGGCCTCGCGCCGCATCCGGGGGCGCCGGAACGGGCGCATTACCTGCAATGGCTGGTGCATTTCGCCAATACCCTGCAACCGGCGTTCCGGGCCTGGTTCTATCCGGCCGAACCGGCCGGCGAGGAGGCCGCGGTGGCGGCGCAGGAATCGGCGCGCCTGCGCATCGAGGCGACCTGGGATCGCCTCAACGCGCACCTGGGTGCCGCCGGTCCGCACATCGCCGGCGTCCACTACAGCGTCGCCGACATGCTCGGCGTGATGCTGATGCGCTGGTCGCGCAACATGCCGCGCACCGCGCTGGAGTGGCCGCATTGCCGCGCGCTGGCCGAACGCGTGCGCGGGCGCCCGGCCTGGAGGCGGCTGTACGAGATCGAGGGCCTGACCGAATGGGCCTGACGCGGCCGCGAGGCCGCGCCAGGTTCAGCGCTGTGCCGCGAGGAAGGCCGCGACCGCGTTGAAGCCGGATGCATCCAGGGTCAGCGGCGGGTGCGCGCGCCGGCCCTCGGCCATCGCGCGCAACTGGCGCGCGAGGTAGCTCGGCGCCTGGCCCGCGACCCGCGGGATGATCCCGCCGCCACGCCACGAAGGCCCATGGCAGGCGGAGCAGCCGGCGTCGGCCACCAGCGTCCGGCCCGCGTCCACCGCAGCGGCGGACAGCGCGTGGTCGACGGCGGGCCAGGGGCGGGCCGCCAGCTGCGCGGACAAGGCCTGGATCCGCGCTTCGTCCATGCCCTCGCTCAGCATCCCCATCGGAAAGGCGTCGCGATGGCTGTCGCGGAACGCGCGCAGCTGCACGGCCAGGAAATCGGCATGCTGCCCGTCGATGATCGGCGGGCTGCCGCGCGGATTGTCGAGCACGTGGCAGCCGCTGCATTCCCGCGCCGCGGAAGCGATCGCGGCGGGGTCGGTGGCGGCGGCCGGACCTGCCGCCGGCGCGGCCGAATGCAGGGCGAGCAGCAGCGGCAGCGCGAACAGGGCGGATTTCCGGGGCATGCACGGGATTGTACGCGAGCGCCCGCGCAAGACCGCGCGCTCAATCCACGCGGGTTGCGCGCAGCGCGACCTGCACCAGGCGCGCCATCAGGCGCTCGCCGAGCCCGTTCGGCCGCTGCAGCGCCAGGCGTTGCAGCAGCCGCGGCTCCTCGCCGCGCGCGGCGCCAGCCATCAGCCCGCGGCCGATCATGCGCAGGCGGCCGCCCGGCGTCGCGGTGCCGCGCTTGAGCCACTCCAGCGCGCCCAGCAGGCACATCTCGTCGCCATCGAGGTCGGTGCCGAAGGGAAAGCGCGGCAGCAGCCCGTGCGCAGCCAGCGGCGCCAGCGCCTGCGCGAGGTGCTCGGGCGTGTTGCGCCGCCACACTTCGGGGATGCGCCAGTCGCGCGCCAGCTTGCCGGCCGCGCGCGCCGTGTCCGCGAGCGCGTCCTGGAAGCGCGAGTCGCAGATCGCGAGCAGGCGCTGGATGCACTCCTCGTCGGAGGCGCCGCGGATGTCGGCCACGCCGTACTCGGTCACGACCACGTCGCGCAGGTGGCGCGGAATGGTGGTGTGGCCGTAGTTCCACACGATGTTCGATTCGACCCGGCCGCGGACCTCGCGCGTGGCGCGCAGCATCAGCACCGAGCGGCCGTCGGAGGTGGCATGGGCCATCGCCACGAAGTTGTACTGGCCGCCGACGCCGCTCACGACCTGCCCGTCATCGAGCGCATCGGACACCGCGGCGCCGAGCAGGGTCTGCATCATGCAGGTATTGAAGTAGCGCGCGTCGCGGCGTTGCAGGCGATGCAGCTCCTCGGCGCCGCCGTAGAGCTCGTTGATGTGGGAGATCCGCGCCATGCACAGGCCCTCCCAAGCGTCGCCCGACAGACCCTGCAGCCACTGGTAGAACGGCCGCGTGCCGAGGAAGAAGCCGCCGTGCAGCCAGCGCCCGCCGCGCAGGCGGCGGCCCGCCATGAGCGCATCGAGCTGCGCGCAGTGCTCCGCCACCGTGAGGTCGCTGCCGATGCGGCGGCCGTCGGCGAGGCGCAGGGCATCGCCCTCGAGCACGCTGCCGGCCGGGATCGCGTTCCACGCCGTCAGGCGCTCGACCGCTTCGGGATCGAGGCGGTGCGGGATCGCGCCGTACTCCAGCAGCGCTTCGAGCGCGCCCGGCGCCAGGGTCTCGGACACGGCGCGGTCGGCCAGGGCTTGCTCCAGCGGCAGGAAATCCCACACGCGGCGGCGCAGGATGCCGGCCTCGCGCAGGTGCATGAAGCCGTCCATCACCATCTCGCTGGCGCCGTAGAGCCCGTCGGCCAGCGGCCCCTCGCCGCCCCAGTCGCGCACGATCGCCGGCGTGCCGTTGCCGTTGCGCAGTGCTTCCAGGGACTGGCGCCAGCTGGTGTTCTCGCGCTGGCGCAGGATCAGGCCGTGCACCAGTGCATCGGACAGCGCGCCGATGCCGATCTGCAGGGTGCCGCCGTCGCGCACCAGCGCGCTGGCGTGCAGGCCCAGCGCGAACTCCGCCGGCGCGACCGAGGCGCGTGGCAGGGCGAACAGGCGGTAGGCCGGGCCGGGCTTCTCGACCAGCAGGTCGGCGAATTCCAGCGGCAGCGGCTCGTCGTGGTCCAGGAACGGCAGGTCCGGATGCACCACGCACACCACGTAGGGCCGCGGCTTGCCCTGGCGGCGCAGGTGGTCGAGCAGGTCCAGGGTGGTGTCGGAGTTGCTCGAGAACGAGAGCCGGTCGCCGCGCCGCGCCACCATCTGCAACATCAGGTTCACGCCGCGCGAGGCCAGCTCGCGCGAGACATGGGTGTAGTTGAGCGAGGTGTACGAGCGCTGCGCGCGCTCGACCCGGAGCATGGCGCCGGACTGCATGTAGAACTCGCGCACGTCGACATGCATCGGCAAGGTGCCGGCGCGGATGTCCGCGAGGTACGCGAGGTCCGGATAGTCGGCGCCGAAGTGGCGCTCGATGAAGGGCCCCGCGAAGCGGCCTTCGAGCCCGCCGGCGACGCGCGGACGCTCGAGCGACAGCGCGGTATAGAGGGTCAAGGGTCGCGCCGGATCGTCCTTGACCCGCCGGTAGAGCGCGTTGATCAGGCGATTGGGCTTGCCCAGGCCGAGCGGCGTGGCCACCACCAGCGGTCCGGTGACGGCCGCCAGCACGCGATCGACCGCCACCTCCACCGATTCAACGCTGTCGAACGCCACGACCCCCTCCCGTGCGGGACCGTAGGCATCCTAGCGCGGGTGGCGTCGTCGCGACCCGGTTCCGGTCCCGCCCCTTGGGGCAAGCGCGCACCGCCGCGCCGGGGCCGCGCCCCGGCGCCCGGGCCTTCAGTCGCGGTCGAGGCGAACCAGGTCCAGCGGCTGGTTGTCGGCCAGGCGCAAGTCGAGGCTGGATTCGATGCCGTCGAGGTCGGCCACCGACGGGCACAGCGCCTCGGCGCGCTTTTCGAGACGCTCGGCGCGCGCTTCGACGTCGCGCTCGATCGCGGTTTCCATGCGCTCGGCGCGCGCCTCGAGCTCGGCGGCGGCGTCCTCGTCGCCGGTCAGCGCGATGCGGATCGCCTCGCCGGTGATGTCGCCGATCAGGGCCGGCAGCAGGCCCTCGATCGTCTGCTCGATCAGCTGCTCGACTTCGCGTTCATTGAAGGCCTGGCTTTCGAAGCTGGCGTCGATCTCGGCCTGGATCCGGCGCCGCGCCAGCACCAGGCGCTCGGCGGCGGCGTCGACGTTGTCGGGGCTGCTGAAGGTGTTCGAGACGTGCTGCACCGCGGAGAAGGCGATCTCCACCGCCTCGCTCGCCAGCGCCTTGGCTTCGGGCACCAG
>JAGOEZ010000145.1 GCA_017997455.1 Lysobacterales bacterium | reverse complement strand
CGCGTGCGCGCGTGGGCCTCGATGGCCTGCTCGGCGGCGCCGTCGTGGATCAGGCGGCGCATCGCGTCGTCGACCGCGACCAGCTCGTAGACGCCGGTGCGGCCCTTGTAGCCGGCGTTCTTGCCGGTGGCCATCGGGCCCGGGCGGTACAGGGTGACGCGCTCGGCAGGATCGCGCCCGAACGCGGCCAGTTCGTGCGCGGGCGCGGGATAGGCCTCGCGCGTGGCCGGGTCGAGCACGCGCACCAGGCGCTGCGACAACACGCCGATCAGGCTCGACGCGAGCAGGAAGGGTTCCACGCCCATGTCGCGCAGGCGCGCCACCGCGCCGACCGCGCTGTTGGTATGGAGGGTGCTGAGCACGAGATGCCCGGTCAGCGAGGCCTGCACCGCGATCTGCGCGGTCTCTAGGTCTCGGATCTCGCCCACCATCACCACGTCGGGGTCCTGGCGCAGGATCGCGCGCAAGCCGCGCGCGAAGGTCATGTCCACGCGCGTGTTGACCTGGGTCTGGCCGATGCCGTCGAGGTAGTACTCGATCGGGTCCTCGACCGTGAGGATGTTGCGGGTGGCCTCGTTGAGCCGGGTCAGCGCGGCGTACAGCGTGGTGGTCTTGCCCGAGCCGGTGGGGCCGGTGACGAGGATGATGCCGTGCGGCCGCTCGATCATCGCCGCGAGCTCGGCCAGCATCGCCGGCGCCATGCCGAGCTTGCCGAGGTCCAGGCGCCCGGCCTGCTTGTCGAGCAGGCGCAGCACGACGCGCTCGCCGTGGCCGGCGGGGATCGTGCTCACGCGCACGTCGACCGGGCGCCCGGCGATGCGCAGGCCGATGCGGCCGTCCTGCGGCAGGCGCTTCTCGGCGATGTCGAGCTTGGCCATGACCTTGATGCGGCTGACCACCGGCGCCGCGATCGCGCGCTGCGGCGCCAGCACCTCGCGCAGCACGCCGTCGATGCGGAAGCGCACCACCAGGCGGTTCTCGAACGGCTCGATGTGGATGTCGGAAGCGCCTTCCTTCACCGCCTCGGTCAGGAGCGCGTTGATCAGGCGGATGATGACCGCGTCGTCGTCGGACTCGAGCAGGTCCTCGGGTTCGGGCATGGCCTCGGCGATGGCGTCGAGGTCGGAGCGGCCGTCGAGGCCCTCCACCATCGCGCGCGCGTCGGCGCCACCCTGCTCGTAGAGTTCCTGCAGCAGGCCGTCGAAGGCCGCCGGCGCCAGCGGCTCGAGGTCCAGCGGCGCGCCGCAATAGCGCTGCAGCTCGACCAGGGTCTCGAGCTTCACGCCCGGCCGGTGGGCGATGTGCGCGCGGCCGTCGCGCCAGCCGACCAGGGTCGCGCCGTGGCGCTTGGCGAAGGCGAAGGGCGGCCGCGCGAGGGTCACCGGTCGCCGCCGCCCGGCTCGGGCAGGCGCAGCGGCGCGGCCCACGGGATCTCCGGCAGCAGCGGCTGGCTGTTGTCGGGCAGCACGTAGCCGGGCTTGGTCCGCTTCTCGAGCTGGCGCGCGCGGATGAAGTTGTACTTGTCGCTGGAGATCGCCGACTCCAGCGCCTCGTCGCGCAGGATGCTGGGCTTGAGGAAGACCATGAGGTTGCGTTTGCTGCGATCCTCGCGCCGATAGCGGAACAGGTTGCCCAGCACCGGGATGTCGCCCAGCGCCGGCACCTTGCGGATGGTCTCGCGCACCTCGTCGGAGATCAGCCCGCCCAGCACCAGCATGGCGCCGTCGGACACCATCACGCTGGTGTCGATCTCGCGGTTGTTGGTCACCAGGTCGACCGCGCCGGCCGGGTTGGGCGCCAGCGAGCTGATCTGCTGCGAGATATCGAGGCGCACGCTGTCGCCCTCGTTGACGTGCGGCGTGACCTTGAGCGTGAGGCCCACGTCCTCGCGGTTGATGGTCTGGAACGGGTTTTCCGGCTGGCTGGAGCCGCCGCCGGTATTGGTGTACTGGCCGGTGACGAAGGGCACCTGCTGGCCGACCTTGATCTGCGCCTCCTGGTGGTCCAGGGTCACGATCGAGGGCTGCGACAGGATGTTGGTGCCGCCGTCCTGCTTGAGCGCCGTGACCAGCGCGCCGATCTGCAGGATCGGCGTGTCCGAGCCCGGCAGGGTGATGGTGCCGCCGACGTAGCCGATGTTGAGCCCGCCGCCGACCGCGCCGGGGTTGGCCGCGAGGCCGACGATGCCGGGCTGGATGAGGCCGGGGAAGTTGGTCCCGCCGAGGAAGCCGCTGTTGGTGATGTTGCCGTCGGCATCGGCCTCGAGGTTGGTCGACTGCCACTGCACGCCGATCTCGGTCGCGAACTCGTCGCCGACCTCGACGATCACGCCCTCGATCAGGATCTGCGCGCGACGCACGTCGAGCTGGCGCACGATCGAGGCGAGGGCGCGGAACACCGCCGGATCGGCGGTGACCACCAGCGCATTGGTCTCGGCATGGGCCTGGATGGTCGCGGTCTTCGGCGCGTCCTTGCCCGCGCCCTGCTCGGTCAGCGTCGCGGCGGTGGCTTCGAGCACGGGCACGAGTTCCTCGGCCTTGCCGTAGCGCACGTAGATCACCTGGGTGCTCTCGCCGCTCTCGAGCGGGGTATCGAGGTGGCTCACCAGCGCGCGCATGCGCAGGCGCGTGGAGGGATCGCCCGAGAGCAGGATCGAATTGGTGCGCGCGTCGGCGAAGATCCGCGGCTGCACGCCGGTCAGCGCCGCGGTCTTGTCCTCGGTCAGCAGGGTCAGCGTGCGCGCGACCTCGGCGGCATCGGCGTGCTCGAGCGGGATCATCTCGACCGCGGTGTCGCTGGCGGTGTCGATGCGGCGGATCAGGGCCTCGATGCGGGCAAGGTTGCCGGCGCGGTCGGAAACGATCAGCGCGTTGGAACCCTGGTGCGCGGCGAGGTTGCCCTGCTGCGGGACCAGCGGGCGCAGGATCGGGATCAGTTCGGCGGCGGCGACGTGGCGCAGCGGGATCACGCGGGTGACGATGGTGTCGGGGCCGGCCTCGCCCTCCAGCGTGCTGCCGTCCTGGTTGGCGATCACCTCGGGCACGATCTTGACCATCGTCCCGGACGTCACCGCGGCGTAGCCATGCACGCGCAGCACCGACTCGAACACCGCGTAGACCTGGTCCGCGTCCATCGGCTGGGTCGAGACCACGTTGACCTTGCCCTCGACGCGCGGATCGATGATGAAGTTGCGCCCGGTGATCTCCGAGACCGTGGCGACCAGCACGCGGATGTCGGCGTCCTTGAGGTTGAGGGTGTGCTTGCCGTTGACCGGCGTGGCCAGCGGCGTCCCGTCCGCGGGCGCGGGCGCCTGGGCCGGCGCCGCGAGCGGGACGAGCAGCAGGATCAGGACGGCAAGGCGGATCATTCGGGGCGGACTCCGGCGATGGGGCGCGGCGGTGGGATCAACGCAGGGCGGCACTGAGATTCTCGGACTTGCCATTGCGGCGCACCGTGACGTTGAGCGCGGACGCGCCGGCGAGGTTGCGCGCGATTTCCTGGGCGCGCTCGGGCGAATCGAGCGCGATGCCATTGACCGAGGTGACCACGTCGTCGGGCTGCAGGCCGAGCTGGGCGACGAGCGGGACGTCGCGCGCACCGGCCAGGCGCACGCCGATGAAGCGCCCGTTCTCGAGCACCGGCATCACGCTGACCTGGCGCGCCAGCGCCGCGGGATCGACGCCCAGCTTCTGGGTGATGGTCTCGAAGTCGGCGCCCATCGGCGCGATCGACGGAGTGACGAAGGGCGCCGGCGCGGCAGTGCCGCCGGCGCCCGGCAAGGCGCTGGGCGCTGGCGCCGTGTTCGACAGGGTGCGCGGCGCGGCCATGCCGCCAGCGGGTGGCGCGGGCGCCGCGGCGTCTTCCGGCGTGCGCAACCGCAGCGATTCGAGCGCGCCGTTGCGGCGCAGGGTGACGCGGTCGGGATACACCGCCTCCAGCGTGGCCTCGCCCGGCAGCGCGGCGCCGACGCCGTAACTGCGTTCGCCGCCCTGCGCGTCGCCGATGATGGCGACCCCGGCGCCGGGTTCCGATCCGGCGAGCACGCCGCGCAGGGTCAGGGCCAGCGTGGTGTCGGGCGCGCTGTCGGCCAGCGCGCGCGCATCGGGCGACGGCGCCGGGTTACCGAACAGGTGCCAGCGCGCGAGCGAGGTCGCGGGCGCCGCGACCGGCACGGCGGCGGACACCGGTGGCGCGGGTGGCGCGGGTGCGCCCATGTCGAGCAGGATCCAGGCCGTGCGGGCCAGCAGGAGCAGGATCAGCGCGACCAGCGCCGCGACGCTCGCCAGCGCCAGCGGCCGCGCCAGTCGATGGCGCAGGAAGAAATCGGACAACGCCTCGGACATTGCGGCGGCGGCGGAAGGTAACCGCCCGAAGCGTAGCAAATCGGGAAGGCCCTGACTGTCGACGGCAACCGCGGCAATCGAACCCGCGAGCCCCCTGCAGGAGCGACTTGAGGCGCGACCGGAGTCTATCGCCCGCAGAGCGGGCTCCTGCAAGGCCGGCTTTCGTAGGAGCCCGCTCTGCGGGCGATAGACTCCGGTCGCGCCTCAAGCCGCTCCTGCAGAATCGGGGCGCGTGAATGCACCCGGCTCAGCGCGGACCGCGGAAGCGGTTCATGAACGACTTGAAGCCCTGCGTGATCTTGGCCACCAGGCGCGGCCGCTCGTGGCCGCCGCCATGCTGCTCGGCCGCATGGCCCTTGGCCTTGGCCTTGTCGGCCGGCCGCGCGGCCACCGCAGCGGCTGCGGCCTCGACCTGGCCGCCCTCGGGACGACGCCGTCCCCGGCCGCCGCGCCGGCGGCGCTTGGCACCGGCCTCGCGGGCCGGCTCGCCCGCTGCCGGGTTCGCCACGGCTGCGGCGGGCGCTGGCGCCTCCGCGGCCTTTTCAGTACGGGGTGCCGCCGGCCGCTCGTCGCGGCGCGGGGCCTCGCGACGCGCGCCGTCGCTACGGCCGCCATCACGACGCGGTGCGCCGCTGCGCGCGCCGTCGCGCCGGGGGCCGCCCTCGCGACGCGCGCCATCGCGTCCGCGCGACGGGCCGCTGCGCTTCTCGGGCGGCGCGCCCTTGGTCGCGCGCGCATCGTCGGCGGCCACGCTGTCCTCGTTCTCGGCCTCGGCCGACACGGCGCGCGGCGCGCGCGGCACCGCGACCAGCATCTCGCGCTCGACCCGGCCCACCGGGATCTTCATCTCGATGTAGCTCTCGATCTCCGGCAGGCTCATCGCGTACAGCTCGCAGGCGAAGCTGACCGCGTCGCCCTCGGCGCCCAGGCGCGCGGTGCGGCCGATCCGATGCACGTAGTCCTCGGCATCGAAGGGCAGGTCGAAGTTGAACACGTGGCTGACATCGGGGATGTGCAGCCCGCGCGCCGCCACGTCGGTGGCGACCAGGATCTCGAGCTCGCCCTTCTTGAACTTGTTGAGCAGGCGCTCGCGCTTGGGCTGCGGCACGTCGCCGGAAAGCATGCCGACGCCGAAATGCGCGCGCTCCAACGCGCGGACCACGCGCTCGACCCAGGCCTTGGTGTTGACGAAGACGATGGTGCGCGTGGCGTCCATGCGCGAGAGCAGGCCGATCAGCAGCGGGATCTTCTCGTCGTTGGCGGGGAAATAGACGATCTGGCGCACGCGGTCGGCGGTGACGCTGTCGGTCTCGATCGAGAGCTCGACCGGATCGTTCATGTGCTCGTACGCCAGCTCCATCACGCGGTGGCTGAGCGTGGCCGAGAACAGCAGGTTCTGCCGTTCCTCGCGCGGCGGCATGCGCCGGAACAGGAAGCGGATGTCCTTGATGAAGCCGAGGTCGAACATGCGGTCGGCCTCGTCGAGCACCGCGACCTCGACCGAGGAGAAGCGCACCACGTGCTGCTTGAGGTAGTCGATCACGCGGCCCGGCGTGGCGACCACCACGTCGACGTCCTGGCTCAGGCGCTCGCGCTGTTTCTCGTAGTCGACGCCGCCGTAGATCAGGGCGAAGCGCAGGCCGGTGTGCTTGAGCAGCTGCTGCGCGTCCTTGTCGATCTGGATCGCCAGCTCGCGGGTCGGCGCCAGGATCACGGCGCGCGGATCGTTGCCGCGGCGCTCGGCGCGCGCCGGCCGCGTCAGCAGCCGGTTGGCGAGCGCGACCAGGAACGCGGCGGTCTTGCCGGTGCCGGTCTGGGCCTGGCCGGCGACATCGCGTCCGGCGAGCACCTCGGGCAGGGTCAGGGCCTGGATCGGCGTGCAGCGCACGAAGCCGGCTTCCTCGAGGCCCTTGAGCAGCAACGGGTGGAGTTCGAAGTTGTCGAAGCAGACGTCGGTCAGCGGGCGGTTGTCGGCGCTGGCCCCGGCGTCGGGGGTGATCGGGTTGGGATCCATTGAATTCCGTGCCTGCGCCCCAAGATCGGGCACTGGTGTGGCGTCGTCACCGTCGTTGGCTTGATCGCCCACGGGGCTTGCACCGAGAATGGCGTCATGGCCCTGAACCGCTGGCCGACGCCGCAACAGCCCGCTGGCCGCGGGCCTCTGACCCCCGAGTGTAGCCCATCCGGGCCCGTCCCCGCCCGATCGCCGGCGCAGCCCCGTGCCCGGCGCCACTGGAGAATGCCGTGAGCGAGCAGATCACCCACATCAACGACGCCGAATTCGAGGACCAGGTCCTCAAGTCCAGCGAACCCGTGCTGGTCGACTTCTGGGCGGAGTGGTGCGGGCCGTGCAAGATGATCGCGCCGCTGCTCGACGAGGTCGCGGGCACCTACGCCGGGCGCCTGAAGGTCGCCAAGGTCAACATCGACCACAACCAGAAGACCCCGCGCAGCTACAACATCCGCGGCATCCCGACCCTGATGGTGTTCAAGGACGGCAAGGTCCAGGCCACCCACATCGGCGC
>JAGOEZ010000144.1:3244-6868 GCA_017997455.1 Lysobacterales bacterium | reverse complement strand
GCGTTCGCGCATGGCCCCCGGATCGGCATCGGGATTGATGAAGCGCAAGCCCAGGTCGGGCTTGAACTGGCGGTAGCGGCCGATGAAGGCCCCCAGGGTCTCGCGCAACTTCGGATTCTCGCGCGCGAAGGACACGATCTCGACCGGCCCCTCGAACTGGCGCAGCACCTGCACGCTCTGCGGCGAGAGGCTGGCGCGCGCGCCATGGCTGAGGTCCACGCGCCAGGTCCAGGCCAGCGACAGCCACGCGGCGACGCCCACCGCCACCACCAGCAGCAGCCCGTGCAGGAGGTCGGCGAGCGTGCGGCGCATCAGGCTTCCTCGCGCAGGCGCGCGACGCGCCGCATCGCCAGGCCCAGGCACAGCACCGTCAGCAGCGCGAACCACGCCAGGTCGGGGCCGTACAGCACGCCGCGCATGGCCTGGGTGAGGTGGCCGGGCAGCGCGAGGTAGTTGATCAGGCCGTCGGTCTCGCCGCGCGCGCGCGCGGCGCCGTCGAGGATCCACAGCAGCACGCCGGCCGCCGCGGCCGCGGTCGCCGCGCCCGCGGGATGCTGGGCGTAGGCCGAGGCGAGGATGCCCAGCGCCGTCAGCGCCATGCCCAGCACGGCCAGTCCGAGCAGCCCCGCGGCGAGCTTGCCGAGGTCGAGCGAGGTGCCCAGCGACAGCGAGAGCGACATCGCCGCCGCGATCGCGACCAGCGCCAGCACGAAGCCCAGCGCGCCCAGCCACTTGCCGGCGACGAGCGCGAAATCGCTGGTGCCGGCGCTGGCGAGCAGCGCCAGGGTGCCGTCGCGGCGCTCGCCGCAGATGAGGCGCATGGTGGCCAGCGGCACCAGATAGATGAAGGCGGCGGCGACACTGGCAAGGAAGGGCGCGACCACGAGGTCGGTCACGCCGGGCGCCGCACGGTCGCCGGCGAAGCGCGGCGCAGCCTCGGTCCAGGCCTCGATTGCGGCCAGGAACCACCACGCGTACAGCACGGTGGCCAGGGCGAGCAGCGACCACGCCAGCGGCGAGCGCCACTGCGCGCCGGACTCGCGCCGCGCGATCGCCCACAGCGCGTTCATGCCGCGGCCGCCGGGCCCAGGGCCACGCGCAGGAAGCGTTGCTCGAGCGTCTCGCCGCCCGCGGCGGCCGGCTCCGGCGCGCAGGTCTCGCGCAGGCGGCCACCGTGGAGGATGGCGACGCGGGTGGCGAGCTTGCGCGCCTCGTCGAGGTGGTGGGTGCTGAGCACGATCGCGCGTTCGGGCGCCAGCGCGAGGATGAGCTCGTGGAAGCGGTGGGTCTGGACCGGATCGAGTCCGGCGGCCGGCTCGTCGAGCAGCAGCAGCGGCGGATCGTGGATCAACGCCTGCGCCAGGCCGACGCGTTGGCGGAAACCCTTGGACAGGTTCGCGACCAGGCGCGTGCGCACCTCGAGCAGGTCGCACCGCGCCAACGCGGACTCGACCGCAGCGCGCAGGTCGCGCAACCCGCGCAACCGGGCGCAGAAGGCCAGGAAGTCGGCTACCCGCATGTCGGCATACAACGGCGGGCGTTCGGGCAGGTAGCCCAGGCGCGAGCGCGCGGCCTGCGGCGCCCGCGCGTAGTCGTGGCCGTCGACCCGCACCACGCCAAGATCCGGCCGCAGCACGCCGGCCGCGAGGCGCAGCGCGGTGGACTTGCCGGCGCCGTTGACGCCCAGCAACGCCAGCACCTCGCCGCGCTCGACCTTGAGGTCGAAATCGGCCAGGGCAACGCGCGCGCCGTGGCGGCGGCTGACGCCTGCGAGTTCCAGCAGCGGGGGGACGCTCATCCGGGCCATTGTTGCGAACGTTTGCGCAAAGCGCCAACGATGGCAGGTCGGTTGGACGCGGGGTGCCCCCACACCCATAATCGGGACACCTCCCGCATCCTGGTGTCCCGATGTCCGCCCACCTGTCGGATCTCCTGGCCTTCGGCCTGACCGGTTCGCCGTGGTTGCTGGTCGTGGCCTGGTTGCTGGGGATGACCCAGCTCACGATCCATTCGGTCTCGCTCTACCTGCATCGCAGCGCCACCCACCGCGGCGTCGACTTCCACCCGGCGCTGGCGCACGCCTTCCGCTTCTGGACCTGGCTCACGACCGGCATGGTGACGAAGGAGTGGGTCGCGATCCATCGCAAGCACCACGCACGCTGCGAAACCGACGGCGATCCCCACAGCCCGGTGGTCCATGGCATCGGCACGATCCTGTGGCACGGGGTCGCGCTGTACCAGGACGCCTGCAAGGATCGGGCGATGGTGGCGCGGTACGGCATCGGCACGGTCGACGACTGGATCGAGCGCAATCTCTACGCGCGCTGGTCCTCGCTGGGCCCGACCTTGATGCTGTTCATCGACCTCGCCCTGTTCGGCGCGGTCGGCCTCGTGGTCTGGGCCCTGCAGATGCTGTGGATTCCGGTCATTGCGGCGGGCGTCATCAACGGCCTCGGCCACTGGTGGGGTTATCGCAACTTCGAAACCGCCGATCGCGCCACCAACCTCGTGCCGTGGGGCATCGTCATCGGTGGCGAAGAGTTGCACAACAACCACCATGCCTTCCCCAGTTCGGCCAAGTTCGCCCTGCGCAAGTGGGAGTTCGACAGCGGCTGGGCGCTGCTGCGGCTATTCGAGGCCGTGGGCCTGGCCAAGGTCATCCGGATCGCGCCCTCGCTGGCGGTACGGCCCAACATCGCCCTGCCCGATGCCGATACCGTGCGGGCGGTGCTTGCGCACCGGTTCCACGTCATGACCAGCTACTACCGCCTGGTGCTGCGCCCGGCGCTGGAGCAGGAGCGACGCGCGGCCGGGGAATCGATGGATCGCCTGACCCGGCGCCTGCGCAGGGCGCTGGCCAACGACGGACGCTGGCTCGACGAGGTCGCGCGCGCGCGGCTCGGGGCCTGGGTCGCAGAGCGGCCGTCGATGCAGGTGCTGGTCGAGCATCGGCGCCGCCTCGGGGCGGCCATGGAGCGCTCGGGCAGGAATTCGCAGGCGATGCTCGAATCGCTGCAGGCGTGGTGCACGGACGCGGAGCGTTCGGGCATCGCCACGCTGGAGCAGTTCGCGCGCACGTTGCGCGGCTACGCACTGGCCCCGGCCCGCGCCTGAGCCGGCATTCCGATCCGCGGCCGGTGCCTTGCCGGCCGCGTCCCCGCAATCCCGCAAACCGGAGTCCGGCCATGCGTATCGCCCTGTTGCTCGCTGCGATCCTCGTCACCGCGCCGGCACTCGCGGCGGACGATGGCCAGATCACGGTCCGCAACCGCTCGTCGTGGGAGATCCAGGAGCTCTACCTGTCCGCGGTCGATGCCAATGCCTGGGGCCCGGACCTGATCGGCCTCGAAGTGATCGAGCGCGGCCAGAGCCATCGCCTCGCCGACATCCCCTGCGGCAGCTACGACGTGCGCGTGGTCAACGAGGATGGCGCCGAATGCGTGATCGGCGGCGCCGTGCTCTGCGCCGACCACGACGACTGGACCCTCACCGACGACGACCTCGCCGGCTGCCCTGCCGAGTAGCCGCCGCGCTTTCCGCCAGGCGTCGACGCCAGGCATCGACGACGCCGGCCGCGATCCATCACCCGCCCCATGGCGTCATTCCCGCGAAAGCAGGAATCCA
>JAGOEZ010000144.1:0-3144 GCA_017997455.1 Lysobacterales bacterium | reverse complement strand
TTAATCTTGCCTTCCTTGTAGGCCACGTGCTTGCGGACGACGGGGTCGTACTTCTTGACCTCCATCTTGTCCGGCGTGTTCTTCTTGTTCTTGTCGGTGGTGTAGAAGTGGCCGGTGCCGGCCGAGGAGATCAGGCGGATCTTGTCGCGCTTGGAAGCCATGGTTCGATCCTCCTCAGATCTTCTCGCCGCGGGCGCGCAGATCGGCGATCACGGCTTCGATGCCGTTCTTGTCGATGGTGCGCAGGGCGTTGGTGGAAACGCGCAGCTTGATCCAGCGCTTCTCGCTCGGCACCCAGAACCGACGCTCGTGCAGGTTGGGCATGAAACGACGCTTGGTCTTGTTGTTGGCATGCGAAACATTGTGTCCGGAAAGGGTCTTCTTCCCGGTGACTTGGCAGATACGTGCCATGACTCACCTCGTGACGATCGTCGGGCCGCCCATGGCCCGGGCGGCAGCGGCCCCGCGGCTTGCGCCGTTCGCGGTCGGGTCGATTGGGTTTGCTCCGCTTCCACTGCCGGAACCGCGCGTCCGGGAGGCTGGCCGGCCGGCCCACGGGGGGCTGGAAGGCGTGAAGCGGGGCGCGCTTTATAGCCCAGACGGGCTTTTCGATCAAGCGCTTGCGGGTGGCGGCCCGGTGCGCGAGCGGTCCCAGCCGCGGTGGCGGACGTCCAGGTAAAGGCTGTAGGCGGCGGTGAAGCTCGGGAACAGGTTCTGCAGCACGCCGACGGAATCGGCCTTGGCCGAGAACAGGAAGTAGCTCAGGGTCATCGCGCTGCCGACCAGGCTCATGTACCAGAACAGGCGCGGGATCACCGGCTTGCGCGCCCGCCGCGAGGCCACGAACTGGACCAGCCAGCGGCCGCCGAACATCAGGGCGCCGGTGTAGCCGATCAGCTTCCACGGGGTGACGTGGATGCCGGTCCACGACAGCCACAGGATTTCCTGGTTCATCATCCGCCCATCTCCTCGACCGCGGTGCGCTTGGCGCGCCGGATCAGCCAGCCCACGCCGCGCAGGTCGACGATGCCGACCCACAGGCGGTTCCACATCCCGTACTTGGACACGCCGCGGGTGCGCGGCCGGTGGTTGACCGGCACGCTGCGCACCTGCCAGCCGGCGCGCTGGAACAGCGCCGGCAGGAAGCGGTGCATGTGGTCGAAGTAGGGCAACTCGAGGAAGGCTTCGCGCTCGAACAGCTTGAGCCCGCAGCCGGTATCGGGGGTGGCGTCGCGCAGGATGCGCGAGCGCACCGCGTTGGCGATCTTCGAGGACACGCGCTTGAGCGCGTCGTCGCGGCGGTCGACGCGCCAGCCGGCGTAGCACTTCACCACGGCCTCGCCCGCGTCGCGCGCGGCCAGCAGCTTCGGGATGTCGGCGGGGTCGTTCTGGCCATCGCCGTCGAGGGTCGCGATCCAGGCGCCGCGCGCGGCCTTGACGCCATTGCGCACCGCGGTGCTCTGGCCGCACTGGCTCAGGTGGCGCAGCACCCGCAGTTCGGGAAAGCGCGTGCGCGCCTCGCGCAGCACCGCCGCCGAGTCGTCGCGGCTGGCGTCGTCCACGTACACGATCTCGAGCGCGAGCCGCCCCCGCAGCGCCGCCACGATCTCCTCGATCAGCGGCACGATGTTGTCGCGCTCGTTGTGGACGGGCACGACGACGGACAACTGGGGCATGGCGACCTCGCGGCGACTCGGGCGGCCCGCGCTCGCGGGCCGGGCGCCACGGGACTTCGCGGCGCGGGCGCGAAAGGTAGCCGAAGCGGCAGGAGGCCGCTACCGAGCGACCCGGTCGAGCCGCCGGTCCGGCGCGCCGGCTAGGCGGCGCCCAGCGCGCGGATCCAGCTGCGCTCGATGGCGTCGAACGCGCGGTCGTTGCCGGCCAACAGCACCAGCGTGCCCTCCCGCGCCGGGATGCTGCGGCCCATGAGGCCGTCGCGCTGCCAGGTCGAGCGCTCCGGCTCGACCCGGTCGACCACGTAGTAGACCGTGACCGGGCCTTCGACGGTCTGCACCACCATGTGCAGGGCGCGCTGGCGCCCCAGCCGACACGGGTTGAGGTAGTTGACCGGACCCGGATCGTCGACCAGCCCGACCTCGCGCGCCGCGAACTGGGCACGCAGCTCCGACAGCGCCACGGTCGCGGTCGCCTTGAGCGCGTGGGGCTCGTGCGAGAGGTGGCCGACCGCGAGTTCCGGCAAGGCCTGCACCGGGGCGGAGACCACCCACAGGGATCCCACGCCAAGGCCCAGCGCCAGCACCGCCGCGATGCGCCAGGCGGTGGCGCGGCGACCCTGCCGCCGCTCCCGCAATGCGACCGTGGACTGCCGCAGCAGCACGCGGTCCGCCAGCCCGTCGGGCGCCGGCACCGCGAGCACGTGCCCGAGCCGGTCCTCGAAGGCCAGGGCCTGCGCATGCGCCTCGGCGCAGCGCCCGCACTGCTCGCGATGGGCGACGAAATCGACCCGCCGCGAATGCGGTTCGCTGGCGAGGTGCCGGCGGAATTCAAGACAGTTCATGGACGGTTGCCCCCAGGTCGTTGCCACCCAGGGCGGCTTTCAGTTTCTGGCGCGCGCGGAAGAGCTGGGTCATGACCGCAGCCGCGGTGATTCCCAGTTCGCGCGCGATCTCTTCGCAGCTGAACCCGCCCAGCACCTGCAGCAGGATCGGGTCGCGGTACTTCGGATCCAGGCGCGCGATCGCGGCGCGGATGACCCCGTCGTCGCCCGCTTCCTCCGGCGTGCGCGACTCGCGATCCTCGACCACGACGTCCTCGACCGACTCGGTCTCGAAGCGCTTGCGCTCGTACAGGCGCGCGTGCTCGCGCCGCAGGATCGTGATCAGCCAGGCCTTGGCCGCCGCGCCATCCCGCAGCTCGTCCATCGCGCGCCAGGCGCGCAGGTAGGTTTCCTGCACCAGGTCCTGGGCCAGCGCGTCGTTGCGGCAAAGCCACCAGGCGAACCGGTAAAGGTCGCCCGAGGTGCCGCGCACCAGCGCATCGAATTGAGTCTGCGGCGTAGCCATTCCCGACGACAGACCGGAACAGGACCCCGATTCTTTCACCCCCGCCCCCCCCCCCCGCCATCCCCTCCCCCCCCCTGCCCCCCCCCGGCTCGCACCCCCCCCCCCCCACCCCCCCCCCTCC
>JAGOEZ010000143.1:1542-6887 GCA_017997455.1 Lysobacterales bacterium | reverse complement strand
CTACAGGGGCATCGAGCGGCCCTGCGCGCTGGCCCTGCAGGAGCGGCTTCAGCCGCGACCACGGCCTCGCAAGCGCCGGGTCCGGCCGGATCGCCAGCCGAGTCCCTCAGCGCTCGGGGCGCTTGGCGCCGGGGAACTCGCGCACGGTGCTGCTGGCGGCGCGGGTGCGCTCGTTGAACGCGGCGGCGCGGTCGAGCAGCAACTTGAAGATCCGCTCGGGGTCGAGCGGTGGGGAAATCAGGTTGCCCTGGACCTCGTCGCACTTCTGCTCGCGCAGGTAGTCGAGCTGCTCGGGCGTCTCCACGCCCTCGGCGATCACGTCCAGGCCGAGCGAGTGGGCCATGGTGATCACGGTGGCGGTGATGGCCTCGTCGTCGGGGTCGGTGGTGATGTCGCCGACGAACTCCTTGTCGATCTTGAGGGTGTCGATCGGCAGGCGCTTGAGGTAGGCCAGCGAGGAATAGCCGGTGCCGAAGTCGTCGATGGCGACGTTCACGCCCAGCGACTTGATCTGGGTGAGGGTGGAGATCGACTGCTCGGCATTGGCCATGACCATCGACTCGGTCAGCTCGAGCTCGATCCGGTGCGCGGGGATGCGGAAGTCCTCGATGATCTCGCGCAGCCGCGTGTAGAGCTCGCCGCGCAGCAGCTGCAGCATCGAGACATTGACCGCGACGGTGGTGGAATTGAGGCCGGCCTTGATCCAGCGCTGCAGCTGCACGCAGGCCTCGCGCAGCACCCACTCGCCGATCGGCACGATCAGCCCGGTCTCCTCGGCCAGCGGGATGAAGGTCACGGGCGAGATCGGCCCCAGGTCCGGGTTCTTCCAGCGCAGCAGCGCCTCGACCCCGGTGATGCGGCCGTCGGAGAGCGACATCTTGGGCTGGTAGACCAGGTGCAGCTCGCCGCGCTCGACCGCCTTGTGCAGGTGGCCGACCATGCTGGCGCGCAGGCGCGCCTGCGCGTCCATCGCCTCGGTATAGGTCTGGAAGGTGTTGCGGCCCTTGTCCTTGGCCATGTACATCGCGGTGTCGGCGAACTTGAGCAGGTCGGTCGGGACCTGGCCGTGGTCGGGGTAGATCGAGATCCCGATCGAGGGCGAGATCACCACCTCGTGGCGGCCGTCGATGTCCAGCGGCGCGATGAAGGCCTCGATCAGCTTGACCGCCACGCGCTCGGCCTGCGGCTGGTCGGTGATGTCCTCGATGATCACCGTGAATTCGTCGCCGCCCAGCCGCGCCACGGTGTCGGACTCGCGCACGTTGGCCTGGATGCGCGCCGCGGCCGCCTTGAGCAGGCGGTCGCCTGCCGCATGGCCCATCGAATCGTTGACGTGCTTGAAGCGGTCGAGGTCGAGGAACAGCACCGAGACCTTGCTGCCGTGGCGCCGCGCGCGGATCAGCGCATGCGCCAGGCGCTCGCCCAGCAGCGTGCGGTTGGGCAGGCCGGTGAGGGTGTCGTAGTTGGCGAGGTAACGCAGCTCCTGCTCGGCGCGCTTGCGGTCGGTGATGTCGGTGAGCACGCCGACCCAGTGCGTGCGGTTGCCCTCGCGGTCGGTCACCTCCGACAGTTCGAGCCAGCACAGGAACTCCTCGCCGTCCTTGCGCCGCTGCCAGATCTCGCCGCTCCAGTGGCCGGTGCGCTCCAGGGTGTTGCGCAGCGCCGAGTGGAACTCGTCGCTGTGCTGCTCGCAGTTGAGCATCGAGCTCGGCCGCCCCACGATCTCGGCCTCCTGGTAGCCGGTCATGCGCGTGAAGGCGGGATTGATCGAGCTGAAGAGGAAGTCCAGGCCGGTCACGGTCACCGCCTCGCTCATCGAGCGGATCACCTCCTCGGCGATGCGGCGCTCGCGCTCGGCGGCGCGGTTGAGGGTGATGTCGCGCGCGGTGCCGGCCATGCGCACCGGCTGGCCGCTGGGGTCGCGCTCGACGATCTTGCCGCGCGACAGCACCCAGACCCACTCCCCGGCCGCATTGCGGATCCGGTGCTGCGACTCGAAGAACTCGCGCCGGCCGGCGACATGCTCGGCGAGGATCTGCTCGACCCGGGGCAGGTCGTCGGGATGGATCGCGCCCTGGCGCCACTGCTCGCCGGTGAGGACATGCTCGGAGCCGGCGCCCAGCAGCCCTTCGGCGCCGATCCGGTGCATGCGGTCGCCGTCGAACTCCCAGTCCCAGAATTCGTCGCCGGAACCCCAGATCGCCACCCGCAGGCGTTCCTCGCGCTCGGCCAGTTCGCGCGTGTATTGCTGCTCGCGCGCGACCTTGCGCCGGTGGGCCGCGATCGGCACGGCGACCAGCGCCAGCGCGAGCAGACCGTAGAGCAGCTTCATCGGCGCGCTGGCCCACCATTGCGGCGTGACCTCGACCTGCAGCTGCAGGACCTCGGGACTCCAGGCCTGGTCGCGGTTGGTGCCGCGCACCTGCAGGGTGTACGAGCCCGCGTCGAGGTTGGTGTAGGTGATCTCGCGGCGGGTGCCGAGCGGCACCCAGGCATCGTCGAAGCCCTCCAGCCGATGCTCGAAGCGATTGCGGGCCGGTGCCGCGTAGTCGAGCGACGCGACCTCCACGCCGAACACGCGGTCGCGCATCGACAGCTGCAGCCGTTCGAAGGCGAGCGGGTCCGCCACCAGGCGGCGTTCGCCGCCGACCTGCACCGCGGTGGCGACCACGCGCGGCTGGAACGCGCTGTCGGCGAAGCGCTGCGGCCGGAACAGGTTCAGTCCCTGCGCGCCGCCGAAAGCCAGTTCACCATCGGCCAGGCGCAGCGCGGCGCCGCCATTGAACTCCAGGCCCTGCAGGCCCGATTCGATCGTGTAGTGGGTGAAGCGGCCGCTGGCCCGGTCCAGGCGCGCGACGCCGCGATTGGTCGATAGCCAGAGCGTTCCGGCCGGCTCCTCGAGGATGCCGTATACGGCGGAGTCCGGCAGTCCGTCGCGGGTGAGGTAGCGGCTGAAGCGCGCATCCTCGGCGCCCAGTTCATCGAGGCGCGACAAGCCGGTCTGGGTCCCGATCCAGATCGTGCCATCGTCGGACTGGTGGATCGCCCGCACCCGGTTGCCCGCGATCGAGTGACGCTCGGACCCGCTGCGCGGGATGCGGCGCACGCGGTTGCTGGCCGGGTCGTAGAGGTTGAGCCCGTCGAGCGTGCCGATCCACAGGCGGCCGTCGCGATCCTCGCGCAGGGCCATGACCGTCGGATGCCACAGGCTGTTCGCGTCGCCGGGAATGCTCGGGAAATGGCTCCAGCTCCCGTCGGCGGGGCGATGGCGCGCGAGCCCACCCTCGGAAGTGCCGAACCAGACACTGCCGTCGCGCCCCGCGACCACCGCGCGCACGTGCCGGTCCGGCAGCGCATCGGCGCGCCCCGGGCCATGCGGGAGCAACTCCGCGTGGCGCGTGGCCGGCTCGTAGAGGAAGGCGCCGAGGTTGGTCGCGACCCACAGCTGCGCCGGATCGGCGGCGGCCAGCGCGTAGACCCGCAGGGGCCGCCCCTGGTCCTCCGCCGGGAGCGCCGCGCCCAGCGCGTCGCCGTGGTATTCGAAGCGGCCGCTGGCGCGCTCGTAGCGCTTGAGGCCATCGCCCTCGGTGCCGATCCAGAGGTCGCCGGCCGCGTCCTCGTGGATGCTGCGGATGTTGTTGGTCTCGGTGTAGCGGCGCGAGGTATCGCCGTCGACCACGTAGCGGAAGCGCGCGCCGGCGGGATCGGTGTGCGAGATGCCGAGCGCGTCGCCGCCCAGCCACAGCTGGCCGGAGCGATCCAGTGCCAGCACGCGGATCGTTTCCTCGGGCAGGCTGCCCGCCATGCGCGGATCCTGGTGCAGGTGCTCGACCGCGCCAGTGGCGGGATCGAGGATCGCGATCCCGTTGCCGAACACCGCCAGCCACAGGCGGCCGTCGGGCGCCTCCACCAGGTCGTGGATCGATGCGGGCATGGCGCTGTCCGGCGCCGGCCACAGGCGCTCGACGCGCAGGCCGCGGTCGACCCGGTACAGGCCGGCGTCGGTTCCGACCAGGACGCGATCGCGGCTGTCGACCATGACCGAGTGGGCCGGGCCGACCTGCGACTCGGCCACGCGCTCGGCCCGCACGGCGCCGACTGCGATCCGGTGCAGCCCGTTGCTGGCGGCAACCCAGAGCGTTCCCCCGCCGTCGACCGCGAATCGTCGCGCGACCACCGCTGCACCGGGCGCGCCGTCCAGCGCCACCGGCGTGCGCCTGGCCTCGTCCTGGTCGAGCAGGGTGATGCCATTGCCATCGGCAATCCACAGGCCGCGGCCGGCCTGGAAATGCAGCGCCGTCACCGGCGCCTGCTTGCCCGGCCCCTGGCTGGCGGCGTCCGGCGCGATGGCGATGAACTGGTTGGCGACGGTGTCGTAGCGCGCCACGCCGGCGCCGTCGGTGCCGACCCACAGGGTTCCTTCTGCATCCTGCGCCAGCGCGGTGACGAAGTTGTCGGGCAGGCTGCGCGGATTCTCCGGATCGCGCTGGAACAGCACGAAGCCGTAGCCGTCGTGGCGATGCAGCCCGCCTTGCGTCGCGATCCAGATGTATCCGGCGCGATCCTGCAGGATCGCGTTGACCGTGTTCTGCGCCAGCGCGTCGTCGGTGCTGGCACGCTCGAAGTAGTACGCGCGCTCCGCCGCACCGGCAGGCATGGCGACGCCGACGGCCGTCGCCAGCGCGAGGCCGAGCAGCGCGAGCAGGCGCCGCGGGGTGGCGGCGGTGCGCGTAGTCCGACCCTGGCGCATGACTCCCCTATCGTGGCGCCGCGCCGGGCTGGCACGGGCGTGACCCCTCGATCCAAGCATATCGTGGCCCCCCGGACCCGGCGAGCGCCCGCCACCACCCGCCTCGCGCGTCCATCGGGTTGTAGAATGCGGCCGTCCGGAACCCGCCCACGATGCACGCCGCCCCCGCCACCCACGCCGAAGTCGCCGAGACCCTGTCCTCGCTCAGCCTGGGCCTGTCGGCCTCCGAGCTGCACGGCTCGCTGACCGGGTTCCTGTGCGCCGGCGGGCTCAGCGCCAGCGGCTCCTGGCTGCAGGACCTGGCCCTGGGCGAAGTCGAGGACGCGCTCGGCGATTCGCCGCGGCGCGAACTCTTCGAGCGCCTGTTCGATGAATGCACGACGCTGCTCGACGACCCCGAGTTCTCCTTCGAGCCCCTGCTGCCCGACGACGAGGCGCCGATCGCCGAGCGCGCCGGGGCCCTGGTCGAGTGGTGCCGCGGCTTCCTCGGCGGACTCGGCCTGTCCGGCTCGCTGGCCCACGAGGGCCTGACCGGCGACGCCGGCGAGGTGCTGACCGACCTCGGCCGCATCGCCGCCACCAGCTTCGACACCGG
>JAGOEZ010000143.1:0-1442 GCA_017997455.1 Lysobacterales bacterium | reverse complement strand
ATCATCGTGTCCGCCGCGCCCGAGCGCATCCGCAACAACGACGCGCACTATCCGTACCGCCAGGATTCGGATTTCCACTACCTCACCGGCTTTCCCGAACCCGGCGCGGTGCTGGCGCTGATCCCCGGGCGCGAGCATGGCGAGTGCATCCTGTTCTGCCGCGACCGCGATCCCGAGCGCGAGCGCTGGGATGGTCCGCGCGCCGGCCAGGAAGGCGCCACCACGCAGTACGGCATGGACGACGCCTTCCCGATCGACGATATCGACGACATCCTGCCCGGGATGATCGAGGGCCGCTCGCGGGTCTACTACCACTTCGGCCGCGATCCCGAGTTCGACCTCAAGCTCATGGGCTGGGTCAATCGCGTGCGCAGCGAAGTCAAGCGCGGCGCGCGGCCGCCGCACGAATTCGTGGCGCTGGGGCACGCGCTGCACGACCTGCGCCTGTACAAGTCCCGGGCCGAGCTGCGCGTGATGCGCAAGTCCGCCGCCATCGCCGCCGCCGCGCACCTGCGCGCGATGCGCGCCGCGCGCCCGGGTTCCACCGAGGCGGCGGTCGAGGCCGAGCTGCTGCACGCCTTCCGCAGCAGCCACGCGGTGCCCGCCTACGAGCCGATCGTGGGCGGCGGCGCCAATGCCTGCGTGCTGCACTACCGCGCCAACAACGCGCCGCTGCGCGACGGCGACCTGTTGCTGGTCGACGCCGGGGCGGAGTTCGAGTGCTACGCCAGCGACATCACCCGCACCTGGCCGGTCAACGGGCGCTGGAGCGTCGAGCAGCGCGCGCTCTACGAGGTGGTGCTCGAGGCCCAGCGCGCCGCGATCGACGAGATCCGCCCCGGCCGCGCCTGGAGCGCGCCGCACGACGCCGCGGTGCGCGCGATCACGCGCGGCCTGATCCGCCTCGGCATCCTCAAGGGCGGGCTGGAGTCGAACATCAAGTCCGAGGCCTACAAGCCCTATTTCATGCACAAGACCGGCCACTGGCTCGGCCTCGACGTGCACGACGTCGGCGACTACCGCGTCGACGGCGAACCGCGCGAACTCGAGCCCGGCATGGTGATGACGGTCGAGCCGGGCGTCTACATCGCGCCCGACGCGCGCGGCGTCGACAAGCGCTGGCGCGGCATCGGCATCCGCATCGAGGACGACGTGGTCTGCACCGCCGGCGCGCCCGAGGTGCTCAGCGCAGCCGTGCCCAAGGACCCCGACGAGATCGAGCGCCTGATGGCGCGTGCCGCGGCGTAGCCTGGCCCGGCCTCAACCCGCCAGCGCGCGGAATGCATCCCGGGTCAGGTTTTCCGCTTCGCCGCCCGCGGTCGCGCGCACGTTGTCCTCGATGCGGATGCCGCCGCAAGGCCGCAACGACTCGACCTTGGCCCAGTCCACCGCGCCGGCGTGCGGCCCGTCGCGCAATCCCGCCAGCAGCATGTCGATGAAGT
>JAGOEZ010000016.1:24519-26253 GCA_017997455.1 Lysobacterales bacterium | reverse complement strand
CATCGGCTTGGGGATCGGCAAGGCCTTGAGCGCCTCGGCCACGATCTCGGGCACCAGCTTGGCCGTCGGCACGCCGCGGCGGATGCCGCGATGCACGAACCACGCGCCCTTGTCGGTCTCGAGCTTGGCCAGCGCCGCCACGTCGACGCCGCAACTCTGCGCGAAGCCGATCAGGGCCTTGCTCGGCTTGCCCTGCGCGTCGAAACCGGCGGCCAGTGCCGGGCCGCGCCGCTCGGTGTCCTGGTCGGGTTGCTGCGCCTCGATCGCGCCGATCAGCACCGCCAGCCGGCGCGGCGTCCAGTACGCGCGCACGCTGTCGGCCTCGAAGGCCACGCCGCGCTTCTCGAAGCCGGCGGTGACGCCGTCGCGGAAGGCGAGCGCGAGTTCATCGAGTGCCTTGGGCGGCAGCTCCTCGGTGCCCAGTTCGATCAGCAGTGGCAGCACAGCAGTCATCAGTCGTAGTTCTCGGTCTAGGATTCCCCCCTCCCCCTTGAGGGGGGAGGGATTGGGGGAGGGGGTGGAAGCGGGAGCATCCGCCGGCTTGTGCACCCCCATCCCCAACCCTTCCCCCCTCAAGGGGGAAGGGAGCAAACAGCCTTCCCCACGTCACGGGGGAAGGGAGCATTGCATCAAGCGGCGGCGGCGCCGGGCTTGAGTCCCGGGAAGCCGAGCTTCTCGCGCTGCGCGAAATACGCCTCCGCCACCGCCTTGGCCAGCGTGCGCACGCGCAGGATGAAACGCTGGCGCTCGGTCACGCTGATCGCGCGGCGCGCGTCGAGCAGGTTGAAGGCGTGGCTGGCCTTGCACACCTGCTCGTAGGCCGGCAGCGGCAGGCCGAGCTCGACCAGCGACAGCGCCTGGCGCTCGCAGGTGTCGAACCAGCCGGACAAGGCCTGCACGTCGGCGTGCTCGAAGTTGTAGTGGCTCTGCTCGACCTCGTTCTGGTGGTACACGTCGCCGTAGCTCACCGTGCCCTGCGGGCCCTGGGTCCACACCAGGTCGTACACGTCGTCCTTGTTCTGCAGGTACATCGCCAGGCGCTCGAGGCCGTAGGTGATCTCGCCGGTGACCGGCCGGCAGTCGAGGCCGCCGGCCTGCTGGAAGTAGGTGAACTGGGTCACTTCCATGCCGTTCAACCACACCTCCCATCCGAGGCCCCAGGCGCCGAGCGTGGGCGATTCCCAGTTGTCCTCGACGAAGCGCAGGTCGTGCACCAGCGGATCGATGCCCAGCGCCTTGAGCGAGCCGATGTAGAGCTCGACGATGTCGTCGGGGTTGGGCTTGAGCACGACCTGGTACTGGTAATAGCGCTGCAGCCGGTTCGGATTCTGTCCGTAGCGGCCGTCGGCGGGCCGGCGCGACGGTTGCACGTACGCGGCGCGCCACGGTTCGGGCCCGAGCGCGCGCAGGAAGGTCGCGGGGTGGAAGGTGCCGGCGCCGACCTCCGTATCCAGCGGCTGGATGAGCACGCAGCCCTGCTCCGCCCAGTAGCGGTTCAGGGTCTGGATCAGGTCCTGGAAGCTCAACGCTGGCATGATGGAGTCGACGGGATCGGCGCAAAAGGCGCGCTAGTATAGCGGTGGCCCCGAGGAATCCGATGAGCCAGCCAGCCCCCCCGCGCGTGGTGCCGATGTCCCGCAAGGACGGCCCGCGCGCGCCCGGCTTCACGGCCAACCGGCGCCTGGACACCGACGAAGTGCTGGCGGTGCTGCTGCACGAGGGCGTGCTGACCGA
>JAGOEZ010000016.1:21623-24419 GCA_017997455.1 Lysobacterales bacterium | reverse complement strand
CGCCGGCCGCAGGACGGCCGCATCAAGATGCGCACGGTCGGCGGGCGCGAGGTCGAGATGCGCCTGTCGACCATGCCGACCGCCTTCGGCGAGAAGTGCGTGATGCGCATCTTCGACCCCGAGCTGGTGATGAAGAACTTCTCGCAGCTGGGCTTCAGCCCGCCCGAGGAGGCGATGTGGAAGGCGATGATCGAGCGCCCCCACGGCATCGTGCTGGTCACGGGTCCGACCGGTTCCGGCAAGACCACCACGCTCTATTCCACGCTCAAGCACATCGCGACGCCCGACATCAACGTCTGCACGATCGAGGATCCGATCGAGATGGTGGCGCCGGACTTCAACCAGATGCAGGTCCAGGTCAACATCGACCTCACCTTCGCCGCCGGCGTGCGCACGCTGCTGCGCCAGGATCCCGACATCATCATGGTCGGCGAGATCCGTGACCTGCCGACGGCCGAGATGGCGGTGCAGGCCTCGCTGACCGGGCACCTGGTGCTATCGACCCTGCACACCAACGATGCGCCCAGCGCGGTCTCGCGCCTGCTCGACCTCGGCGTGCCGCATTTCCTGATCCAGGGCACCGTGGCCGGGATCGTGGCGCAGCGCCTGGTGCGCAAGCTGTGCTCGCACTGCCGCAAGCCGGGTCCGGTGGATCCGGCCAAGTGGAAGCTCCTGACCGGCGACTTCGGCTTCCCGGCGCCCACGCTGGCGATGGTGCCGGTCGGCTGCCCGGAGTGCCGCAAGACCGGCTTCCTCGGCCGCACCGCGATCTACGAGATGATGCCGATCTCGCCGGCGCTGCGCGCGCTGATCCAGCCCAACCTCGACCTGCCGCTGTTCCGCGCCGCGGCCATCCGCGAGGGCCTGCGGCCGCTGTGCCTGTCGGCCGCCGAGCAGGTGGCCAAGGGCATCACCACGGTCGAGGAAGTCCTCGGCGTGCTGCCGACCAGCGCCGAGTAGCGGCGCCGGCGCTATGCTGCGCTGCGCGCGCCGGGGCACGGCGCAGCAGGAGCCTGGCCATGAGCTATCGGACGGTCGAAGCGGGCCGCGGGGTGGGCTGGTTGACGGACGCGGTGGCGCTGGTGCTGCGCAATCCCGCGGTGTTCCTGGTCATGGCGCTGATCGTCGCGGTGATCGGCGCGGTGCCGGTGCTGGGGCAACTCACGCTGCTGGTGATCGGCCCCGCGTTGTGGGGCGGCTTCGCCTGGGGCCTGCGCGAGCAGGATGCCGGGCGCGAAGCCACCGTCGGGCACCTGTTCGCCGCGTTCACCCAGCCCGGCAAGATCGGGCCGATGCTGCTGCTGTGCCTGCCGAGCATCGCGGCGATCCTGGTCTTCGTCGTGCTCGGCTTCCTGCTGGTCGGTGGCGCCCTGCTGACCATGGGCGTCACCACCACGTCGCCGGGCAGCGGCATGGCCAACGCCTTCAGCGGCGGCGCCCTGCTCGGCGTGCTGCTGATGCTGCTGGTCGGGCTCGCGGTGTACGGCCTGATCATCTTCGCGATCCCGCGCGTGATGCTCGAGGATGCCGAGCCGATCGCGGCGATGAAGGACAGCCTCGCCGCCAGCCTCGCCAACATCGTGCCGCTGCTGATCTACGGCCTGGTCACCGGCGTGATCTTCGGCGTGCTGCTGGTGCTGCTGTTCTGGATCCCGATCCTGGGCTGGCTGGCCTGGGGCCTGGCCTTCCACGCGGTCAACGCGGCCGCCCTGTACGTGGCGTGGAAGGACGTGTACGGCGCGGCGCCGGACGAGTCCGCGCCGCTGGCCGCGCCGCCACCACCACCGCCGCCGGCCTGAGCCGCGGGCCGCGCCTCAACCCGACCGCGCCGCCCGGGCTTCGCGGTCGCGCGTGATCGCGCGCGCCGCGAGGATGCCGACCTCGTACAGCAGGCACATCGGCACCGCCAGCATGACCTGGCTCAGCACGTCGGGCGGGGTCAGCACGGCGCCGACCACGAAGGCGCCGACGATCACGTAGGGCCGGCTGCGCACCAGCGAAGCCGGCGTGGCCACGCCCAGGATCACCAGGATCACGACCGCCACCGGGACCTGGAAGCAGAGCCCGAAGGCCAGGAACAGGACCAGCACGAAATCGAGGTAGTGGCTGATGTCGGTCATCATCGCCACGCCCTCGGGCACGGTCGCGGTGAGGAAGCCGAACACCACCGGCATGACCAGGAAATAGGCGAAGGCGCAGCCGACGTAGAACAGCACGATCGCCGAGACCAGCAGCGGCGTCGCCAGCCGCTTCTCGTGGCGGTACAGCCCGGGCGCGACGAAGGCCCAGGCCTGGAACAGCAGGTACGGCATGGCGACGAAGATCGCGGCGAAGAAGGCCAGCTTGATCGGGGTCAGGAAAGGCGTGGCGACGTCGATCGCCACCATCTGCGTGCCCTGCGGCAACTTTGCCAGCAGCGGCGCCGCCAGCAGGCTGTAGAGCCGGTTGGCGAAGGGCACCAGCGCGACGAACACCACGAGCACCGCGGCCACCGCGCGCAGCAGGCGGTTGCGCAGTTCCACCAGGTGGGCGATGAAGGGCTGCTCGCGATCGCCCTCGGGCAGCGGCTCAGTCATGCGGGGCGCGCTCGCCGGCGGGCGCCGGCGCCGCGGCCATGGCTGGCGCGTCGGTGGCGGGCGCCGCGTCCGCTGCCGGCGCAGCGGCGTTCGCGGTTGCGGACTTCACGGCAGCCAGCGGGTCGAGCCCCTCGGTCGCCTTGCGCAGGTCGGCGCTCAAGTCGAGCTGGCGCGCGGTGTTGCCGATGCTGCGCTTGAGCTCCTCGGCCGCGAATTCGCG
>JAGOEZ010000016.1:0-21523 GCA_017997455.1 Lysobacterales bacterium | reverse complement strand
CGGTTGCGGACTTCACGGCAGCCAGCGGGTCGAGCCCCTCGGTCGCCTTGCGCAGGTCGGCGCTCAAGTCGAGCTGGCGCGCGGTGTTGCCGATGCTGCGCTTGAGCTCCTCGGCCGCGAATTCGCGCTCGAGTTCTCCGCGCAGGCTGTTCCAGCTGTTGCGTGCCTTGCGCAGCAGTCCGCCGACCGTGCGGGCCGCGGCGGGGAGCCGTTCGGGCCCCAGCACCAGCAGCGCGACCACGCCGATGACGAGGAGCTCGACGAAGCCGACGTCGAACATGGTCGTGCCGCGCCGCGCTCAGTCGGCGCGATCCTTGGCCGGATCCTTGGCCGCCTCGCTCTTGGCGACGGGATCGGCCTCGATCTTGGGCGCTTCGCCCTCGCCCACGCCCTTGCGGAAGCCCTTGATCGCCTTGCCGAGATCCTCGCCGATGCTGCCCAGGCGCTTGGTGCCGAACACCAGCACCACGATCACGAGGACGACGAGCCAATGCCAGATGCTGAAACTGCCCATGTTCCGACCCTCGAATGCGGCGTTGGCGGCAGGATACCGCAGGCCTGCGGCTAGCACCTGCCCCATGAAGCCTCTGCGCCGCCGCAGGAGCGCATCTCATGCGCGACCGCGGACTTGCATGCGACCGCGACCTGCGAGTCCGCAGTCGCGCATGAGATGCGCTCCTGCGAGGATGGCAGGCGCCGCCGCACCGATCTCACCTGGCGGAATGTTCCTCCAGCGCGTCGCGGAACACCACCAGCGGGCCCGGCACGTCGCCCACCGCGCCGGAGAAGATCCGCCGCGGCGTCATGTCGGCGCCGTAGACCGCCTGGTTGGCATCGTGGTCGATGGCCAGCACCGAGCCGTCGAGCGCGATCCCGGCGAACAGCCCGCGCGCGCGCGAGTAGGAGTAGATCTCGGCCTTGAGCTGCGCGTCGGTCAGCGCGCTGGCGGTGCGGCCCACCGGGCCGGCCGCGACCGAGGCGTCGGCGCCGAGGGTGAACTTCCCGTTCACGACCGAGTCGGCGCCGCGCCGGGTGCGGAAGACCAGCACCACGTCGATGCCCTGCACGCCGGCCTGGAAACCGATGCTGCCGCCGGTCATGGTCACGAAACTGGGATTGGTCCAGGTGCCGTCGGGCGCGCGCACCGCCATGAGTCCCTTGCCGCGGCTGCCGCCCAGCACCAGGCCGGCCTTGACCAGGTCCGGCACCACGACGACGGCCTCGGCCTTCTGCAGCAGGTTCTCGGGGATGCCCTTGTCGGGCGCCTGCATGATCTCGGTGAGCACGCGCACGGCGTTCTCGGCGCGGGCTTCCTCGGCGGGACCGGCGTGGGCGAGCGGCGCGGCGAGGGCGGCTGCCAGCAGGAACGACAGCAAACCGTGGCGACGGTTCGAAGGCATGGGGGGCGACTCCGCGGTGGACGATCGGATGCCGGCGCAGGCGCGCCGCGGCGGATGCAGGGTGGCGACGCGCGACTGAACGCGCGCCGAACCCGCGGCGGCCACGGTAACCCAGGGGGTGTTAAGCGCGTGCTACGCGACGCAGGCCGAACAGGCCCAGCCCGGCGAGCGCCAGCGCCATCAGCGCCAGCGCCCAGGGCGACTGCGCCGGTACCGCGGCGGTGGCGGCCGTGCCGCCGCCGTTGCCGCACGACGGCGGCGCGATCGCGAGCGCCTCCATCTGCACGATATTGATGCCGCTGCCGATGCCGGTGATCACGCGCGCGTCGAGCATGCCGTTGGCGATATCGACCCGGGTGAGCTCTTCCCGGTAGACCGAGGGCAGGCCCTCGGGCGGCGCGAGCGAATCGAGCGTGATCCACAGGCGACCCTGCGCATCGAAATCGGCGCCGGCGTCGTACACCGTGAAGCTCGTGCCGAGGCTGGCGACCAGGGTCGCCTGCGCGGTCGCGGTGTCGATGCGGTAGACGTTGTGGCGATCGAGCACGCCGATGCCGTAGAGCTCGCCGTTCCACGAGGCCAGGCCCGACACCGGCTGGTCGATCTTGCCGACCAGGGTGGTGGCGCCGGTGGCGGGATCGACGCGCCACAGCTCGCGCGACACGTCCGACGACAGCCACAGGCGGCCATCGCAGGTGAATGCGAGCCCGAAATCGAGATTGTCGAACTGGTTGCCGCCCTGGCCGCGCAGGCCCAGCGATCCGATGACCGTCGCCTGCCCGGTCGCGGTATCGACCGTGACCAGGAGGTCGCGCGCATCGCTGACTGCGTACAGCTGGCCGCGCGGCGAGAAGGCGAGGCCCTCGACGTCGCTGATCGGCACCGTGCCGGCGCCGCTGGCGACCGCGCCGAAGCGGCCGACGGCGGTCGCCGCGCCGGTTTCCAGGGTGACGCGGTAGAGCGTGTCGTAGCCCGCGGCGTAGCCCACCGTCTGCGCGTTAGCGCCAGTGGCCACCGACAGAATGGCAAGGACGGCAAGGTGCCGCCAATCGAGCGGGCTCATGATCCGTGGACCGGATGTTGTATTTTTGGTAATCGTCGCCCCGGGCGTTGACCCCCGGGACGACCCAAAGATAGCAGCTTCACCCGCCGCATCAAACCCTTAGACTCGGGTTGCCGGACCGGCCAGGGTCGGGAATCGACCGTTTGCCCGGGCCGAGGGCGGCGCCGTCACCTTCGACCCCGGATCCTCGGGCTCCACACCAGGCACCGGAAGCGCGAATGGCCCCCCCGTACCGCGGCACCCCCGATTTTCCCCACGGACGGCCCGACCTGACCGGGGTGCTGCTGGTCAACCTGGGGACGCCCGACGCGCCGACCCCGGCGGCCGTGCGGCGCTACCTGGCCGAGTTCCTGTGGGACCCGCGGGTGGTGGAGGAGCCTCGCCTGTTGTGGTGGCTGGTCCTGCACGGGGTGATCCTGCGCCTGCGCCCGCGGCGTTCGGCCCTCGCCTACACCCGGATCTGGACCGGCGAGGGTTCGCCCCTGATCGTGCATACGCGGCGGCTGGCCGCGGCCGTCGCCCACGAGCTCGACGCCAGCGGCAAGCGGCCGCTCGCGGTGCGCATGGCGATGCGCTACGGGCAGCCCTCGATCGCCGGCGCGATGCGCGATCTGCAGGCACACGGCCTGCGCCGCCTGCTGGTGGTGCCGCTGTACCCGCAGTACTCGGCCACCACGACCGCCTCGGTGATGGACGCCGTCGCGGCGGAACTGGCGCGCTGGCGCTTCGTGCCCGAATTGCGCTTCGTGCAGGACTACTGGGCCGACCCGGCCTGGGTGGAGGCGGTCGCGCAATCGATCCGCGCGCGGCGCGCCGCCGGCGACGACACGCACCTGCTGTTCTCGTTCCACGGCATCCCGACCCGCTACTTCCGCGCCGGCGATCCCTACTACTGCCAGTGCCAGGGCAGCGCGCGCGCGATCGCCGCGCGCCTCGGGCTGGCGCCGGAACGATGGTCGGTCGCGTTCCAGTCGCGGGTCGGGCGCGAACCCTGGCTGGAACCCGCAACCGATGCGACCCTGGCCGCCATGCCCGGGCGCGGCATCAAGCAGGTCCAGGTCGTGTGCCCGGGCTTTTCGGTCGACTGCCTCGAGACCCTGGAGGAGATCGAGATCGAGAATCGCGAGCGCTTCCTCCACGCCGGCGGCGAAAGCTTCGATTACGTGCCCGCGCTCAACGAATCGGCCGCCCATGCGGCGCAACTGGCGGCGCTGGTGCGCCGCCATGCGCAAGGCTGGGACGCGCTGGACGCCGATCCCGCGGCGCTGGATGCGGCCGCGGCGGCGCGCGCCGCGCGCCACGAGGCGTTGCGCGGGTCCGGCGCGTGACGGCGCGCGAGCGCGAGCTGCGCCTGCCGCAGCTGGTGATGGCGGCGCGCGAGTGGGGCGAGCCCGGGGCGACGCCGGTGCTCGCGCTGCACGGCTGGCTCGACAACGCCGCCAGCTTCGACGCGCTCGCGCCGTTGCTGCATGAGGTCCACCTCGTGGCGCTGGACCTGCCCGGCCATGGCCGCTCGCAGCACCGGCCGGCCGGCGCCTGGTACCACTACATCGACTACCTCGGCGACGTGCTGGCAGCGGCCGACGCGCTGCAATGGGAGCGCTTCGTCCTGCTGGGCCATTCGCTGGGCGGTGCGGTGGCGAGCGTGCTGGCGGCCGCGGCGCCGGAGCGCGTGCAGCAACTGTGGGCGATCGAGGCGATGGGGCCGCTGAGCACGGAGCCGGCAAAGTCGCTCGAGGTCCTGCGCCGCGCCATGGCCGAGCGCGGTCTCGTCGCCGGCAAGTCGCTGCGGGTATTCCCCGACCTGGAGCGCGCGGTGGCCGCCCGCATGCAGGCCAATGGCTTGTCGGAAGCAGCCGCGCGCACGTTGGTCGAGCGCGGCACCCGCGCGGTCGAGGGCGGCTATGCGTGGTCCTCGGATCCGCGCCTGACCATGACCAGCGCGATTCGTCTCACCGAGGAGCAGATCCTCGCCTACCTCGCGGGCATCGAGTGCCAGTCGTTGGTGATCATGGCCGACCCTCCGCCGCCGTGGATGGATCGCGAGCAGATGGCGCGGCGCTTCGCGCAGGTGCAAGGCCTCGAGCAGGTCGTGCTGCCCGGCTCGCACCACCTGCACCTCGAGGATCCGCAACCGGTCGCGGATGCCATCGCGGCCTTCCGCGCCCGTTATCCGGTCCAGCGCCTGTAGGAGCGCATCTCATGCGCGACCGCAGCACCACGGGTAATCAGTGAGTCGGGATGCTGCGGTCGCGCATGAGATGCGCTCCTACAGGCGCCCGCCGTTGGCCGCGGAGCCTCAGGGCAACTCGCTGCCGATCCAGCGCGCGAGTTCGGCCTTGACCGCGTGGCCGTGGCGCGAGAGCCAGCCACGCTGGTCGTGGTAGTCGGGGAACACGGCTTCCACGCGCTCCCAGAAGCGGCGGCCGTGGTTGCGGATCCACAGGTGGCACATCTCGTGCGCCACCACGTATTCGAGCGCCTGCGGCGGCGCCAGCATCAGCGACAGGTCCAGCGTCATGCGGCCCTGGATCGAGAGGCTGCCCCACAGGGTCTTCATCGGCAGCAAGCGCGTGCCGACCACGTTGCGGCCCACGACGGGATCGAGCAACGAGGTCATGCGCGCGACCTCGCGCTTCATCTGGGCGACCACGAAGCCGCGCACCGCGCGGCGCGCGATCGCCGGCGCATCGGGGTGGTCGAGGTCGAGCGCGATGGTGGCGCTGCCGTCCTCGAAGCGCACGCGCGGGAACACCGAATGCTCCCAGCGCACCGGCAGCGGTTCGCCGCGCCACTTCAGGGTATCGGCCACGCCCGGCACCGGCGGCGTCAGGCGCAGGCCGAGGCGATCCATCTCGCGCAGCTTCACTTCCAGCCAGTCGGCGTTCTCGCGCAGGAAGGCCTTGACCGCGGAAGGGTGGGTGCCGCGCGGCGTGGACACGCGCGGACCGGCGACGCCGACCGACAGGCTCATGCGGCGCGCGCGCGGGTGCTCGTGCGTCAGCACCTTGATCGTGCGTCCGCGCGGCGTCTCGAGTTCCAGCCAGTTGTGCTCGTGCCGGTCCATTCGCAACCTCGTGGCCCGGCCCGTCGTTCCGGCTAGCGCTTCCTGCGCTCGCCCGGCCGGTCGAACCGGAATACTTCCGCCAGCCGTTCGAGCACGGGCTCGAGGGTCAGGCTCATCAACGCGAACCGCGCGTCGATTTCGGCACGCGGGGAATCCCGCTCGGTGTCCTCCAACTCCTGCGTCGCCACGTCGAGCAAGCGGAACTTGCGGACCACGAGGTCTTCGCCGAGCACGAAGGCCACGCGATCTTCGACGGTCAATCCCAACTGGGTGACTTGCTTGCCGGTCTTGAGGTGCTCGCGCACCTCGTCGGCGGTGAGGTCCTGACGCCGGCAGCGCACGATGGCGCCGCCGTCGGCCGGATCCCTGAGCTCGCACTCGTCGGCCAAACCAAAATCTGGGGGCAGCTTAGCGCCGGTCAACCACCCGGTCATCAGCCCGCGAGGGGATTCGGCCGGGTCCGGCGGCACCGCCGGGAAGCTGCCCAGGGTGTCGCGTAGAACCGACAGGAAACCCTCGGCAGCCTTGCGCGACGCGGTGTCCACGACCACCCACCCCCGCTTCAGGTCCAGGTACCCCGCCAGGCGGCTCGGTTTGACGAAGGCGCGGGGCAAAAGCTCATGCAGGGCCTCGTCCTTGATCCGTTTGCGCTCCCTTCCCCCCACTCGGCGCCCTCGCTGGGCCTCCAGCGCCTCGATCCGGTCAGCGGCCGCTTCATGCACCACGGCCGGCGGCAGGAGCTTGTCCTCGCCTCCCAAAGTCAGCAGCCGAAATGCACCAATTTCGTGCAAAAGGCCCTCCTCGCCCCGGCCGAAAGGCGACACCCAGCCCCGGGTCTGGGCCTCCAGCGGCCCGCAGGGGCGCAGGGCGTGCTTCTTCAGGCGCTTGGCCAGGCCCTCGAGATCCTCGGCGGACGACTTGGGAAACCGGAACAGGTTGAGATTGCGGAAGTACACGGACACCTCGGGGCAAGGGGACGGCGGCGCGCGGCAGGCAACCGCGAGGTTGCGCGCCCGGCGTCGCAGGAACGCGGATTCAGTCGTCGGCGGTGGTGGTGCCAGCCAGCCAGGCGCCGGCATCGGGCGCGGCCGCGCCGCGCGCGCCCAGTCCGGCGAAGTCGTGGAGCGCACGGTCGGCGAGCTGCGCGGGGCGCACGTTGGTGAGGCCGCGGAAGACGTTCTCGACGCGGCCGGGATTGGCGCGCTCCCACTCGCGCAGCATCGCCTTGATCGCCTTGCGCTGCAGGTTCTCCTGCGAACCGCACAGGTTGCAGGGCACGATCGGGAAGGCGCGCGCCTGCGCGTAAGCCGCGATGTCGTCCTCGGCGCAGTAGGCCAGCGGCCGGATCACCACGTGGCGGCCGTCGTCGGAGCGCAACTTGGGCGCCATCGCGGCCAGCTTCGCGTGGTGGAAGAGATTCAGGAACAGGGTCTCGACCAGGTCGTCGCGATGGTGGCCCAGCGCGATCTTGGTGTAGCCCGCGCGCCCGGCGTGCTCGTACAGCGCGCCGCGGCGCAGGCGCGAGCACAGGCTGCACATCGTCTTGCCCTCGGGCACCACGCGCTTGACCACGCGATAGGTGTCCTGCTCGAGGATCGTGTACGGCACGCCGATCGAGCGCAGCCACGAGGGCAGCACGTCCGGGTCGTAGCCCGGCTGCTTCTGGTCGAGGTGCACGGCGTGCAGTTCGAACGCGACCGGCGCCCTGGCCTGCAGCTTGAGCAGCAGGTCGAGCAGCGTGTGCGAGTCCTTGCCGCCCGACAGGCACACCATCACGCGGTCGCCGTCCTCGATCAGCTGGTAGTCCGCGATCGCCTGCCCGACCTGGCGCCGCAAGCGCTTGGCCAGCTTGTGGTCCTCGAACTGCTGCTTGCGGGCGATGGCGGGGCTCATGCGGGATCGGTCGCGGCGGACCGCGCGTGCTGCGCGCAGCGGCGGGGCCGCCGATTGTAGCGATGGGCGCCAGCCGTCGCGCGCGGCGCTAGACTCGCCAGGTCCCCCGCCCCGGTGCCGGCATGCAGCCCGAGGACCCCTCAGAGATCGCGCGCAAGCTGGTCGAGCTCAAGGTCGAGCACCGCGACCTCGACTCGGTCATCGCGCGGCTCACGGCCGACGCGGGCAGCGACGAGCTGCAGATCCGCCGCCTGAAGAAGCGCAAGCTGCGGATCAAGGACATGATCTCCTATCTCGAGAACAAGCTGATTCCCGACCTCGATGCGTGACCTGGCCTCGCCCGGCGGCGACGCCGCGCGGGAGCACGAGCCGATTCCCGATCGCGCCGGGTGACCGGCCCGCGCGCTCGAGACGCTGCGCTATCCTCACCGCTTGCAGCACAGGTCCACCGCGGATGCCCGTCGAGCAGGCGACCCTGCCTCGACCCGGCACCTGCGATTCCATCGAGCGGCAATTCCTGGGGGCGGGCAATGTTCAAGCGCATGGCGGTGCTGGTGTTCGCGCTGTTGGCAGTGGCGTGCGGTCCGTCCGACGACCCGACCGGGACGGAGCCCACGGCCCAGTCCGAAGCGCAGGCCGGCGGCGCGGGCGAGGTGGTCGCCGACAGCGGCTTCCGTCCCCAGCCCCACGGCTTCAGTTTCCAGAACTGGGGCGGCAAGGAACACCCGCACGCCCAGCTCACCGCCGACGATGCGGCCTATCTCTTCGGCGACCAGGTCTGCGCGCGCAAGCAGGGCGACCGCTGCGTGCCGACGCCGGCCGCGAGCATGTGGATCGCGGAGATGAACCGCGCCACCGAAAGCGGACACTGCGAAGGCATGGCCGCCCTCAGCGCGGCCTTCTACGTCAAGACCGAGAAGGTCGACGAGTACGGCGCCGGGCAGGCTTTCGCGCTCAAGCCCGACGACAGCGAGCTGATGCGCTCGATTTCCACCTACTTCAGCACCCAGGCCCTGGAGCCGGTGCAGTCGACCACCAGCACGACGCGCGGCTGGTCGCTGCAGAAGATCGTCGACCACCTCGGCGCCACGCTCAAGTCCGGCGACGACTACCCCACGCTCGGCATCTACGGCACGGATGGCGGGCACGCGGTGACGCCCTACAAGATCGAGGCGCAGGGGGCCGGCCGCTATCGCATCCACGTCTACGACAACAACTACCCCGGCGCCGAGAAGACCATCGAGGTCGATGCCGCGAAGAACCGCTGGACCTACGCCGGCGCGGCACTCAACCCGAGCGAGGACCCGGCTCCCTGGTCGGGCGGCGCCGGCAGCATGGACGTCACCCTGCTGACGGATCGCTACCAGCCGCTGCAATGCCCGTTCTGCGGAACATCGCAGGCCAGGGCACCGGCTTCGAAACCCGCGCAGCAGGCGAAGAAGCCCAAGCCCGCAGGCGCGCAGGCGAAGAAGCCGCGACCCAAGCCGCCGAAGCCGCAGGTTTCCCGGCCCAAGCCCTCGACCGCGCAGGCCGCGGCGACGCGCCCGCGGGCCAAGCCGGCGCGCAAGCCGGCCACCGCCGCCCAGGGCTATGCGGTGATCACGCCGAGCCGCTGCAGCCAGGTCCAGGCCGTGGGCAAGGCCGACAGGAAGCAGATCCGGATGGGCAAGGCCGGCGCCAGGAGCCAGATCGCCGGCGCCAGCATGCGCCCGATGCGTGGATCGCGCGGCTGCGTCGTGAGCCTGCCAGGCAACCAGGAATACGACGTCAGGCTGGTCGACGACGGCAAGCCCTCGAGCCGGCCGCTGACCGGCGTGACGGTCTTCGCCCCGGGCAAGGTCTACTCGGTGAGCGACGTGGCGATCCGGCCCGGCAAGGCCGAGACCGTGCGCCTCGGCCGCTCCGCGTTCACCTACCACGCGGGCAGCCAGCAGAAGCCCACCGTGCGCGTGGGCGGCGGCAACGACAGCGGCAACGGCTACTACGAAGTCAGCGGACTGAGCCTCGACGAGGGCTACAACTTCCACGCCGGCGAGGACGAGGAAGGGCGCGTCACCTTCAGCGGCGACGATCCGGAACTCGAGGCCTTCGACCTGCGCGCCGAACTCGTCGGCGAGGAGGAAACGGTCACCTACGAGTACGAGGACGTGGATGTCGGCGACGACGGCCAGGTGCTGATGGAGGTCGGCGACGATGGCGGGTTCGAGATGGCGTTCGACGACGAGGTCGCCGAGATCGAGGCCTTCGACGAAGCCGATTTCGCGATCGATGAGGAAGACGCCGACCTGCTCGACGAGGAAGTCGATGAGGAAATCGACGGCGAAGGCGACGAGCTGATCGACGACGAATCTGATGGTGACGTCGCGGAGGACGACTCATCGGAGGCTGATGAATCCGAAACTGCCGACGAGTCGGACGAGGGCGAAGCCGAGGAAGCATCGTACGAGGCCGACGAGGGCGAGACCGACGAGGCGTCGTACGAGGCCGACGAGGGCGAAGCCGAGGAAGCGTCCTACGAGGCCGACGAGGGTGAAGCCGAGGAGGCATCGAACGAGTCCGACGAGGGCGAAGCCGAGGAAGAATCCTACGAGGCCGACGAGGGCGAAGCCGACGAGGCGTCGAACGAGGCCGACGAGGGGGAAGCCGAGGAAGGATCCTACGAGGTCGACGAAGGCGAAGCCGAGGAAGAATCCTACGTGGCCGACGAGGGCGAAGCCGGGGAAGAGTCCTACGAGGCCGATGAAGGCGAGGCCGAGGAGGAATCCTACGAGGCCGACGAGGGCGAAGCCGAGGAAGAGTCCTACGAGGCCGACGAGGAGTCGTACGAGAGCGACGAAGGCGACGACGAGTCGTACGAGGACGAGGACGAGTGAGCGACCCGGTTGCGCCGCCATGGCGGCGGCGCAACCTCCGGACGAAAAGGCTTCAGCCCCCGGGATTGCCGGTCGCCGCCGTCGCCGCCGGCGCCGCAGTGAGCTTGAGGATCGAGTGGCGCAGTTCGCGCGAGAGGATCAGGCGCGCGTCCTTGCCGATGCCGACCAGGCCCTCGGCGTAATCGAGCTTGCCGGCGTCGTCGAGCCAGACCACGCGGTGTTCCTTGAGCGTGTTGATGAAGCCGCGGAACAGGTTGCGGTCGAAGAACTCGGGCGCATTGCGCTCGTACAGCAGCGCGAGGCGCTGCGCGGTCAGGTGGCACAGGCTCTCGAGCTCGGCGGTGGAGAGCGTGCGCGGGCCGTTCTTCACCAAGAGCGCGATCGCGATGTAGTAGCGCTCGAAGGCCTGCGTGAGCACGTTGGCGATGATGCGCAGGCGGAAGGCCTCGTCGGTCTGGCCCACGCGCCGGCGCAGCATGCGGCCGTCGGTGTCGGTCTTGAGCAGGCCGAGTTCCAGGAACACGTCGATGGTCTTCTGGATCTCGGCGCCGAAGGCGTCCGGGCTCCAGGGCAGGAACAGCTCGTTGCGCAGGAATGGATAGACGAACTCGCCCAGGCGCTCGACCGTGCCGCGGCGCAGGCGGCGGTTGTTGAGGAAGCAACCGGCGACCCAGGCCGCGGTGGCGAAGAGGTGCAGCACGTTGTTGCGGAAGTACGAGAGCAGCACGGCCTGGTCGCCCTCGGCCATCAGCACGTCGCCCAGCGGATGCTTGACCCGGGTGATCCAGTTCACGCGCTCGCCGTAGGCCACGATCTCCTCGGCCGACAGCGGCGTGATGGTGACGCGGTCGGAATACGGCACGCGCTCCAGCAGCACCTTGGCGACGCGGATCGATGACAGCAGGTCGGCCTCGCCCATCGCGTGGCGCGGCGTGGCGAGCAGGGCCACCGCCAGCAGGTTGACCGGGTTGACGTCGGCGGCGCGGTTGACGTTGGCGAGGATGCGGTCGGCGAGGTCGGCGACCGAACCGGCGAACCACGGCGGCCGCTCGTCGCCCTCGCCGCTGTCCTCGCGCCAGCCGGGCGCGGTGGCGTCGAGGTGCTCGCCGAGGTGGATCGGCTCGCCGAAGGACAGCGCGACCTTGCCGTACTTCTTGCGCAGCACCCCCAGCGTGCGCGCGAGGCCCAGGATCGATTCCTTCTCCTTGGGCTTGCCCGACAACTCGCTGATGTACGAGCTGCCTTCGACCAGCTTCTCGTAGCCTATGTAGACCGGCTGGAACACCACCGGCCGGCGCGACTGGCGCAGGAAGCTGCGCACGGTCATCGCCAGCATGCCGGCGCGCGGCTCCAGCAGCCGGCCGGTGCGGCTGCGCCCGCCCTCGACGAAGTACTCGACCGACACGCCGCGCGCGAAGAGCTGCGCCACGTACTCGGTGAACACGGTCGAGTACAGCGCGTTGGCGCGGAAGCTGCGCCGCAGGAAGAAGGCGCCGCCGCGGCGCAGGATCGAGCCCACCACCGGCAGATTGAGGTTCACCCCGGCGGCGATGTGCGGCGGCACGATGCCGTTTACGTAGAGCGTGTACGAGAGCAGCAGGTAGTCGATGTGGCTGCGATGGCAGGGCACGTAGACCACTTCGTGCCCCGGCGCGATCTTCTTCAGCGTGTCGAGGTGGTGGACCTGCACGCCGTCGTAGATCTTGTTCCAGAACCCGGTCAGCAGGAACGAGATCGAACGCACCACCGGGTGCGAGTAGTCGGCCGCGATCTCCCAGGCGTAGCTGCGCGCGCGGCTGGTCGCCTGCTCGACGCTGATGCCTTCCTTGCTGGCCACGGTAGCGACCGCCTGGCGCACGCCCTCGCCGTTGAGCACCGCATCGATCACCGTGCGCCGGTGCGAGAGGTCGGGACCGATCACCGCGGTGCGCAGGCGGCGGAAGTGCGCGCGCATCACGCGCGAGGCCTTGCGCACCGTGCGCTCGGGATCGAGCCCCTCGGCCGTGACCTCGCGCAGGCTCATCGCCGGGCTGAAGTGCACGATGGTGTCGCGCCCGTTGAGCAGGATCGCGAGCAGGCGGCGGAAGCGGCCCACCATCACCCAGTTCTCGGAGAACAGCACGCGGAACCAGCCGCTGCTGCGGCTGGGCGCGCGGCCGACGAAGATCGACACCGGCACGACCTGGATGTCGAGTTCGGCGTTGTCGCGCAGCGCGGCCAGCAGTTCCGCCAGGCCCTTGGAATGGCGATAGCGCTTGGGTTCGGCGAAGAGCCCGGTCTCGCGGTGCTCCAGCGCCAGCACGGCGCGCGCGCTGCTCAGCCAGTTGCCGCGCATGGGCTTGAGCGGCGGCGGCAGGCCGGCCTCGCGGGTGGCCTCCTCGAGGATCAGCGCATTGGAGAGCCCGTAGCGCTCCAGCAGGTAGCACACCGGCGCCTCGCCGGCACGCAGCACCGTGCCGGCATCGGCCGGATCGGTGCGGATGCGCAGCCACGGACGCAGCAGCCGCGCCATGAGCCGGAACGGCCAGGTGGCGCGGGTGGCGTCGGCGGCGACTACGCTGGCGGGAGCGACGGCCATGACGGGGTCCGGAGGCGGGTGGCCGCACGCGCTCGCGCGCGTGCCGTCGGGTTCGGCCGCGGCGTTGGCCTCAGCCGGCGGCAGCGGCCGCCGACGGCGCGCCGGACTTGGCCAGTTCCTCGATGGTCTGCTTGCCGTACCAGCGCCCGTCCACCTCGACCAGTTCGGCCTCGAAGGAGAGCGGCGAGCCCAGCAGGCTGTAATGGATCCGCACCTTGGCCTGGTTGCCGTCGCGCGAGAGGACTTCGGTCCGGACGCTGCCCAGCAGCTCGTCGACCTTGAATCCGTAGGTGGCGAGCACGTCCTTGAAGCCGCGGAACGCGATCGAACCCCTGGCCATGGCCTGGTCGAAGTCGAGCGCGCGCGCCTCGTCCAGGGTCTTGAGGTTGAGCTCGCGCGCGGCGGCGGTGATCTGCGAGATCGCCGACCGGGCCTTGTCGCGGTCGGTGAAGCGCGTGCTTTCGAGCCAGCCGACCAGCGCGTCGACCGACTTCAGCGCCTGCTGCTTCTGTTCCTCGTTGAAGTCCTTGCGCTCCTTGATCCCCGCTTCGAGCAAGCCGCGGCCCATCTCGATGTAGGTCGGCATGTTGGGCACGATCTCGGTCTCGAAGCGCACGATCTGCGGTTCGAGCTGGGCGAACAGGCGCTCGTTGGCATCGGCCGCGGTCAGGTCGGCCATCATCTGCGCGAACTGCTGCCGGTCCTCGTCGCTGGGCGGGTCCTCGGCCATGTCGCGCTTCCACTCGGCGCGCAGGGCGTCCATGTGCTGCGGCGGCACCTGGGCCTGGACCAGCGCGGCGAGGTCGCCGGCCTTGAGGCTGGCGACGGCGGCCTGCACCGCGCCCTCGGGCGTGGTCGCCGCGGCGGCCGGGGCCTGGTCCTTGGACTTGCAACCGGCCAGCAGCGCCACCAGGGCGAGGGCCAGCACCAGCGAAATGCGGCGGACCATGGGCAAGTCCTCCTGGGAAAGGAGGGGCAATGTAGGGGTCGCCGCCGCCGCGAGGCAAGGGCCGGTGGGCACGGGCAAAAAAAATCAGAGGATCGGTCCGATCCTCTGATTCAAGCCGGCAGGTGCCGGAGGGGGAATCGTTGCGGTTGCCGCAGTTCGAGTGCCGAGCCGCTGCTAAGCGCGGGAAAATCATAGCTTAGCCGACTTATCTAAGGCAATACCTTAGCTTATGCACCGCAACGACATGATTTATTTGGAGAATATGTCCAAGATCGTGTGCTGGATCGCCTCCGCCGCCTGCCGCGGCTGGGCCGCCTGGCGGATCGGGCGCCCGACCACGATGTAGTCGGCCCCGGCCTCGAAGGCCTCGCGCACGTCCACCGTGCGCTTCTGGTCGTCGGTGTTGGCGACCGGGCGGATGCCCGGGCACACGACCAGCAGGCGCGCGTCGACCTCGCGCCGCAAATCGGCCACTTCCAGGCCCGACGAGACCACGCCGTCGCAACCGGCGGCAAAGGCCGCACGGGCGCGGGACAGCACCAGGGTGCGCGGGTCGCAGGCAAAGCCGAGGTCATCGAGGTCGCGCTGGTCGAGGCTGGTCAGCGCGGTGACGGCGAGGATGCGGATGTCGCCCTTGGCCGCCGCCGCGGCCCGCATCATCGCGTCGTTGCCGTGCACGGTGGCGAAATGCACCGGGTAGCGCGTGAGGCCCTTCACCGCCGAGGCGACCGTGGCGGGCACGTCGAAGAACTTGAGGTCGACGAAGACCTTCTTGCCGCGCGCGACCAGCGCTTGGAGCGCCTCGAAGTACTCGCCGCTGGTCAGCAGCTCCATGCCGATCTTGTAGAAGGACACGGCATCGCCGAGCTGGTCGACCAGTGCCATGGCCTCGGCCTGCGTCGCCACGTCGAGCGCCACGATCAGGCGCTCGTGGGCGGGGATCGGGTTGCTGCTGCGCATCGGCTTCAGTTCCCCGGCGCGCTGGCGGCCAGGCACGGCGTGCGCAGGCGTGCACGCGACTGCGCCTCCTCCACCAGCGAGGCGTCGACACCGGCGCGCTGCGCCGCGCGCCGCTCGCCCTGCGTGGCGAAGCCCGCCCCGGGCGGCAGGTTCTCGGCCGCGCGCGGCCACGAACCGTAGAGCGGATTGGCCAGCATGAACCAGTCCACGCCCCAGTGCGCTTCCGCCGCGCACACCAGGCGCTCGCGTGCGGCTGCGTCCACCGCGATGCCGTCGAGGAAATCGCCGAGGTTGTCGCCCAGCATCAGCAGCACGCGGAATTCGCGCCCGACCTCGACCCGGCGGCTGCCCTTCTCGGCGTCCTCGAGGTAGGGCGCCTGTTCGTAGCGCAGGATCACGTCGTTCTCGCAGTCGGCCAGCGGCAGTCCTTGCTCGACCAGGTTGCGACAGGTCGGCTCTTCCTCGCACATCGACGGATCGCCCGGCGCGCAGGCGCGGTTGCTGATGTACCGGATCGCGATCCCGCGTGACACGGCATGGTCGAGGAAGGCCTTGGCGCCGCCCATGCGCGGCGCCTCGGCGCGCCGCACCCAGGCGACCCAGCGTTGATCGAAGGCGCGGCGGAAATCCTCGACCGGCAGGCCGGGATCGATCGGGCGATGCATGAGGTCGACGTTGAAGGGCGTGTTCTCGAGCACCGTCTCGTCGATGTCGAGGATGATCGCCGGCGGCAGGGTGCGCGGGTCCTTGCCGCTGCGCGCGCGCTCGTCCGCCGGCAGCGCGTCGCGCGCGGGATCGGCCAGCGCGGCATCGAGCGCGACGCGGGCGGCGGCGTACACCATCAGGTTCTGCGCGTCGTATTCGGCCGCGGTCTGCATCCAGGCCATGGCGCCGCGGGTGTCGTCGGGGGCGGGAACGCGTGCATCGGTAGCCGCCGGCCCGGCCAGCGTCCCGTGCGGCGTGGTTGCGGCGCAGCCCGCGAGCAGCGCGACGCCTGCCGCGAGCCATGCCATGCGTTGCAGTTTCATCCTGGATGGCTCCAGCGGCACCGGCGCGCAGTCTACCAGCGGTCCGGTGACAGGCAGGCTGCGCCGCGCGGGCACGTCGCATGATCCACCACGGGTATCACCGTTGACGTATTACACCCCGCGTAATAGCCTATGGTCGTGATCCGCTCGTTCAAGGACAGGGATACGAAGCGGCTCTTTGCCGACGAGACGGTGCCACGGTTTCGCGCATTCGAAACCGTCGCGCGCCGCAAGCTGCTGCTCCTGAACGCGGCTGGCCGCCTCGATGACTTGAAGGTCCCGCCCGGCAACCGCCTCGAGTCGCTGCGCGGACGCCGCAAGGAGCAATGCAGCATTCGCATCAACGAGCAATGGCGAGTCTGCTTTCGCTGGATCGACGGCGATGCCCACGACGTCGAGATTGTCGACTACCACTGAGTCCACCCATGACCAGAAAGCTGCTCGACCCCATTCCGCCCGGCGAGATCCTGCGCGAGGAGTTCATGCGCCCGCTAGGCGTCTCGATCAACGCGCTGTCGCGCGCGATCGACGTGCCGCCGAACCGGATCAGCGGCATCGTCAATGGCACGCGGTCGATTACCGCCGATACCGCGTTGCGCCTGGGCAAGTTCTTCGACACGACGCCCGAAACCTGGCTGAACCTGCAGTCCGACTACGACCTGCGGGTCGCCCGGCGCACGACGTGGCAGGTGGCAGAGCCGCGCGTACGCCCCTACGCCTGACAGGCGGCGACTGGGCCGGCCCGCCGGAGCCCCTGTCAACCGCCAAACGGCATGGCACGCCTGCATCGTTGATCGCGGATTCACGGGCAGCCGTTACGCTGCCCGAAATCCTGACATCGAGTGCATCGCCCATGCTCCTGTCCACGGCGTTGTTCCTGGTCGCAGCGCAGGCTGCGGCGGCAGAGTCGACTGCCACCGTGGCCGCCGCTGCCGCCGAGCCGGAAACCAAGGTCCTCGACGCGGTCGTGGTCTCGGGCACGCAACCGGGGCCGGGGCTGTGGCGGGTGTCGCGCGACGGTCGCGAATTCTGGATCCTGGGGACGCTGGCGCCGCTGCCGCGGCGGATGCAGTGGGCGGCGGCGGAAGTGGAGGAAACGATCGCGCGCTCGGGCGAAGTGGTGCTGGCGCCGACCGCGCAACTGGACTGGAAGGGCGGCGCCCTGCGCGGCGTGTTCCTGATCCCGGCAGCGCTGGGCGCGCGCAACAACCCCGACGACCAGACCCTGGCCGAGGTGCTGCCCGCGGCCGACTACGCGCGCTGGACCCCGCTCAAGACACGCTACATCGGCCGCAGCCGCGCGGTGGAGAAGCGCCGCCCGCTGTTCGCCGCCTGGAAGCTCTACGAGGAAGCGCTCGACAGCGTGGGGCTGAGCGTGCGCGTGCCGGTGGCCAAGGTCGTGCGGCGCGCGGCAAAGCGACACGACGTGCCGCTGACGCAGCCCGAGGTCCGCATCGTGCTGGACAAGCCCGGCGCCACGCTCAAGGACTTCGCGCGCTCGCCGCTCGATGACCTCGAGTGCTTCCGGCGCACGCTGTCGCACGTGGAGTCCGACCTCGGTACCTTGCAGGTGCGCGCCAACGCCTGGGCTACCGGCGACCTCGAGCTGTTGCGCAGCGTGCCCTTCACCGATGCCACGCGCGCCTGCCTCGACGCCGTGTTCGAGGCGGGCTTCGCCGAGCGCAGCGGCATGGACAACCTCGAGGAACAACTGCGCGCGCAGTGGCTGCAGGCAGTGGAGGCGGCACTGGCGCGTCATCCCACCAGCTTCGGCATGCTCCCGATCTCCCTGCTGCTGCGCGAGGACGGGTGGCTCGCGGATCTGCGCGAGCGCGGCTATGCGGTCGAGACGCCGTGGGAGCGGGAAGCGCGCGAGCTTGGGGCAGAGGACGAGCCGCTGCTGGAGATCGACGCGGAACCATCCCCGTCCGGCGACTGAGCGGCAACCGCCTTGCCGGCAATGGCGCGACCTGCGTGCGCGCCGTTCAGTACACCGCGTGGTCGCCCCGCTCGGCCGCCTTCGCGCCGCGCACGAGCTCTGCGTAGTAGTCGAACAGGGTTTCGCTGCCGGTGGAGGGCGTCGCGTCGGCGTCGTAGCGGCCGGTCGCGGGGTCCAGCACCAGCATCGATTCGGTCGCGTAATAGCGCCCGATGCGCGCCAGCTCGGCCTTGCGCGCGAGTGCCGGAGCCAGCCGGCCCGCGGTGCCCAGGGTGGCGATGATGAGGTCCAGCAGGGCGACCGGCACGTGCCTGAAGCGCGGTGGTCGTCCGAGCAGCGCATGCAGGTGCTCGCCCTGCTGCCGCGGCGTGATGGCTGGACCCGGTCCGCCGATCGGCAGCACGCGATGGTGGCGGCTCGCGTCGTCGAGGCAATCCGCCAGGTAGTCGCCCAGGTCGTCGTCGCTGATCGGCTTGCACGCGGTCAACGTGCCGTCGCCGAACACCAGGAACGGCTTGCCCTGCTTCACGCGCTCGATCTGGCCCGACAGCGACTTGAAGTACGCGGTGGGCCGCACGATGCAGTACGCAAGGCCCGACTCGACGAGCTGCTGCTCGAACGCGAGCTTGGCGTGCTGGAAGGCGAGCAGGGGCTTCTGCACGCAGATCGCCGACAGCAGCACGAACAACGCCACGCCCGACTCGCGCGCCGCCGCCAGCGCATGGACGTGCGCCTGGTGGTCGATGGCCCACGCGTCCGCCGGCGCACCGGTGCGCGAAGCCAGGCACGAGACCAGCGCGTCGAAGCGCTCGCCGCGGAAACCGTCGCGCGCGAGCGATGCCGGGTCGCGGACGTCGCCGATGCGGACGCTGGTGCCGGCCAGCAGCGCGGCGTGATCCACGGCCGCGCGCGCACGCACGAAGCAGGCGACTTCGTGGCCACGACGCAGCAGCGCGCGCACGGTCGCCCGTCCGATCGTGCCGGTGGCTCCCAGCACGAAGACGCGCTTGGGCATCACGTACGTCCACCCGTGGGTAGTTGCGCTTGCCACGATTCGATCACGGACGCACGCTGCCCAACGCTCGATGCGCCTGCCGGACACGCGATCGGGTGCCGGAGCGAGGGTAGCGCCGATCCCGATCTACGCAAACCGTGCCGGCGCCGCCACGAGCGTCATGTGGCTGGACGGCCAGGCCGCCGCGGATCATGGGCGCCGGTCAAGGATGTCCCGGTCACGCCCGGGCCGACAACGGCCGTCCTGATCACGGCCCCGGGGCGATCGCCCCGGGGCCGGCAGGCCTATTCGAAGCTGTCCCGGAACAGGGTCTCCGCCGGCGTATAGCCGATGAGTCCGGCGGACGCGAGTTGCAGCGTGCCGCCGAAGGTGCCGCCGATGTAGAGCGCGCCGCCAGCTGCCCGCACCTCGGTTGCGGGCGCATTGACGCCGTTGGCGGAACCGCTGCCCAGCGCCTGCCACTCGCTGCCGATCCATCGCGCCACGTAGCCCACCGCCTGCCCGCCCGCGGCGTTGAACGTGCCTGCGGCATAGAGATCGCTGCCGAAGATCTCGAGCGCGCTGGCGGTGCCGCCGCCTAGGCCGCTGCCGAGCGCGCTCCAGTTGCCGCCATCCCAGCGCGCGACGTTGCTGGCCGGATTGCCGCCAGCGAGGGTGAAGCTGCCGCCGACGAACAACGCCGTGCCGCTGCTGCGCAAACTGGTGACGGTAGCGAAGCCGCTTGCGACGCCCACGCCCGCTCCCAACGCGCTCCACGCGTTGCCGTCCCAACGCGCGATTCGAGCCACCGGCACGCCGCCCGCCATGCCGAACAGTCCTCCTGCATGGAGCACGCCATTGACCGCGGCGAGGTCGAGCACGACCTGGTCCGTGCCGCTGCCCAGTGCGCTCCAGCTGGCGCCATTCCAGCGCGCGACGTTGCTCGCCGGTGCGCCGCCGGCATTGGCGAAGCTGCCGCCCGCGTAGAGGTCGCCACCGATCGCCTCCAGCGCGAACACGCTGCCGTCCACGCCGGCGCCGAGCGCGCTGAACGCGCTGCCGTTCCAGCGCACGACCCGGCTGGCCGGCACGCCATCGGCATTGTTGAAGCTGCCGCCGATGACCAGCGCATTGCCCTGCACGACCATGTCGTCGACCGGGCCGTCGAGACCACTGCCCAGGGCGCTCCAGCCGCTGCCGTTCCAGCGCGCGATGTAGTTGGCCGTCACCGGGCCCGCCGCAGTGAAGCTGCCGCCCACGTGAAGCGCGCCATTGAACCAGGCAACGGCGGACACATTGCGCGCGAAGCCGTTGCCCGTGCCGCTGCCCAGCGTTGCCCATCCGCCCGCGTTCCAGCGTGCGGCCGCGTTGGCGATGCCGCCACCGGCGCTGTTGAACGGACCGAAGGCATACACCTCGTTGCCGGCCGTCACCAGCGCATCGACCGAACCGTTGGTGCCGTTCGCCGACCCACTGCCGAGACTCGCCCATGCGGTGCCGGACCAGCGCGCCACCCGCAGCGCGGTCGTGGTGCCGGCAACGGTGAATGTGCCGCCGACCAGGACCTCGCCGCCGAGATGCGCCAGCGAATTGCCGGTGCCGCCGGGACCGACGCCGTTCTCCGCGCCGGTGCCCAGGCTCGACCAGGCGCCGCCGCTCCAACGCGCCACGCGATTCGCCGTGGCGCCGCCCGCAAGATTGAAGTTGCCCGCGGCAAGCAGGACGCCGGGCGTGGTCACCAGCAAGGCGTTGACGAAGCCGTTGACGCCGTTGGCGCTGCCACTGCCGAGGCTGGACCATGCGCTGCCGTTCCAGCGCGCCACCCAGTTGGCGGCATTGCCGCCGGCAGTGGTGAAGAATCCGCCGGCGTAGAGGTCGCCGCCATCCACCGCCAGCGCGCGCACGCCGGCGCCGACGCCATTGCTGGCGCCGCTGCCCAGCGTGGACCAGGCGCTGCCGTTCCAGCGCGCGATGCGATTGGCCGGGTTGCCGCCGGCTGCGTTGAAGTCGCCCGCGACGTACACCACGCCCGCGGTGACAGCGATCGCCTGTACCGGGCCACCGCCCACGCCGTTGGCCGCGCCCGTGCCCAGGCTGCTCCAGGCGCTGCCGTTCCAGCGCGCGACCCGCGCCGCCGGGACCGTGCCGGCCAGGGTGAAATCGCCGCCGATGTAGATGTCGCTGCCAGCGATGTCGATCGCTTGCGCAATTCCGTTGACGCCATTCTCGAGTCCGCTGCCGAGGCTGCTCCAGGCACCGGTCGAGGGATCGAAGGCAGCCACGCGATTGGCCACCGCGCCACCGCACGCCGTGAAGACCCCCGCGACCACGATGCGCCCGTCCGGCGCGCGCGCTGCCTTGGCGATGCGCCCATTGCAACCCTCGGGCAGGCCGCCGAAGCCGCTCCAGGTGCCGTCGCCGGTGGCGGCTTGCGCCGTCGCCCAGGCCAGTCCAGCGAGCAGGATCGCGCCAACCCGGCATGGGCGCAGGAACGGCAGCGCCGGAGGTACGCGCGATGGGCGATGCGACATGGTCCAGCTCCCGGGAAGCGGTTACTGGTTGCATGGCGCAGTCCGGGGCCGTGGTGTCGCATCCGGCCCGCCGACCGGTCAAGGAGCCGATTCGTGGACCTTCGGGGTCCGCTTCCCCGCGTCGCTCAGTCGCCGAGCATCGCCGCCAAGCGGTCGAGGTGCGACTTCGCCCGCTCGGCGCGCTCGACCCTGTCCTGCTCGGGATCGCGGCCCTCGCGGTGCAGGTCGGCGTCGGGCAGTTCGGCGAG
>JAGOEZ010000142.1 GCA_017997455.1 Lysobacterales bacterium | reverse complement strand
AGACCCCGCAGCCGCTCGACATCTGGCTGCAGCGCCAGGGCGCGGCGCTGCTCGAAGGTCCCGAGCGCCTCGAATCGGGCTGGTGGGATGGCGCACCGGTGGCGCGCGACTACTACCGCCTGCGCACCCTGCAGGGCACCGACCTGTGGGTCTACCGCGAACGCGAACCGCGCGAGGGTTGGTACGTGCATGGCCTGTACGCATGAACTCCGCGACGCTGCAGCCCGCGCCGTGCCCCCGAGCCGCGCCACCGCCCCCCAAGGCCGTCATTCCCGCGCAAGCGGGAATCCATTGTGCAGCTGCCCGCGTGTCTTCCTCCCCGACGTCATCCCGGCGCACGCCGGGACCCAGTGGCGAGACCTTGCACGCAGGCGCCACCGCGGAAAGCGCATGTTCGACTGGATCCCGGCCTGCGCCGGGATGACGCCAGATGAGGCGCCGGGGCAACGCCGATGAGGTGACGGGATACCGCGGATTCCCACGCCCTGAGACGAAAACGACGCACGGTGCCTGACCCTTGATACCGAATGCCGCGCCATGCCGAATCCACCGCCAGCCCCGGGCTATGCCGAACTGCATTGCCTGAGCAACTTCAGCTTCCAGCGCGGCGCATCCACCGCGAAGGAACTGTTCGAACGCGCCAGGCGGCTGGGCTATCGCGCGCTGGCGATCACCGACGAATGCACCCTGGCCGGCATTGTGCGTGCCTACGAGGCCTCGCGCGAACTCGAACTGCCGCTGATCGTCGGCGCCGAGTTCAACCTCGTCGACGGGCCGCGCTTCGTGCTGCTGGTCGAAGACGCCGACGGTTACGCGAACCTGTGCCGCCTGATCACGCACGCGCGGCGCGCGGCCGAGAAGGGCGAGTACCGGTTGACGCGCGAGGACCTCGCGGCGCATCCGCGCGAGGGATTGCTGGCGCTGTTGCTGCCCGATTCCCGACAGCATCGATTTCCCCTCCCCCTGGAGGGGGGAGGGCAGGGTGGGGGTGGACCCGATCGCGAAGTGGTGGCGGAAGAGTCCGCTGCCTCGACACGCAAGTCCGATGCGACGAGGCAACGTGGTCACCCCCACCCCAACCCTCCCCCCTCAAGGGGGAGGGGGAAGAGCACGGGGCAGGGAATGAAGCCGGCAAGCACGAGCGCGACGGCGGCCGATGCAACGACGACGACAGCCGCAAGAACATCAACATCAAGGTCATCGTCGTCGGTGTCGACGCCAGCAGACATACCCACGCGCGCCGACGCCGAATGGCTCCACTCCCTGTTCCCGCAACGCTGCTGGCTGGCGCTGGAGTTGCACCGCGGCCCGCACGATGCGGAAACCACGGCGGCCATGCGCGAGTTGTCGGTGCAGGCGGCGATTCCCCTGGTCGCCTGCGGCGACGTGCACATGCACGTGCGGCGGCGCAAGGCGCTGCAGGACACGCTGGTCGCGATCCGGCTCGGTGTTCCGGTGGCTGCGGCGGGATACGCGCTGTGGCCCAACGGCGAGCGCCACCTGCGCCGTCGCGAGGACCTCGCGCGGCAGTATCCGGCCGACGCGCTGGCCGAGAGCGAACGCATCGCCGCGCGCTGCCGCTTCTCGCTGGCCGATCTGCGCTACGAGTACCCGCGCGAGCTGGTGCCGCAAGGCCTCAGCGCAGAAGCGCACCTGCGCGAGCTCACCGAGCAGGGCCTGCGCTGGCGTTTCCCGCTGGGCGCGACGGCCAAGGTGCGGGCCCAGGTCGAGCACGAGCTGGCGCTGATCGCCGAGCTCGGCTACGAGAGCTACTTCCTCACCGTGCACGACATCGTGCGCCATGCGCGCGCGCAGTCGATCCTGTGCCAGGGGCGCGGCTCGGCGGCCAACTCCGCGGTCTGCTACGCGCTGGGCATCACCGAGGTCGATCCCGCGCGCATGAGCATGCTGTTCGAGCGCTTCATCTCGAAGGAACGCAACGAGCCGCCCGACATCGACGTCGATTTCGAGCACGAGCGGCGCGAGGAGGTGATCCAGTACATCTACCGCAAATACGGCCGCCAGCGCGCCGCGCTCGCCGCCACCGTGATCTGCTACCGGCCCAGGAGCGCGGTGCGCGACGTCGGCAAGGCGCTGGGGCTCTCGCTCGACCAGCTCGACCAGGTCACCCGCGCGCTGGGCTGGTGGGACGAGGCCGCCGACATCGGCCAGCGCCTGCGCGAGGCGGGCTTCGATCCGGAGTCGGCGCTGATCCGGCGCCTGCTGGCGCTGTCGCGCGAGTTGCTGGATTTCCCGCGGCACCTGTCGCAGCACGTGGGCGGCTTCGTCATCTCCGAGCACCCGCTGCACGAGCTGGTGCCGGTGGAGAACGCGGCGATGCCCGACCGCACCGTGATCCAGTGGGACAAGGATGACCTCGACACCCTGGGCCTGCTCAAGGTCGATTGCCTCGCGCTCGGCATGCTGACCTGCCTGCACCGCGCCTTCGACCTGCTGCACGCGCACCGGGGCCTGCACCTCACCCCGGCGACGGTGCCGCCGGAGGACGCCGAAACCTACGCCATGATCCAGCGCGCCGACACGCTGGGCGTGTTCCAGATCGAGTCGCGCGCGCAGATGGCGATGCTGCCGCGCCTGAAACCCGCGAATTACTACGACCTCGTGATCGAAGTCGCGATCGTGCGGCCGGGCCCGATCCAGGGAAAGATGGTGCATCCCTACCTGCGCCGCCGGCAGGGACTCGAGCCGGTGACCTATCCCTCGGAGGCGCTGCGCGAGGTCTTCGGCCGCACCCTGGGCGTGCCGATCTTCCAGGAGCAGGTGATGCAGCTGGCGATCGTCGCGGCCGGCTTCACGCCCGGCGAGGCCGACCACCTGCGGCGCTCGATGGCGGCGTGGAAGCGGCGCGGCGGCCTCGAGCACTTCGAGGCGCGCATCCTCGACGGCATGCGCGAGCGCGGCTACGCCGGCGAGTTCGCCGCGCAGGTGTTCGAGCAGATCAAGGGCTTCGGGTCCTATGGTTTCCCGGAATCGCACGCCGCCAGCTTCGCGCTGCTGGTCTACGTGTCGTGCTGGCTGAAATGCCACGAACCGGCAGTGTTCGCCTGCGCGCTGCTCAACTCGCTGCCGATGGGCTTCTACCAGCCCTCGCAGATCATCCAGGACCTGCAGCGCCACGGCGTGCAGGTGCGGCCGGTCGACGTGACCCACAGCGCGTGGCATTGCACGCTCGAAACGGAAGCGTCCGATTCGCTGGCCCTGCGCCTGGGCTACTGCCTGCTGCAGGGCATCAGCGCCGATGCCGCCGGCCGCATCGTCGCCGCGCGCATCGAGCGGCCGTACACCGACGTGCAGGACCTGGTCGATCGCGCGGCGCTGAACCGCTTCGAGCGCACGCGACTGGCCGAGGGCGGCGCCCTGCGCACCCTGGCCGGGCACCGGCATCGCGCGCACTGGGCGGTGGCCGGCGCCGAGAGCCTGCCCGCGGTGCTCGATGGCAGCGCGATCCCCGAGCAGCGCGTGCCACTGCGCCCGCCCACCACCGCCGAGAACGTGTTCGGCGACTACGCGCGCTACGGCTTCAGCCTCGAGCGTCATCCACTGGCGCTGGTTCGCGCGTCCTTGCGCGAGCGCCGCGCCCTGAGCGCGCAGCAGCTGGGCGAACTCGCCGACGGCAGCACGGCGCGCACCGCGGGCCTGGTCACCGTGCGCCAGCGCCCCGGCACCGCCAGCGGCGTCACCTTCGTCACCCTCGAGGACGAGACCGGCGTGGTCAACCTGGTGATCTGGCTCGCGCTGGCGCAGCGCCAGCGCCGCGTGCTGATCGAGTCCACGCTGCTCGCGGTCGATGGCGAGTTGCAGGTCGCCGACGGCGTGCGCCACCTGGTCGCGCGGCGCCTGCACGACTGGAGCGGCCTGCTCGAGGGCCTGGACGCGCGCTCGCGCGATTTCCACTGACCCGACGCATCCTGGCGACTCCGACGTCATCCCGGCGCAAGCCGGGATCCAGTAACGCCATCGTCCGGCCTGGCCTTGCGCTGCTGGATCCCGGCTTGCGCCGGGATGACGCCATCAGAACGGCATGCGCACGCTGGAAAAACGCACTGCTTCAGACCCGGCCACTGACCGGGATCAACGCCCCAGTGATCGCGCGCGCCTGCGCCGACAGCAGGAAGACGATCACGTCGGCAAGCTGCGCGGGCTTCACCCAGCGGTCGAAGTCCGCCTTGGGCATGTCGGCGCGGTTGGGCGGCGTGTCGATGATGCTGGGCAGCACCGCATTGACCGTGATCGCGCGATCCTTGAGCTCCTCCGCCAGCGCTTCGGTCAGCCGCGCCACCCCCGACTTCGAGGCCGCATAGGCGCCCATGCCCGCGCCGGCCTTCGCGGCCGCGCCAGCGCCCACGTTGACGATGCTGCCGCCGCCGCGCGTGATCAGGTGCGGCAGCGCGGCCTTGCTGGCGGCGACTGCGGTGCGCAGGTTGACCCGGTAGAGCAGGTCCCAGGTGTCGAGGCTGCCGCCCTCCACCGTCTCCCAGCGGAACGTGCCCGCGACATTGACCAGGGCATCGAGGCCGCCGCCGGCGGCGGCGATGCGATCGAAGGTCGCCGCGGCCGTCGCCGCATCGGCCAGGTCCACGTCGCCGACCAGTTGCGCACCCGCGGGTGCATCCGCCGCTGGTGCCCGCGCGCGGTCGACCGCGGTGACCCGGGCACCGGCGGCGAGCGCGGCCTGCACCACGGCCATGCCCAGCGTGCCGAAGCCACCGGTCACGACGACATGCTGGTCTTGCAGTTTCATGGGCGGATCCTGCAGCGATGGCAATGGCGCAATGTAATCGCAGGACGCGCCGCGTGCACGCACCGTATGCAGTCGCCGCCGATGAAGCTGTTGCTTCCGCTGGCCGCGTTGTCGTAGCCACCAGTAGGAGCCGGGGCACCAGAATGCCGCTGCGCGCCTGTCGCATCGACGCGGTTTTCACGCGCGGACGACGACTTGAAATCCGTGGCGACAGGGCCAATTTCGTGCTGCAATCGAGGCTCGCGAGTGGCCAACCGAAGGAACCGACCATGACGGGAATCGCACGCCCCATCGCAGTACCCGCCAGCGCGCTGGCGACCAACAAGGTGCTGCGCAACGCATACATCCTGCTAGGCATGTCGCTGGCGGTGGCCGCCGTCGCGGCTCTCGCGGCGATCTCGTCGAATGCGCAGCCGGTGCACTGGATCGTCATGCTGGCCGTCTTCATCGGCGGGCCGTTCATGATCGCAAGGGTCAGCCGCACCGCGGCGAGCCTCCCGGCGGTGCTGGTCTACACGGCGCTCACCGGCTGGTTCCTCGGGCCCTTCGTCGGCATGTACCTGACCCGAGTGCCCGGCGGTTCCTTGATCGTGTTCAACGCGCTGGCCACCACGGCGTTGGTGTTCGTGGCCATGTCGGGTTATGCGATCGCCTCGAGGCGCGACTTCAGCTTCCTGCGCGGCTTCGTGCTGACCGGGATCATCGTGGCCCTGGTCGCGATAGTGGCCAACATCTTCCTCGCCATCCCGGCGCTGTCGCTGGCGATCTCGGCGGCAGTGGTGCTGCTGATGTCGGCCCTGATCCTGTATCGCACCAGCGAGGTGGTCAACGGTGGCGAGGACAACTACGTGATGGTCACGGTCGACCTGTACACCTCGATCTATACCTTGTTCGTCCACCTGATGAACCTGTTCGGGTTCATGTCCGGCGACGATTGATCCGGCAGGGCGGGGCGCGGCATTCGGCTCCAGCATTCGACCCGGTCGCGGCTATGCCCTGCGCGCGGGCGCGATCAGTTCGCGCCCCGTGTGCCCGCGGCGAAAGGCAGGCCGCGCCGGATCCAGGGGGTGCACAGGATCACCGACGCCACCGAACCCGCGGTCGCGAGCAGCGAGTCCTTCTGCGCGTCCCATACGTCGCCCTGGGTGCCGAGGTAGGCCTGGCCCAGGTCGCCGCCGAAGACCTCGGCGGCCAGCCACTCGATCATCTCGTACAGCACCGAGTGCGACATCATGAAGCAGACCGGCAGCAGCCAGCGCCACAGGCCGCGCGGCGGCGCGCGCGCCTGCAGGATCTCGATCGCCGCGGGCGTGACCAGCAGGCCGTAGAGGAAGTGGACCATGCGGTCGTAGTGGTTTCGCTCCCAGCCGAGCAGGGCATTGAGCGAGGCGCCGGTGACGGCCTCGAATGCGCGGTCGTAGGGCACCTCGGAATAGGTGTAGTGCGCGCCGATCGCGTGCAGCACCAGGAACACGAACAGGCACGCGTAGGTGCCGCGGGTGAAGGGCAGCGTGCGATAGCCCCAGGCCAGCAAGGGCAGGGCGGCGAACACCAGCATGTTCTCGAGCAGCCAGTCCTGGCGGTACCACGGCGCCAGCGCCAGCGCGGTCCAGATCGCGGCGAACGCGGCCAGCAGGCCGAGCACGAAGGGGCGTGGGGCGGCGTTCGCCGGCGCAGTCGTCGTCACCGTGCGCTTCCTCGTGCCGCGAACGCCGCGCCGGTGCCGGCAGGACGCCAGCCCAGCCGCGCCAGCACGGCGAAACCCAGCAGCAATGCGGCAAGGACCAGGGCCACGGCGAGCCAGGTCTGGGGCGCCGGGGACGCGAAGCGGAACAGCCGGCCCAGCGCGGGCCAGTACAGCGCCGCGGCCAGGCACGCGAGGCTGCCTGCCACGATCCACCACAACGCCGGGTTGCGGTTGCCGGCGGCGTGGCGGATACGGGTGCGGTGCGCGCCGATCAGCGCCAGGTTGCCCAGCACCAGCATCGTGAAGACGGCGGCGCGCGTGGCTTCCGCATCCAGTGCCATCGCCCTGGCGTACAGCATCACCGCCAGGCAGGCGGCGAGCGCGACCAGGCCGAGCAGCGCGCTGGGCAGCAACGCGCGCAGGCGATAGGGCGAGTCCGCGCGCGCCCGTGGCGGGCGTCGCATCAGGTCGGCCTCCTCGGGCTCGGCCTCGAAGGCGATCGCGCAGGCCGGATCGAT
>JAGOEZ010000141.1 GCA_017997455.1 Lysobacterales bacterium | reverse complement strand
ACCGCTCCTGAAGGAGGGGGACGTTGCGCGACGATCGAAGGGGGAGAAAAGCGGGCGATCCTGGGGAGGGATCGCCCGCCGGGGAGTGCGCCGCCCCGGGGATTGGGGGTTGGGACGACGCACTGGGGGACAGTGCAGGGAGGCCGAGCCACGCCTCCAAGGCCAACTCTACTCCTTTGACCCGACCCGGCAATTGCCCTTTCAGGCTGCCGGCGGCCGCGCCCCGGGGCGCGGGTCGGCCTGCATCCAATGCCCCGCCACCCGGATCGGATCGATCCCCTGCCCGGGGTTCGCGTGACGACCCGGGTGGCGAGTAATAGCGCGCATGGTGCGGACGATCGATCGATCCGGCAAATTAATTTCTCGAATTCGATTGATTGACCAGACCTATCGAAAGCTGAGGTACGATCGTCCATGCCGGAAATCCGCGCCTCCTGGCGCGACCCGGGTCCGCTCGCCCCCGCCAGCGACTACGCCAGCCATGAACCTGCGTGACCTGCGCTACCTCGTCGCCCTGGCCGACCTGCGGCACTTCGGTCGCGCGGCCGAGGCCAGTTTCGTCAGCCAGCCGACCCTGTCGACCCAGATCAGGAAGCTGGAGGAGGAACTCGGCGTGGCGCTGGTCGAACGCTCGCCGCGCAAGGTCATGCTCACCGACACCGGCAAGCTGGTGGCCGAGCGCGCGCGCGGCATCCTGCGCGAGGTCGACCAGATCCGCGAGCTGGCGCGCCGCACCAGGGACCCTGAATCGGGCACCGTGCGCCTCGGGTTCTTTCCCACCTTGGGTCCCTACCTGCTGCCGCACGTGGTGCCGCTGATCCGCGCGCGTTTCCCGCGGCTCGAACTGCTGCTGGTGGAGGAGAAGACCGCCACGCTGGTCCGCATGCTGCACGAGGGCAAGCTCGACGCCGCCGGCCTCGCCCTGCCGCTCCACGACGAGCAACTGCACACCGAGTTCCTGTTCGAGGAGCCGTTCCTGCTCGCTGTCCCGCAGGGCCACGAACTCACGCGTCGCGCCGCGCTGCGGATGGACGACCTCCACGGCCAGAGCCTGCTCCTGCTCGAGGACGGGCACTGCCTGCGCGACCAGGCGCTGGACGTCTGCCACATGGCCGGCGCGGGCGAGAAGAACGGCTTCCGCGCCACCAGCCTGGAGACGCTGCGCCAGATGGTCGCCGCCAACGTCGGCATCACCCTGCTGCCGATGCTGGCGGTCAAGCCGCCGGTGTCGGCATCCGACGGCGTCCGCCTGCTGCGCTTCCGCGATGCCACGCCCAACCGGCGCATCGCGCTGGCGTGGCGCAAGTCGTCCGCCGTGGGCGACTTCCTCCAGAAGCTGGCCGCGGTGATCCGCGACCTGCCGCGCGGCCTGCTCGACCCGCGCAGCGTGCTGACGACGCCGCCCGCGCGGCGCCGGCCCCGGTCGGCCCGCGCGTGAGGCGCGCGTGGCTGCTGCTGGCGCTGGGGCTGTTCGGCCTCGGCCACTGGTGGTTCACCGCGCGACCGGTGGCACGCGTGCCGGGCGTGCTGGTGCCCGAGGCGCCGCGGCAACTCGCGCTGGCCGATCCGCGTCCGTTCCGGCACGAGGACTTCCAGATCCAGCCGCTGGCGCGCTACGAGCTCCAGGCCCGGGTGCTGTCGCGGCGCGACTACAGCTTCGATGCCGGGGCCGCGCTTGCACCCACCGATCTCGCGCTGGGCTGGCAGCGCATGTCCGACAGCGCGGTGCTCGAGCGCATGCGCATCGACCAGGGCGCGCGCTGGTACACGTGGCGCGCGGACGAGCCGCCCCTGCCGATCGACGAGATCACCCGCAGTTCCGCCAACACCCACGTGATCCCGGCCAACGACGCCGTGGCCGCGGCGCTCAAGCAGGTGCGCGCCGGCAGCGTGGTGCGGATCGAAGGCCTGCTGGTCGAGGCCAACCGCGACGACGGCTGGCGCTGGCGCAGCTCGCTCAGTCGCGAGGACAGCGGCGGCGGCGCCTGCGAACTGGTGTGGGTGGAGCGGCTCGAGTTGCGTTGAAGCCGGGGACGGTAACCACGCCGGATCGGCCTGCCGCAGGCGGATCGGCGGCCGACGATTGACCCCATCAATCGATACGATCAATCGAATTGCATTGCTTGATCGGTGTCGCTGCGCCTACGCTGGGGGTCTTGCAGTGCAACCAGCAGACCGAGGAGATCACCTTGTCGACCGAATCCAAATGCCCGTTCGCAGGCCAGAACGCAGTGTCCGGGTCCCAGGGGAACGCTGACTGGTGGCCCAACCAGCTCAACCTGAAGATCCTGCACCAGCACACCGCCAAGTCCGATCCGATGGGCGAGGCCTTCGATTACGCCAAGGAGTTCCAGACCCTCGACCTCGACGCCGTGGTCAAGGACCTGCGCGCCCTGATGACGGATTCGCAGGACTGGTGGCCGGCCGACTACGGCCACTACGGCCCGCTGTTCATCCGCATGGCCTGGCACGCCGCGGGCACCTATCGCATCGCCGATGGCCGTGGCGGCGGCGGCACCGGGGCGCAGCGCTTCGCGCCGCTCAACAGCTGGCCCGACAACGGCAACCTCGACAAGGCGCGGCGCCTGCTGTGGCCGATCAAGCAGAAATACGGCCGCAAGCTCTCGTGGGCCGACCTCCTGATCCTCACCGGCAACGTCGCGCTGGAGTCGATGGGCTTCAAGACCTTCGGTTTCGGCGGCGGCCGCGCCGATATCTGGGAGCCGGAAGACGACATCAACTGGGGCACCGAGAAGACCTGGCTGGGCGACGAGCGCTACAGCGGCGACCGCGAGCTCGCCAATCCGCTCGGCGCGGTGCAGATGGGCCTGATCTACGTCAATCCGGAAGGCCCCAACGGCAAGCCGGATCCGCTGGGCTCGGCGCGCGACATCCGCGAGACCTTCGCCCGCATGGCGATGGACGACGAGGAAACCGTCGCGCTCACCGCCGGCGGCCACACCTTCGGCAAGGCCCACGGCGCGGGCGACGTCGCCCAGGTCGGCCGCGAGCCGGAAGGCGCGGACATCGAGGAGCAGGGCCTGGGCTGGAAGAACAGCTTCGGCAGCGGCAAGGGCGTGCATGCGATCACCAGCGGCATCGAGGGCGCATGGACCCCCAACCCGGTCAAGTGGGACAACGGCTACTTCGAGACCCTGTTCGGCTACGAGTGGGAGCTGACCAAGAGCCCGGCCGGCGCGCACCAGTGGAAGCCCAAGGATCCCGCCGCGGCCACCACCGTGCCGGACGCCCATGATCCCGCGCGGCGCCACGCGCCGATGATGACCACGGCCGACATGGCCATGCGCATGGATCCGGCCTACGAGAAGATCTCGCGCCGCTTCATGGCCAACCCGCAGGAGTTCGCCGATGCGTTCGCGCGCGCGTGGTTCAAGCTGACCCACCGCGACATGGGTCCGCGCGCGCGCTACCTCGGCCCGCTGGTGCCCAAGGAAGTGCTGATCTGGCAGGACCCGATCCCGGCCGTCGACCATCCGCTGGTCGATGCCAAGGACATCGCGGCGCTCAAGGCCAAGGTCCTCGCGTCCGGCCTGTCGATCTCGCAGCTGGTCACCACCGCGTGGGCCTCGGCCGCGACTTTCCGCGGCAGCGACAAGCGCGGCGGCGCCAATGGCGCGCGCATCCGCCTTGCGCCGCAGAAGGACTGGGCGTCCAACCAGCCGGCCGAACTGGCCAAGGTCCTGGCCAAGCTCGAGTCGATCCAGAAGGAGTTCAACGGCGCGCAGTCCGGCGGCAAGAAGGTCTCGCTCGCCGACCTGATCGTGCTGGGCGGCTGCGCCGCGGTCGAGGCCGCGGCGAAGAAGGCCGGCCAGGACGTGGCGGTGCCGTTCACGCCGGGGCGCATGGATGCATCGCAGGCGCAGACCGACGTCGACTCCTTCGCGCCGCTGGAGCCGCAGGCGGACGGGTTCCGCAACTATGCGCGCAAGGGCGTCGAGGGCTTTGCCGCCGAGTTGATGGTGGACAAGGCACAGCTGCTGAACCTGACCGCGCCCGAGATGACGGTGCTGGTCGGCGGCCTGCGCGCGCTGAACGCGAACGTAGCCCAGTCCCGCCACGGCGTGTTCACCAAGCGGCCGGAGACGCTGAGCAACGACTTCTTCGTCAACCTGCTCGACATGGGCACCAGCTGGAAGCGCTCGGCCGGCGACGCGAACGTGCTCGAAGGCCGCGACCGCAAGAGCGGTGAGCTCAAGTGGACGGGCACCATCGCCGACATGGTCTTCGGATCGAACTCGCAGCTGCGGGCGCTGGCCGAGGTCTATGCCGCCAGCGACGCCCAGGCGAAGTTCACCCGGGACTTCGTCGCGGCGTGGAACAAGGTGATGAACCTCGACCGCTTCGACCTCGCCTGATCACCGGCGACCGGCGCCTGGCCTAGCCTGGCCAGGCGTCGCGCTGCAGCGGCTCGCGACCGGGATTACCCGGCGCGGGCCGCGGCAGTGAACGCGCTTTCAGGCGTTCCGATCCGACACCGGGACCGCGGCAAGGAAGGGCACGCCGCATCCGCCCAGCCCGCAGTAGCCGTCCGGATTCTTGGCCAGGTACTGCTGGTGATAGTCCTCGGCGTAGTAGAACGCCGGGGCCGGATGCACGATCTCGGTAGTGATGGTCCCGCGCCGCGCGGCGCCCAGGCGCTGCTGGTAGGCGTCGCGGCTGGCGAGCGCCGCGGCATGCTGCGCGGGCGTGGTGCAGTAGATCCCCGAGCGGTACTGGGTGCCGAGGTCGTTGCCCTGGCGCATGCCCTGGGTCGGATCATGGCTTTCCCAGAACTGCCGCAGCAGCGCCTCGTAGCTCGTCACCGCCGGGTCGTACACGACCCGCACGACCTCGTTGTGCCCGGTGCGCCCGCTGCAGACCTCGCGGTAGTCCGGATTCGGGGTGTAGCCGCCGGCATAGCCGACCGCGGTCGTGACCACGCCCGGCAGGCCCCAGTAGCGCTTCTCGGCGCCCCAGAAGCAGCCCATCCCGAAGACCGCGCTTTCGCAGCCGGGGAACTCGCCGCGCAAGGGGCGACCGTGGACGAAGTGCCGGTTCAGCAGGGGCAGGGGCTGGTCGCGCCCGGGCGGGGCGCCCGTGGGATCCGGCATGCGCGATTTCATCGTTCCGAACATGGGTCCTCCCGTGGGTGATGCAAGCGCAGGACCGGGCCAGCGTGCGCCTCCTTGCATCGACGCGGCGTGATCCGCGCCGCCGGCGGCCGCTCAGGCGGCCCCGACCGACTCGTACTTCGCCAGCAGTTCGCGCTCGGCCGCCGCCGCCTCGGTCCATTCGCGCATCGCCGGCAAGGCGCGCACCGCGTCGATGTAACGCTGCACCACTTCGTCCACCGGCAGGCGATAGGTCCAGAACCGCATCACCACCGGCGCGTAGTAGGCGTCGACCAGGCCGGGCGCGCCAAAGAGGAATTCGCCGCCGGCGCCGTGCCGCGCCCGCAGTTGCGTCCACAGCACGCCCACCCGCGCGGCATCCGCGGCCGCGGCGGCCGACAGCGCCAGCGGCCGCTCGAGGCGCCGGCACACGTTCATCGGGCATTCGCTGCGCAGCGCGGCGAAGCCCGAATGCATCTCGGCGCAAGCGGCGCGCGCGACCGCGCGCTGCGCGATGTCGGCCGGCCAGCCGCGCCCGCCCAGCCAGCGCTCGTTGGCGTACTCGCAGATCGCGAGCGAATCCCACACCACGAGGTCGCCGTCGTGCAGCACCGGCACGCGCCGGGTCGGCGACAGCGCGCCGATCCCGCCGGCGAAGGCCTCGGTGTCGAGCGCCAGCACGCGCTCGTCGAAGGCCACGCCGAAGTGGCGCAGGAACAGCCACGGCCGCAGCGACCACGAGGAGTAGCGCTTGTTGCCGAGCACGAGCAGGGGTCGGGTTGCCATCGCGGTCTCCGGGAATCAGCGCCCCATCCAGGGCAATACCAGCAGCGGCTCGCTGCTGAACTCGAGCAGCGTCGCCGGCGCCTGCAGGTCCGGGTCGCGCATCAGCACGATGCGGCCCTCGCGGTCGGCGACCAGCACGCGCTCGTTGGCGCCGCCCAGGGCAAGACTGGCGGCGCTGCCCCTGGGGAAGCGGAACTCGGCGCCGCGCGCGCGCTGGGGCTGCGCCCCGTCGGCCACCGCCAGCATCAGCGCATCGGCCTCGGCCAGGCCCGCGCGGATCGCGTCGGCGGGAATCCGCGTGCCCGGCGGCACGCGCAGCGCGAGCGTCACGCTCAGGGTCAGCGAGCCGGCCGGCTGGTTGGTGCGGACCGCGGGGTTGGCCGCCAGCAGCTCCGGGTCGAGCGGGAATTCCATCGCGCCGTCGGGCCCCACCGGCACCTCGATCGGATCCGGCCTGGCGACGATGCGGATCCGGATGGCGGCGGGATCGACCCCGGGCAGTTTGCTCTCGACGCGCTGGATCGCGGCCAGGCGCGGATAGCGGCGCATGGCCAGGGTCGGCTCGAGGGCGCGATAGAGCACGGCGTAAGGCACGTCGCCGGTGGCGGCCGCCTCCGCGGGCGGTCGCGCCGCCGCCTGGTCGCCGGCGGCCAGCCACAGGACCATGCAGGCCGCGCAGCGCAGCACGGCGAAAGTGCCCGGTCCGGGCGCCCCGCGCGGCGTGGCGCCGGCCACGCCCTCGCGGGGGCTCAGGCGGGCCACGGCACGGACGGACCCGGATCGGGCGCGTCGCCGGCATCGACATCGATGTCCGCGGCCGCGCGCGCCTCGCGCAGGGCCTCGACCACCGGCTGGGCGGCGTCCCAATCCAGGTCCGACACCATCACCGACAGCAGGCCGCTGACCGGCAACTGCCCGATCGCCCCGGTCAGGAACTCGCCATTGACCCAGGCCCGGATGCCCTGCGCCTCGAGCGCGCCGCGCACGAGATGGGCATCGAGCAGGTCCTGGGCCTCGTAGACGACACGCATGTTTGCGACGCTAATGCCTGCGGACCGCGGCGTAAAGCGCCCCGATTAACCCTTCGCTCACGCTCGATCGGGCACAATGCACGGCC
>JAGOEZ010000140.1:5524-7032 GCA_017997455.1 Lysobacterales bacterium | reverse complement strand
CCTGGACCCGCCCGACCACGATGAAGTCCTGCTTGAGCACGCGCCAGGTCGCGAACTTGATCTCGTTGCCGCGCACCGGGAACTCGACGATGTCCTGCTTGGGCAGGGCGCGGAACTGGCCGCAACGATCGAGGTCGGCCGCGATCACCGCGGCCACGTCGGTGTCGGGCGGCAGGCCCGCGCCCTCGAAGGCGAAGGGCACCACCGTGATCGGCAGCGCCGAGGCATTGCCGTCGACGATGTCGATGCTCAGCCCTTGCGAGCGGGCGTTGCCGCCGGCCAGGGCCAGCAGGAGGAACAGCAGGATCGTGGCGGCATGGCGTGCGTGCGTCTGCATGGATCACCCGTCGTAGCGGAAGTTGAAACTGATTTCGCGTTGGAACACGGACTCGAAGCCACGATACGGCAATGGCTGCGCGCGCAGCACCGCGGCCTCGAGCGAGCGCTTGGTCAGCTCGTCGCCGTTGCACGGCGCCACCACGCTGGCCGACAGCACCTCGCCACCCGGTATCTGCACGATCTTCACGGTACAGCGCAAGCCGGGCAGCGCGGTGTCCGGGCGCAGCCAGTTGCCGGTCACGGCCTGCTGCATCTCGAAGGCGTAGCGCGCGCGCAGGCTGTCGTCCTCGCCCTCGCTCCCGGCCTGGACCGCCGGTTGCGCCGCCGCGGGCGCATCCGGCCGCGCGGGCTGCGGTCGATCGAGGTCCTCGAGTTGCGCCAGGCGTTGCTCCTCGAGCTTGCGCTGGCGCTCGGCCTGCACGCGGCGGCGGCGGATGTCCTCGAGCTGCTGCTGGCGCTGCTGCTCCATCGTGGTCACGCGCTGCTGCTGTTGCAGGAGCTCCTGCTCGCGCTTGCGCCGCTCTTCCTGCTCGCGCTCGGCCTTGGCCGGCTCGATCGCCTCGCGGTCGACCCGCTCCTGGTCGCGGGTGTCCTCGGCGCGCGGCGGCGCCGGCGGCTCGGGCCGCTGCGGCTTGATCTCGGGCGGCGGGATCACCGGCTTGGCCGCTTCAGGCCGGGGCCGCGGCGGTTGCGGCTTCTGGACCGGGATCCGCGCGGTCGGCGGCGGGGTATATGACGCCAGCGTCGCCTCGATGATCGGGCCCGGCACGCTCACCGGTCGCGCCGCCTGGGTCCAGGACAGGCCCAGGAACAACAGCGCGAAAGCCAGTGCGTGGACCCCGACCGCCAGGGCCAGTCCGCGCAGCTTGTCGCCGATGCTCTCCATCGCGTCCTCAGCGCCCCTGCGGCAGCTCGGCCGGCGCGCTCATCAGGCCCACGCGCGGTGCCCCGGCCTGCTGCAGCAGCACCATGGCGCCGTAGACCTTGCCGTAACCGACCCGCTCGTCGCCGCCGATCAGCACCGGCACCTGCGGGTTCTGGCGCACGAAGGCCGCGACCTTGGCCACCAGCGTGGCCTCGTCCACCGTTTCCCGCTCGGCCTTGCCCAGGGTCAGGTACAGCACGCCCTCCTGGTCGACCGTGACCAGCACCGGATCCGCCTTCTGCTC
>JAGOEZ010000140.1:0-5424 GCA_017997455.1 Lysobacterales bacterium | reverse complement strand
GCACGAAGGCCGCGACCTTGGCCACCAGCGTGGCCTCGTCCACCGTTTCCCGCTCGGCCTTGCCCAGGGTCAGGTACAGCACGCCCTCCTGGTCGACCGTGACCAGCACCGGATCCGCCTTCTGCTCCAGCGACTTCGCGTTGGACTTCGGCAGTTCGATGTCCACGCCCAGGTTCAGGAGCGGCGCCGTGACCATGAAGATGATCAGCAGCACCAGCATCACGTCGATGTAAGGAACGACGTTGATTTCGGACATCGCCTTGCGGCGATGGCGCTTGCCCGGCACGTTCATGCCCATGGAACGGCTCCGGCCACCGCGCGGGGTTCAGGCGTGGTCATCGTGGTGGGCCTGGCGTTGCAGGATCTGCGAGAACTCTTCCTGGAAGGTGTCGTAGCGCACGCTCAGGCGGTCGACCTTGTGCGAGTAGCGGTTGTAGGCGATCACGGCCGGGATCGCCGCGAACAGGCCCATCGCGGTCGCGATCAGGGCCTCGGAGATACCGGGCGCGACCATCGCGATGGTGGCCTCGCGCACGCTGGCCAGGCCCTGGAACGCGATCATGATTCCCCACACCGTGCCGAACAGGCCGACGTAGGGGCTGGTCGAGCCCACGGTGGCGAGGAACTCGAGCTTGTCCTCGAGCCGGTCCATCTCGCGCGTGACCGCGACCCGCATGGCGCGTTGCGCGCCCTCGACCATCAGGGCCGGGTCCATGCTGCGGCGGCTGCGCAGCTTGGCGAACTCGCGGAAGCCGGCCTCGAACACGCTTTCCAGCCCGCTGATCTGCTGGCCGCGGGCCGACAGTTCCTTGAACAGGCCGGCGAGGTCGGTGCCGGCCCAGAAGCGCTCCTCGAAGGCCTCGGCCGAGCGGGTCGCGCGGTCGATCATGGCCTTCTTGCGGAAGATGATCATCCACGAGGCGATCGAGGCCCCCAGCAGCAGGGCCATGACCAGCTTGACCGGCAGGCTCGCGCCGAGGATCAGGCCCAGCAGGTTCAGTTCGGCATTCGGCATCGGGTCGTCACTCGGGCAGGAGGTCTGCGGGAATCGGGCAGGGTCGGAAGGTCTTGGCGTCGAGCAGCGCCGCGCGCACGTGCGCGGTCACCAGTTGGGCATTGTCGGCCGGTCGGATCAACTGCTGGCTGAACCGCATGCTGGCCCCGCGCCGTTCGCAACGGTCGACGGTGGCGTGCAGGGCATCGTCCAGGCGCGCCGGCGCGATGAACTTCAGTTCCATCGACACCACCACGAACTGCAGCCCGCGCTCGGCCAGCAACCGCGACTGGACCACGCCGTGGTGGCGCAGCCACTCGGTGCGGGCGCGCTCGAGGTAAAGCAGGTAATTGGCGTGGTAGACCACGCCGCCGACATCGGTGTCTTCGTAGTAGACGCGGATGCGCCAGTGGAAGGCCGGTTGGGGCGCTGCGGCTTCAACCATCGCCTGGCGTCCCCGCTTCGAAGAGGTCGGAGCGCACGTCGGCGCGGCGCGGCGGCGCCAGGCCGAGGTGCCGGTAGGCCTTGGCCGAGGCCATGCGCCCGCGCGCCGTGCGCAGCAGGAAGCCCTGCTGGATCAGGTACGGCTCCAGCACGTCCTCGATGGTCCCGCGCTCCTCGGACAGCGCGGCGGCGAGCGACTCGACCCCGACCGGCCCGCCGTCGAAGTTCTCGATGATGGTCAGGAGCATGCGCCGGTCGAGGGCATCGAAACCCTCGGGATCGACCTTGAGCATGTCCATGGCCGCGATCGCGGCGTCGCGCGTGATGACCCCGTCGCCGCGGATCTGGGCCCAGTCGCGGACCCGGCGCAGGAGGCGGTTGGCGATGCGCGGCGTGCCGCGCGAACGGCGCGCCACTTCCTCGGCGCCCGGCGCGTCGCATTCGATGCCCATGATGCGGGCCGAACGGCGCGCGATCGCGGCCAGCTCCTCGCGGCTGTAGAACTCCAGCCGCTGCACGATGCCGAAGCGGTCGCGCAGCGGCGAGGTCAGGAGCCCGGCGCGGGTGGTGGCGCCGACCAGGGTGAACGGCGGCAGGTCGAGCTTGATCGAGCGCGCCGCCGGACCCTCGCCGATCATGATGTCGATCTGGTAGTCCTCGAGCGCCGGGTACAGCACTTCCTCCACCACCGGCGCGAGGCGGTGGATCTCGTCCACGAACAGCACGTCGCGCGGCTGCAGGTTGGTCAGCAGCGCCGCCAGGTCGCCGGCGCGCTCGAGCACCGGGCCCGAGGTCTGGCGCAGGTTCACCCCCAGCTCGTTGGCGATGACGTGCGCGAGCGTGGTCTTGCCGAGGCCTGGCGGGCCGAAGATCAGCACGTGGTCGAGCGCCTCGCCGCGGCGGCGCGCCGCCTCGATGTAGATCGAGAGCTGCTCGCGCACCGCCTGCTGCCCGAGGTACTCGGACAGGCGGCGCGGCCGGATGCTGGCGTCGGCCAGCGCGTCCTCGCGGGACTCGCCGGCGGCGATCAGTCGCTCGGGTTCGGCCATGGGGCTCAGATCTCCACCTGCGTGCCGAGTTCCACCAAGCGACTGCCGGGGATGTGGAAGAATTCGGTTGCGCTGACGGTATTGCGCGACAGCAGCAGGAAGAGCTTATCGCGCCACGGCGGCATGCCGCCGCGCTTGCGCGCGACCAGGGTCTCGCGGCTGGCGAAGTAGGTGGTATCGCGCGGCACCATCTCCACGCCGTCGATCACCAGGGCCTCGAGCACGCGCGGCACGTTCGGATCCTCCATGAAGCCGAAGCGCACGGTGACGCGCCAGAAGCCGTCGCCGGCGGCGCGGATCGTGCTGCGCTCGTCCTCGTCGGCGCGCGGAGCCTGCACCGTCTCGATCGTGAGCAGCACGTTGCGCTGGTGCAGGACCTTGTTGTGGCGCAGGTTCTGCAGCAGCGCGTGCGGCACGCTGGCGTTGTCGGCGGTCAGGAACACCGCGGTGCCCGGCACGCGCGGCAACTTGCGCGCGGCGATGTCGGCGACCACGCCCTCGATGGGCGGGCTTTCCTTGCGCAACTCCTCCACCAGCAGCGTGCGTCCGCGACGCCAGGTGCGCATGAGGGTGAAGACCACGATACCCAGCGCCAGCGGGAACCAGCCGCCATCGGCGAACTTGACCAGGTTGGCGCCCAGGAACAGGGCGTCGATCACCAGCATCAGCGTGCCCAGCACCACCAGCATCGGCGTCGACAGGTGCCAGCGATGGCGCGCGACCACCAGCAGCAGCACGCTGGTGATGAGCATGGTGCCGGTGACCGAGACGCCATAGGCCGATGCCAGCGCGCTGGAACTGCCGAAGCCCAGCACCAGCCCGATGATCACCAGCAGCAGCAGGCGGTTGATCATCGGCACGTAGACCTGGCCGATCGTGCTTTCCGAGGTGTGCACGACGGCCAGCCGCGGCAGGAACCCGAGCTGCATGCCCTGGCGCGCGATCGAGAACGCGCCCGAGATCACGGCCTGCGAGGCGATCACCGTGGCGGCGGTGGCCAGCACGATCATCGGCACCAGCGCCCACGAGGGCACCAGGCGGTAGAACGGATTGCTGGCCGCCGAGGGATGCCCGAGCAGCAGGGCGCCCTGGCCGAAGTAGTTGAGCACCAGGGCCGGGAACACGAACCAGAGCCAGGCGCGCTGGATGGGCTTGCGGCCGAAATGACCCATATCCGCGTACAGCGCCTCGGCGCCGGTCACCGCCAGGACCACCGCGCCCAGCACGAAGAAGGAATGGCCGCCGTGGTGCAGCACGAACTGCAGGGCGGGCAGCGGGCTGACCGCGGCCAGGACGCGCGGCGTGTCGACGATGCCCAGCAGGCCCCACACGGCCAGGCTGATGAACCACAGCACCGTGACCGGCCCGAACACCTTGCCCACGCTCTCGGTTCCCTTGCGCTGGACCGCGAACAGCGCGATCAGCACGCCGATCGTGACCGGCACGATGTAGCGGGACAGGCTCGGCGCCGCGACCTCCAGGCCCTCGACCGCCGACAGCACCGAGATCGCCGGGGTGATCACGCCGTCGCCGAAGAACAGCGCGGCGCCGAAGATGCCGAGGATGCCCATCACGTACGCGGTCTCGGAGGCCAGCGGCAGGCTGCGCTGGGCCATCGCCATCAGCGCCATGATGCCGCCTTCGCCGCGGTTGTCGGCGCGCATGACGATGAACACGTACTTGACGGTCACGACCAGGACCAGCGACCAGAACACCAGCGAGAGGATGCCGAGCACGTTGGCATCGGTCGCGCGCAGGCCGTAGACCGGCCCGAAGGCTTCCTTCATCGTGTACAGCGGGCTGGTGCCGATGTCGCCATAGACCACGCCGATGGCGGCGATGGTGACCGCCCAGGCGCCCTTGCGCGGCGGATCGCCGGTGACGGCATCATCCTGCATGTTCATCGCAGCGCGGCCTTGAGCGCCTTGCGGATGATCGCCTCGGCATCGTCCTGCTCGGCCGCCACCTGCTTGACCAGGCGCGCGGCCTCCTGCGGCTTGTAGCCCAGCGCCTGCAGCGCGACGATCGCCTCGGACGCGGGATCCATCGGCATCGCCGTCGCGCCGCCCAGGCCGCCGCCGATGCCGCGGCCGAGGCCGTCGACCCGGTCGCGCAGCTCGACCACGATGCGCTCGGCGGTCTTCTTGCCGATGCCCGGCACGCGGGTCAGCGCGGCGATGTCGCTGGTCTGCACCAGGCGCGAGAACTCGTCCACGCTGACGCCGGAAAGTATCGACAGCGCGGTCTTGGCGCCGATGCCGCTGACCTTGAGCAGGGTGCGGAACAGCAGGCGCTCGGCTTCGCGGTGGAAGCCGTAGAGCGCGACGCTGTCTTCCTTGACCGCGTAATGCGTGCACAACACGACTTCGCCGCCGACCGGCGGCAGCTCGTAGAAGGTCGACATCGGCGCCTCGAGTTCGTAGCCCACGCCATGCACGTCGAGCGTGAGCCACGGCGGCTGCTTCGAGACCAAGGTGCCCTTGAGGCGGCCGATCATGGGGTCTGCGTTTGCGCGAAGCGCGCGCTGGGGGAGGGGCTATCGCGTCCACCCCCATCCCCAACCCCCGGATCAAGTCCGGGGCAGGCTCTTCCCCCCTCAAGGGGGAAGGGAGTAACGCGCGGCGATTGAAGGGCCTGCGGCGTGAACCCCTCCCCCTGGAGGGGGGAGGGGCTGGGGAGGGGGTGGAAGCCGCGCGTCATCATCGTGCCGTCAGCGCCGCCGCCAGGCCGCCGCCGCAACGCCGACGCGCAGCACCGTCGCGCGCGTGTGCGCATGCGTGAGTGCCACCGCCAGCGCGTCGGCGGCATCGGCCTGCAGCGACTGGTTGAGGTTCAGCAGCACGCCGACCATGTGCTGCACCTGCGCCTTGTCGGCGCCACCGGTGCCGACCACGGCCTGCTTGATCTCGCTGGGCGCGTATTCCGCGACTTCGAGGC
>JAGOEZ010000139.1 GCA_017997455.1 Lysobacterales bacterium | reverse complement strand
CGCCCGGCGGTATCGGCGATCAGCACGTCGACGCCGCGGGTCTGCGCCGATTGCATCGCGTCGTGGATCACCGAGGCCGAATCGCTGCCGCTGTCCTGCGCGATCACCGGCACGCCGTTGCGCGCGCCCCAGACCTTGAGCTGCTCCACCGCCGCCGCGCGAAAGGTGTCGCCCGCGGCCAGCATCACGCTCGCGCCCTCGCGCTGCAGGTGCTGCGCGAGCTTGCCGATCGTGGTGGTCTTGCCCACGCCGTTGACGCCGACCACCATCAGCACGAAGGGCCTGGCGGCGCTGCCCATGTCCAGCGGCTGCGCAACCGGGCGCAGGATCCTGACCAGTTCGACGCGCAGGGCGCGCAGCAGGGCGGCCGCGTCCTCGAATTCGCGCGCCTGCATGCGCCGGCCGAGGTCCTCGACCAGCGCGCTGGTGGCTGAGACGCCGACATCGGCCGTGAGCAGCGCGGTCTCGAGTTCCTCCAGCAACGCGTCATCGAGGCGCGGGTTCGAGGACAGCAGGGTGCCGATCGTGCGGCCCAGCGCATTGCCGCGCAGGCGCTCGCGCCAGCCGGGGGCGCTCGGCGGGGGTGGCGTGGGCGCGGACGGCTCGGCCGGCACGGTCGCGGCGTCGGCCGCGGCTGGCTTGCGCTTCCAGAACTTGAACATTGACTGCCGGGATGACCGAGAATGCGCGGGCATGCTAACACCCGCCCCCCGCCGCCGATGAGCCGCCCGCGCCCCGGGCCGCCGGGTTTCGTGCGCGTGATCGCGGGGCGCCTGCGCGGCTCGAAGCTGCCGGTGCCCGACGCGCGCGGACTGCGCCCCACGCCCGACCGCGTGCGCGAGACCCTGTTCAACTGGCTGATGCCGGTCATCGACGGCGCGCGCTGCCTCGATCTCTATGCCGGCACCGGGGCGCTGGGGATCGAGGCCATATCGCGCGGTGCGCGCGAAGTCGTGATGGTGGAGCGTGATGCGCAGCTGGCCGCCGCCCTGCGCGCACAATTGGCCCGCCTCAAGGTCGCGGAAGCGAACGTGGTCGGCGACGACGCGGCCCGCTACCTCGACGGGCCGCCGTCGCCCTTCGACGTCGTGTTCCTCGACCCGCCCTTCGACGCCGGCCTCTGGTCCGCCGCCGCGACGACCCTGGAGCAGCGCGGCTGGCTGGCACCCGCAGCATGGATCTACGTCGAATCGCCGCGCGACGCTCCGCCAGCCATGCCGCCCAACTGGGCCCCTTGGCGCGAACTCAACGCCGGCAACGTCCGCTCCGCCCTCTACCGCCGCAGCCCCGGCCCGGAGACGTTCCCGTCGTAGGTGCGCCGTTGTCGGCGACCGGGGCCTATCGCGCGCAGAGCGCGCTCCTACGAAGCCCGCCTTGTAGGAGCGCGCTCTGCGCGCGATAGGCCTCGATCGCCGCCAGGAGCCATGCCAAACCTGGGCGGCAATGCCCGGTGGCGCATCGGCGGGGCCGCTCGGGTAAGCTAGCGCCGGTCTTTTCGGCCGGTACCGCGATGAGTTCCAGCCCGATCTCGCCCACCCGTGCCCGGACTGCGGTCTATCCCGGCACCTTCGACCCGATCACCAACGGGCACATCGACCTGATCGTGCGCGCGTCGCCGCTGTTCGACCGCGTGGTGGTGGGGATCGCGGAAAGCCCGGGCAAGGGCCCGACCCTGCCGCTGGAAGAACGCATCGCGCTGGCCCGCGAGGCACTGGCGGGGGTCAAGAACGTGGAAGTGCGCGGTTTCGCCTCCCTGCTTGCCGACTTCGTGCGCGAGCTCGGCGCCGGGGTGATCCTGCGTGGTTTGCGCGCGGTCTCCGACTTCGAATACGAGTTCCAGCTCGCCAGCATGAACCGGCACCTGATCCCCGAGGCCGAGACCGTGTTCCTGACCCCGGCCGAGCAGTACAGTTTCATCTCCTCGTCGCTGGTGCGCGAGATCGCGCGCCTGGGCGGGGACGTGTCCGGCTTCGTCCATCCCTCCGTGCAGCGCGCCCTGCGCGCGCGCTTCGCCACCCGCTGAATTTCCGCGCCGCAAGGCGACATTGCTGCAACCGACCCAAGGCAATCCCCATGAACGCACCGACCCGCATCCTGCTGTGCATCGCCCTCGCCGCCGGCATCGCCGCCTGCGGCAAGAAGCAGGCGGAGCCTGCCGTGGCGGCCGCGCCCGCCGCGCCGACCGTGGTGCTGAACGCGCCGACCGGCAATGACACCGAGGCGTGGAAGGCCTACCTCAAGCAGGAACTCACGCCGTTCATCGACAAGCGCTATCGCCGTCCCTACATCTATTACATCCCGATGGTCGACGAGACCGCGGCGGAGGCCGACAAGGAAGCGCAGCAGGCGCAGTACGAGGCCCAGATGGACAACGTCGGCAACGCCATCGGCCGCGGCGTGCAGGCCGGCTCCATGGTCGCCTTCGGCGGACCCGACTCGGAGAAGATCCGCGAGGTGATCATCGAGTCCTTCAAGCTCGCGAGCCCCAAGTCGCTCAAGGGCGTGCGCGTGGTGGTGGTCGGCAATCCGGCGATCAAGGCCGAGGTCGAGGCCGCGGTGGCGCCCAGCGAGGCCGAGTTCAAGTTCGTCGAGACGAAATAGTCTTTCATCTCCCGGAGGCCTCGGTCGCGCACAAGGTGCGCTCCTACAGGGAGAGGCTGTAGGAGCGCACCTTGTGCGCGACCGAGGCACCGCAACCACGATGGCGCTCTACATCACCGACCAGTGCATCAACTGCGACGTCTGCGAACCGGCCTGTCCCAACCAGGCGATCGCGATGGGCGCGACGATCTACGAGATCTTCCCCGACCGCTGCACCGAATGCGTGGGGCACTTCGACCAGCCGCAGTGCGTCGAGGTGTGCCCGGTCGAGTGCATCTTCGTCGACCCCGGGCATCCCGAGTCGCGCGAGCAACTCGAAGCCAAGTACCACGTCCTCACCGCCAGCAAGGAACCCGCATGAGTTTCCGTTTCCTGCCCTGCCTTCTGGCGTTGCTGGTCCTGCCCGCCGCGGCGCAGGTCGCCGCACCGGCGCTGCCGCGCGAGGCCGTCGTGGCCTCGGCCAACCCGCAGGCGACCCAGGCCGGCCTTGAAGTGCTGCGCGCGGGCGGCAACGCCTTCGATGCGGCGGTCGCGGTCAGCGCGGCGCTGGGCCTGGTCGAACCGGAAAGCTCCGGCCTGGGTGGCGGCGGCTTTTTCCTCCTGCACCTCGCAGGCACGGACCGCGACGTGTTCGTCGATGCGCGCGAAGCCGCGCCGGCAGCCGCGACGCGCGACATGTTCCTCGACGCCAGCGGCGAGCCGGTGCGCAACCTGTCGGTCAACGGCGCGCTGGCCGCCGCCATTCCCGGCCTGCCCGCGGCGCTGGAGCATGTGTCGAAGCAGTACGGGCGCCTGCCACTGGCCAAGGCGCTCGCGCCCGCGGCGCGCATGGCGCGCAAGGGCTGGCGCTTCGAGGCCAAGAATGCCGCGATGCTCGACTACCGCGACGAGATCCTGGCCAAGGATCCCGGTGCGGCGGCGCTGTTCCTGCCCGGCGGCAGGATGCCGGCGGCGGGCACGAAGCTGCGCAACCCGGACTACGCGCGCACCCTGGAGATGCTGGGCCGCGATGGTGCGGCGGCGTTCTACCAGGGCGGCTTCGCCAAGCGGCTGGTGGATGGCGTGCGCGCGGCAGGCGGCATCTGGACGATCGAGGACTTGGCGAGCTATCGCGTGGTCGAACGCGAGCCGATCCGCTTCCAGTACGGCGGTTACCACATCGTCACTGCGCCACCGCCCTCGGCGGGCGGGGCCATGCTGGCGGAGATCTTCAACGTGCTGTCCGGCTACGAGCTTGCGCTGTTCGACCGCATCGACCGCACCCACCTGCTGGTCGAATCCATGCGCCGCGCGTACCGCGATCGCGCGATCTATTTCGGCGACCCCGACTTCGTCAAGGTGCCGCTGGACCTGCTCCTCAACCCGAGTTACGCGGCCGGCCTGCGCGCCTCGATCAACCCGCGACGCGCCACGCCCAGCGACTTCCTGCCCGGCGTGGGCGCTGCGCCGCAGCGCCCCCAGACCACGCATTTCTCCATCATCGACCGCGAGGGCAACCTCGCCGCGGTCACGCAGACCGTGAACCTGCCGTTCGGCAATGGCCTGGTGGTGCCGGGCACCGGCTTCCTGCTCAACAACGAGATGGACGATTTCTCGGCCAAGCCCGGCGTGCCCAACGCCTTCGGCCTGGTCGGCGAGGACGCCAACGCGATCGCGCCGGGCAAGCGCCCGCTGTCGTCGATGACGCCGAGCATCCTGCGCGGCAACGACCGCGTGGCGGTGCTGGGCACGCCCGGCGGCAGCCGCATCACCAGCATGGTGCTGCTGGCGCTGGTCGCGCTGATGGATGGCGCCACGGCGCAGGAAGCGGTGGCGCTGCCACGCTTCCACCACCAGTACCTGCCCGACGAGATCTCGGCCGAGGCCAAGGCCTTCGACGCGAGCGAGGTCGCTGCCCTGCAGCAGCGCGGCCACACCGTGACGGTGGCGACGCGCACCTGGGGCAACATGTACATCGCGAGTTGGGACCTGCGCAGCGGCGCGGTCGGCACCGGTGCCGATCCGCGCTGGGAAGGCGAGGGCCGCGGCGCCAGCTCGGGCGGCATTCACCGTTGAGAAATGGTGCAGGCGCTACCATTCACGATCCAATCCACTCGACGCCCGCCACGCCCGTGAAACTCTGGTCGATACTCGGCAACTCGCAGATGCTCGATGGCGGCGCGATGTTCGGCAACGCGCCGCGGGCGCTGTGGGCCGCTTGGCTGCCGCCCGACGCGCAGAACCGCGTGCCGCTGGCCTGCCGTGCGCTGCTGGTCGAGGGCATTGCCGGCAAGCGGGTGCTGTTCGAGACCGGCATCGGCTGCTTCTTCGAGCCGAAGATGCGCGAGCGCTTCGGCGTGGTCGAGGATCGCCACGTGCTGCTGGATTCGCTGGCCGAGGCCGGGTTCCGCCACGAGGACATCGACGTCGTGGTGCTCTCGCACCTGCACTTCGACCACGCCGGCGGCCTGCTCGCGCCGTGGCGCGAAGGCGCGCCGCCGGCGCTGCTTTTCCCCAACGCGCGCTTCGTGGTCGGCGAGCAGTGCTGGCAGCGCGCGCTGCACCCGCATCCGCGCGACCGCGCCTCGTTCATCCCGGAACTGCAGCCGCTGCTCGAATCCTCCGGGCGGCTGGAGCGCGTGACCGGCGAGTATTCGGACGCGCTCGGGCGCGAAGTGCGCTTCCACTACAGCGACGGGCACACGCCCGGCCTGATGCTGGCCGAGATCGGCGGCGACGGCGGCGTGGTGTTCTGCTCCGACCTGATTCCCGGCCGCCCGTGGGTGCACCTGCCGGTGACCATGGGCTACGACCGCTACCCCGAACTGCTGATCGACGAGAAGCGCCGCTTCCTCGACGACAAGCGCGCGCGCGGCGTGCGCCTGTACTTCACCCACGATCCCGGTTGCGCGCTGGCGGAGGTGGCGGTCGACGCCAAGGGCCGCTATGGCACCACCCACGAGCGCGCTGCGCTGGTCGCTGCGCCGCTGGCCGCCTGACATTCCCCTCGAGGTCCCGACCATGCGCAGCACGTTCGTCGTCGCCGCAATGCTGTGCCTGGCCAGTGCCGGGCTTCCTGCTTCCGAAGCCACCCGTTACGGCGAGCCGGTCCCGGCCGACGTCGTGCCGGTGGCGCTGGCAACCGCGCTCGCGGAGCCGGAACGCTACGCGCAGTCGCCGCACGCGATCCGCGGCGAGATCACGTCGGTGTGCCAGGACAAGGGCTGCTGGACCATCATCCGCGACGGTTCGGCGTGGGCGCGCGTGTCGACCGGGCATCGTTATTTCCTGCCCAAGGACGCCAGTGGCTTCGCGGTCGCCTACGGGCGCCTCGAGCTGAAGGACATCGACGCCAAGACGGTGGCGCATCTCGCCGCCGAGGGCGGCCAGGCCGAAGCACGGGAGTACCGCATCGACGCCTTGGCGATCGCGATCGAACCCGCCGCCGAGGGCACGCCTTGACCGGCATCAGCCGCCGCGCCTGGCTGCGCGGCAGCGTAGGGATCGCCGGCCTGGGATTGCTGGCCGGCCAGGGCAGGCGCCTGTTTGCCGCGGCCGGCATGCCGCCGCGCGAAATCGCGGGCTACGGCCCGCTGGCGCCGGCGCGTGACCTTGCCACCGACCTGCCGCTGCTCAGGCTGCCGCCGGGATTCAGTTACCGGACCTTCGGCTGGGCCAACGAAGCGCTGGCCGGCGACTACCCGACGCCCGCCGCGCACGACGGCATGGGCGTGGTATCGCAGCAAGGCGACTCGCTGATCCTCATACGCAATCACGAGATGGTCACCGACACCGGCGCCTTCGGTCCGCGCCGGATCCAGTTCGATCGCAGCGCCGGCGGCGGTACCGTGACGCTCGAGGTCGATGCGCGCGACGCCACCCTGCGCCGCGCCTGGCCGTCGCTGTCCGGCACGCTGCAGAACTGCGCCGGTGGCGTGACGCCGTGGGGCACCTGGCTCAGTTGCGAGGAGTACGTTGCGGAGGGCGTGCGCGGCGGCGACGCGCAGGCGAAGTTCCTGCCCGGCATCGAGCGCGAGCATGGCTTCGTGTTCGAGGTGCCGCCCGCAGGCGTGCGCAGTCCCGCGCCACTGGTGGCGCTGGGCCAGTTCCGCCACGAGGCGGCCGTCGTGCACGCCGCCAGCGGCGAGGTGTTCCTGACCGAGGATCGCCTGCCGTTTGCCGGCTTCTATCGCTGCGTGCCCACGGAGCCCGGGCGGCTTTCGCGCGGCGGCCAACTGCAGATGCTGCGTGCGACCGGCCAGCCCGACCTGCGCAGCGGCCTCGCCATCGGCCAGACGTGGCCCGTGACCTGGGCCGACATCGCGGATCCGGTCCAGGGCCATACGCCGGGCACCCGCGATGGGCTGGGCGTGCTCAGCCAGGGCCGCGCAGGTGGCGGCAGCGTCTTCACCCGGCTCGAGGGCTGCATCGCCGGCGCCGACACCGTGTGGTTCACCTCGACCAACGGCG
>JAGOEZ010000138.1 GCA_017997455.1 Lysobacterales bacterium | reverse complement strand
GACCTGCGGCAGGCCGAGCACGATCAGCAGCGCCAGCGGCACCAGCTTGGCGATGGTGAAGGCGTCGATGCTCCAGGTCGCGCTGCGCACGCCGACCACGTTGGTGACCGCGATGGTCGCGACCAGCGCGGTCATCACGATCGCGCGCGGCGCGCCGATGGCGAGTTCCGGCCACAGCTCGCCCAGGTACAGCACGAAGAGATTGAGGTTCGCGGCGGCGCTGAGCAGGCGCGTCCAGATCAACAGCCAGCCGACCTCGAAGCCGACCAGCGGCCCGTAGGCCGCGCGCGCATACAGGTACACGCCGCCGTGCTCGCGGAAGCGGCTGCCGACCTCGGCGAAGCACAGCACGATGAGGAGGATGCCGCCGCCGGCCGCCAGCGCCGCAAGCGGACTCAGCACGCCGGTGAGCGCCGCGAGCACCGCCGGCAGGCCGAAGATGCCGCTGCCGATCACGCCATTGATCACCGCGGCCGTCAGATCCCAGCGGCCGATGGCGCGGACGAATCCCGGGGACGTGTCAGGACATGGCGTTGTGGCGTCGGTCATCGCGATCGATCATAGGCGATCGGTGCATTGTAGGAGCGCACCTTGTGCGCGACCGCAGAGCCGCAGGCTGGCCTCGACATAGTCGTGGACCGGCGCAACCTGCGGCTCTGCGGTCGCGCACAAGGTGCGCTCCTACAAACGCGCGATTCGCCCGAACGCAATGGCCGGTTGCAACGCCGGCGCTGCCAGGTAGTGGTCGGCCAGCAAGAAGGCGAAGAGCGCCATCAGGTACACGATGGAGTAGTTGAAGACTTCCATCGCGAAGCGCTCGCCCGGCGGGTTGAGCAGGCGGATCGCGTAGTAGAGGAAGCCCGCGCCCAGCACCGCCGCGCCACCGAGGTAGATCAGCCCGCTCATGCCGGTGAGCCAGGGCAGCATCGTCACCAGGCACAGCAGGATCGTGTAGTACAGGACATGCCAGCGCGTGTAGACCACGCCGTGGGTCACCGGCAGCATCGGCACCTGCGCGCGCGAGTAGTCCTCGCGGCGATAGATCGCCAGCGCCCAGAAATGCGGCGGCGTCCAGATGAAGATGATCAGGAACAGCAGCAGCGCCCACGGGTGCACCTCGCCGGTCACCGCGACCCAGCCCAGCACCGGCGGCGCGGCGCCGGCGGCGCCGCCGATGACGATGTTCTGCGGCGTCGCGCGCTTGAGGAACACGGTGTAGACCACGGCGTAGCCGATCAGCGAAGCGAAGGTCAGGACCGCCGTCAACGGATTGACCAGCCACGCGAGGATCGCCATCGAGATCGCGCCCAGCGCGAGCGCGAATGCCAGCACCTGCCGCGTGTTGAGCTGTCCGGTCGGCAGCGGCCGGTGCGCGGTGCGCGCCATCAGCGCGTCGGCGCGCTGGTCGAGCAGGTGATTGAGCGCCGCCGCCGATGCCGCCGCGAGCCAGATCCCCAGCGACCCGAACACGAGCGCTTGCCACGGCGGGAAGCCGGGCACGGCGAGGAACATGCCCACGATCGCGGTGAACACGATGAGCGCGACGACACGGGGCTTGGTCAGCGTCCAGTACTGGCTGGCTTTGAGTGGCACGCGAAGCGCGGGTCCGCAGGTCCGGAGGGACCCGCATTAGAACGCGTACCCGGCAAAGGGGGAAGCGCCGGGCGCCGGCCGATGAACGAACCGGACAGCGCCGCAGGATCCGGGCCGGGGAGCGCAGCCGGGACCGCGTCGCCAGCAGCCGGGGGAATGCGGCTCAGGGCGACTCGAATCCGTCGCGGAGAATGCCGCCGCGATCGCGGACCACGCTGATGCCGATCGGCGTCAATCCCAGGGGACCTTGCGTGGCCAGGCCGAAGTCGCTGAGCAGCGTGCGGATGCCCGTGGCGACGTCGACCCTCGAAACGGAACCGCGCACCGCAGTGCCGAGGTCGCGGTCGACGACCAGGACGGCACCGGAGGCTTCGGTCGCGACACCGTAGGGGAAATCTCCGAGCGCGCCCTGCGCCGGGTTGCCGAGGTCGCTCACCAGCGTGCGGAGGCCGGTGACGGGGGCGACCTCGAACAGCGCACCGCGGTTCTGGGTGCCATTGTCGTAGTCGATCACGAACACGCGACCGGCGTCGGAGATCGCAACGCCGATCGGGTTGGCGCCGATCGGCCCCTGCCCCGCATTGCCGAAGTCGCTGGTGAGCGTGCGCGTGCCGGTCGTGGCATCGACCCGGAACAGCGCGCCGCTGCCGTTCGTGCCCGCGCCCTCATCGACCACGTACACCTCGCCCGAAACCGCGACCGCGACACCGGCCGGATTGGCACCCAGCGGGCCCTGGCCCGCGCTGCCGAAATCGCTGACGACGATGCGCGCGCCGCTGGCACGGTCGACGCGATACAGCGCGCCGTTGAAGTTCGTACCGGCCGTGGGATCGACGGCCAGGACATTGCCAGACGCCTCGAGTGCCAGGGCGACCGGCTGTGGCGCGAGCGGTCCCTGCGCGATGGCGCCGAAGTCGCTGAGCACGCTGCGCGCGCCGGTCGCCGCATCGACCACGAACAAGGCGCCAGCCTGTCCGCTCCCGGCGTTCTGGTCGATGACCAGCAGCGACAGCAGGTCCGGCGCGATCGCGCCGATCGGGTCGTTGCCCAAGGGGCCCTGCCCGCCATTGCCGAAGTCGCTCAGCAGCGTTCGCAGGCCCGTGGCGCGATCGACAATGAACAAGGCACCGGGCGCACCAGGCGCCGTGCCATCCCGCTCGACCACGACGATGGCGCCGTCGTCGAGCGCAAGCGCGGGCCGGGTATAGCCTCCCGGCAACAGGGCGCAGACCAGGGCCAGTGCTCGACTCGCAGGCATGATGAAGTCCTCGGCCTCGCGCTGCGGGCCCGGACTCAATGGCGCGAAGGACGCCCGGCGTGTCGCATCGACGCCGGGGGCCGGGACGGAAGCGCGCCTCAGCGAATCAGGCGCTTGAGGTCGGCGCGCAGGCCGGTCGGCTCGAAACCGGGGTCGTAACGCAGGACCAGCCAACCGTTCGGATCGATGGCCCACGCGGACGGTGCGATACCGTCGGCGGCGACGGGGAGCAGGTCCGGCGCGAGGGTGACGACGCGCATCTGCGGAAATGCGGCCAGCGCTGCGCGCGCTTTGGCATCGGGCGTGCCGACGTAGAGCATCTCGACCCGCGCGGCCTTGCGGCCCAGCCCGATCCAGATCCGCTGCAGGCCGTCTACCGCCGCCACGCAGGCTGCGTCGCAGCGGGCCGGCGCCCGCAGCAGCACGTGCCAGACCCCGGCCGCGGTGTTCCAGTCGATGGTCGCGCCGGTGTCGTCGGTAGCGACCACGGTACCGAAATCCTGCGGGGGAACGAGCAACATGCCATGGTTGCGCTCCGCTCGCGGTTCGTAGCCCGCCTGGTGGAGCACGAAGGCCGCCAGCACGGGCAGCGCGAACAGGGCCGCGATCGCGACCAGCTTCCAGCGGTTGTTGCGTCTTGCGTTCATGCCTTGCGCTTCTTCGTAAGGATTGCGTAGACGACCAGCACGGTCAGCGCAAGGCCGAACCATTGCACCGCATAGCCGCGATGACGCGCCGGCGGCATCGTGTTGGGTAGCGGCTGCCAGCCGCGCGCAAAGCCGTTCGCCACGCCGTCGTCCAGCAGCAGCACGCCCGGATACAGCGCATGGCCGAACTGTTCCTCCAGGGAAGCCAGGTCCAGCCAGTTCAGCATCGGCGGCGGCATGCCCACCCGCCACGCCACGTTCTCCACGCGCAGCCCCGCTGAAGGCGGCCGGCTCAGGAGGCCGGTCACGGCAGCTTGGCCGATCACATCGGCGGGCGCCCGCGCGAGCTGCCGCCGCGCATCGAGGGCGATCCAGCCGCGATTGACCAGCAGCGCGCGATGCGCGCCATCGGGCTGGAACAGCGACAGCACCATCACGCCGGGGCGACCGTCGCGAACCTGGTTGTCGAGCAGCACCGTGGCGCCGGCCACATAGCGCCCGCTGCCTTCGACCCGCACTGGCAAGGCCACTGATTGCTCGAGCGTCGCGGCAAGCGACCGTGGCGGTGCGCTGCCCGCCGCCTGCCATTGCGCCAGCATGCGTTCCTTGTCGTCCCCGCGCTGCCATTGCCATGCGCCGAGCGCGCCGAAGGCGCCGGCGAGCAGCAGCGCCGCCATGCCCCATGCCGCGCGGCGCAGGTTCATGATCGGGGCCTTGCGCCGGCGGCTATACTGGCGTCCATCACCGGCTTTCGTGCCGGGAGCATGCCATGGCCCTGCAGAAACTCTTCATCGTCGCGATCTTCCTCGCCGTGCTGTTCAACCTGGGCGCGGCGCTCTATTACATGATGGTCGACAAGGGCCGCGGCAAGCGCACGGTGAATTCGCTCACCTGGCGCATCGGCCTCTCGGTCGGGCTGATCGCGCTGGTCGTGCTCGGCATCAGCACCGGCACGATCCAGCCGCACGGGATCCAGGTCGGGCATTGAGTCGCAACTTGCAGGCTGCGGCGTGCAATAACGGCTTCAGCCGCGAACGGGCCTATCGCGCGCAGAGCGCGCTCCTACAGAGCCGGCCTTGTAGGAGCGCGCTCTGCGCGCGATAGGCCCGTTCGCGGCTGAAGCCGCTCCCACAGCGAAGGGACGTCGCCCGCCTACAGGACGTAGACGAACAGGAACAGCCCCAGCCAGACCACGTCCACGAAGTGCCAGTACCACGCCACGGCCTCGAAGCCGAAATGGTGCTCGGCGGTGAAATGGCCGCGCGCACAGCGGAACCAGATCACGGTGAGCATGATCGCGCCCAGCGTGACGTGCATGCCGTGGAAGCCGGTCAGCATGAAGAAGGTCGAGCCGTACACGCCCGAGCCCAGGGTCAGGTTCAACTCGTGGTAGGCGTGGATGTACTCGACGGCCTGGAAGTAGAGGAAGCTCGCGCCCAGCAGCACGGTCGCCCCGAGCCAGAACAGCAGCTTGCCGCGTTCGCCGGCCTTGAGCGCATGGTGGGCGATGGTGATGGTCACGCCCGAACTCAGCAGGATCAGGGTGTTGAGCAGCGGCAGGCCCCAGGCCGGGATGGTCTCGAAGGCGCCACCGACGTTGCCCGGGCCGTTGGTCGGCCATGAGGCCGCGAACTCGGGCCACAGCAGCGCATTGGTCATCGCGCCGTCGCCGACGCCGCCGATCCACGGCACCGAGAACATGCGGGCGTAGAACAGCGCCCCGAAGAAGGCCGCGAAGAACATCACCTCGGAGAAGATGAACCACATCATCCCCATGCGGAACGAGGTGTCGACCTGCTGGTTGTAGTAGCCCGCGATCGACTCGCGGATCACGGTGCCGAACCAGCCGAACAGCATGACCAGCAGCAGCACGAAGCCGAGCAGCATGGAGTACTTGCCCCAGCCGTGGCCGTTGAGCCACACCGCGGCCCCGCCGACCAGGCTGAACAGCGCGACCGAACCGACGATCGGCCAGCGCGTGCCGTGCGGCACGTAGTAGATGCTGGCGTCTGGGGTATGCGCGTGTGCCATGTCGAATTCCCGCGATGGGTTGGGGTTGTGGCCCGCTCAGCCGGCGGACGGCGCGCTGGCGGGCTGCGCCAGGGCCACCCGTCGCGTCGCGACCTCGTTGAGGTAGAACGTATAGGAAAGCGTGAGCGTGCGCACCGAGTCCGGCAGCGCCGGGTCGATCATGAAGCGCACCGGCATGGCGCGGGTCTCGCCGCCGCGCAGCAGCTGCTCGGTGAAGCAGAAGCATTCGGTCTTGCTGAAGTAGATCGAGGAGGTGCTGGGCGCGACGCTGGGCACCGCCTGCCCGACCAGGTCGATCGGGCCCTGGTTGCTGGCGCTGAAGGTGGTCTCGTAGAGCTGGCCCGGGTGCACCTGCATGCTGCGCGCATCCGGCGCGAAGCGCCACGCCAGGCCCTCGGCGACCTTGCCCTCGAAGGTCACGGTCACGGTGCGCGTGGTGTCGGGCGCCCAGGTCGCGAGTTCCGCCGCGTTGGCCGCGTCGCCGCTGAGCTTGATCCCGAGCAGCTGCTCGCAAGCCACGCGATAAAGCGGCACCAAGGCGAAGGCGAAGGCGAAGGACCCGAGCGCGGCGTAGAGCAGCCGGCGCACGAGGCGCGCGTTGGCCCTGGCCGGATCGCGCGGCGCGCTCATCGGCCGATGACCCCGCTCAGCACGAAGGCGACGTAGACCGCGAGCGCGATCCCGCCGATCACCAGCGCGGTGCGGCGCGCGGCGGCGCGCTGCTGGGCGATCAGTTGGGAGTCGGCGGGTCGCATGGTGGTGTCCGTTCGGCGTTCCCGCCCCTCGCCGGTCGGAGAGGGGCGCGGCGCCGGGGTCGGTTCAGTGGCTCACGTCGCCGTGCGCCAGCACGCGGTCGTCGATCGCGGGCGGACGTTCGAAGGTGTGGTGCGGCGCCGGCGAGGGCACCGTCCACTCCAGTCCCTTGGCTCCTTCCCACGACACCATCGCGGCCTTTTCGCCGGCCTTGAGCGAGCGCCACAGGATCCAGCCCATCATCAGCGGCGACAGCAGCATGCCGAAGGCGCCGATCGACGACACCATGTTCCAGTCGGCGAAGGCCACGTTGTAGTCCGGGATGCGGCGCGGCATGCCGGCCAAGCCGAGGAAATGCTGGGGGAAGAACAGCAGGTTGACGAAGATCGTGCTCCACCAGAAGTGGAACTTGGCCATGCCCTCGTTGTACATGCGCCCGGTCCACTTCGGCCACCAGTAGTAGACCGCGGCGATGATCGCGAACACGGCGCCCGTGACCAGCACGTAGTGGAAGTGCGCGACCACGAAATAGGTGTCGTGGTACTGGTAGTCGGCCGGCACGATCGCGAGCATCAGGCCCGAGAAGCCGCCGATCGTGAACAGGATCACGAAGGCGATCGAGAACAGCATCGGGGTCTCGAAGGTCATCGAGCCGCGCCACATCGTGGTGACCCAGTTGAAGACCTTCACCCCGGTCGGGATCGCGATCAGCATGGTCGCGTACATGAAGTACAGCTGCCCGCCCAGCGGCATGCCGACCGTGAACATGTGGTGCGCCCACACGATGAA
>JAGOEZ010000137.1 GCA_017997455.1 Lysobacterales bacterium | reverse complement strand
CCGGGCCGGCGCCGGCGCCGAGTTCGGCCTTCGCCTCCGGCCCGCGCCAGCCGTGGCGGCGGTCGTAGTCCATCAGGCTGGCCCGGACCGCCGCGTTGGCCGCGGCCTGCAGGCGCGAGTCCAGCGTCGTCACGATGGTGTAGCCGGTGGTCAGGGCGTCGTTGCCGAGCCGCTCCAGCGCCGCGACCCGGACCATCTCGGCCAGGTACGGGGCGTCGGTCTCGACCGGCGGTTCGTGCGGCTGGGCCTGGTCGATCTCGGCGCGGGCGAGCTCGAACTCGTCCTGCCCGATCATGCCCTCCTCGCGCATGCGCTCGAGCACGTAGTCGCGCCGGGTGAGGGCGCGCGAGGGGTTGCTCAGCGGGTTGCCGCTGGAGGGAAACTTGGGGATCGAGGCCAGCATCGCCGATTCGGCCAGGCTGAGGTCCGCCAGCGGCTTGCCGTAGTAGAAGTCGGCGGCGGCGACCACGCCGTAGGCGCGGTAGCCGAAGAAGATCTTGTTGAGGTAGAGCTCGAGGATCTCGTCCTTGCTCAGTTCCTTCTCCAGGCGCAGGGCGAGGAAGATCTCGGAAAGCTTGCGCGTGAAGCTGTATTCCGAGCTCAGGAAGTAGTTGCGCGCGACCTGCTGGGTGATGGTGCTGCCGCCCGGGACGCGCTCGCGGTCGGTGGTGGCGAGCAGCCAGACCGCGCGGGCGATGCCGACCACGTCGATGCCGGGGTGCTGGTAGAAGCGCGAGTCCTCGATCGCCACGAAGGCGTTGCGCAGGCGCTCGGGAACGTCGGCGATCTTGACCGGCGCGCGCCTCGCCTCGCCGAACACGGCCACCAGCTTGCCGTCGGCGGTGACCACGCGCAGCGGGACCTGCAGGCGCATGTCGCGGATCTCGGCCACGTCGGGCAGGCGCGGCGCGATCAGCCAGTAGGCGATGCCGATCGCGCCGACCCCGAGCACCAGGCCGACCAGGAACAGCACGAGGCTCCAGCGCAACAACCGGCGCGGCCAGGACTTTCCAGACATCAGGGAGTTGTGAGGCAGGTCAAGGACAACCCGGCTCGAAGTATAGATGCTGGCCCTGCAGCGGTCGGTGGCGGGACGCGGGCAAGCGCTCCGTGGGTGGGGGAGGGGGCCAAAGGGGCCCGGGGGCGTGGAACGGGTGTTCCGCACCGTGATGGGGGTCACGGAAGCGGGTCTTCCCAGCCCCGGAACCCGGCGTACACTGACCCGGAAATCCCCCCTGTTGATAATCCGTTAAGTTTTAGATTTAATGTTGTGGCGCATCTTTCGCTCGTAAGGGCGCGTGGGAAGGGGAAAAAGTGTGGGCCTACTCAGTACCAAGACACCACCCCTGATCGGGGTCGACATCAGCTCGACCGCCGTCAAGCTCCTGCAGTTGAGCCAGTCCGGCGGACGCTATCGCGTCGAGCATTACGCCGTGGAGCCGCTGCCCCCCAACGCCGTGGTCGAGAAGAACATCGTCGAGGTGGAAGCCGTCGGCGAGGCGATCAAGCGCGCCCTGGCCCGGTCCGGGGCCAAGTCGAAGTTCGCGGCGGCCGCGGTTGCCGGTTCGGCGGTGATCACCAAGGTGATCCCGATGCCGGCCGACCTGTCCGAGGACGACCTCGAGGGCCAGATCCAGGCCGAGGCCAACCAGTACATCCCCTATCCGCTGGAGGAAGTGAGCCTCGACTTCGAGGTGCTGGGCCCGGTCAAGGACAACCCGGACATGATGAACGTCCTGCTCGCGGCCTCGCGCACCGAGAACGTGGACGTGCGCGTCGCCGCGCTCGACATCGGCGGGCTCGCCTCGCGCGTGGTCGACGTCGAGGCCTTCGCGATGGAGAACGCGTTCAAGCTCATCTCCGACCAGCTGTCGGTGCCCAAGGATGCGACCGTCGCGGTGGTCGACATCGGCGCCACCATGACCACCCTGATCGTGCTCAAGAACCAGCGCACGATCTACACCCGCGAACAGGTCTTCGGCGGCAAGCAGCTCACCGACGAGGTGATGCGCCGCTACGGGCTCTCCTACGAGGAGGCCGGCCTCGCCAAGCGCCAGGGCGGACTGCCCGAGAGCTACGAGATCGAGGTGCTGGAGCCGTTCAAGGAGGCGATGGTCCAGCAGATCAGCCGCCTGCTGCAGTTCTTCTTCGCCGGCAGCGAATACAGCAAGGTCGACCAGGTCGTGCTCGCCGGCGGCTGCGCCTCGATCGCCGGCATCGGCGACATGATCGAGGAGCAGCTCGGGGTGCCGGCGCTGGTGGCCAATCCGCTGGCCGGCATGTCGTTGTCCTCGCGCGTGCAGGCGCAGACGCTGTCGCAGGACGCGCCGGCGCTGATGATCGCCTGCGGCCTGGCCCTGCGGAGCTTCGACTGATGGCCAGAATCAATCTATTGCCGTGGCGCGAGGAGCGCCGCAAGCAACGCAACCGCGAGTCGCAGACCCTGTTCGTCGCGGCCGCGTTCGCCGCTGCGCTGGTGGTGCTGCTGATCATCTGGCGCTTCAACGCCATGATCGACGGCCAGAACGTGCGCAACGAGTACCTGCGCGCCGAGATCACCAAGGTCGATGCCAAGATCAAGGAGATCGAGGAACTGGAGCGGACCCGCACCAACCTGCTCAACCGCAAGAAGGTGATCGAGGACCTCCAGGCCAGCCGCTCGATGATGGTGCACCTGTTCGACGACCTGGTGCGGACCATCCCCGACGGCGTGCGCCTGAACACCATCAAGCAGGCGGGCAACGTGCTCACGCTCGACGGCTTCGCCGAGTCCAACGCGCGCGTGTCCGAGTACATGCGCAACCTCGAGGGCTCGGCCTGGATGGGCAACCCGGACCTGCGCATCGTCGAGGCCAAGGGCCCGGACAAGCGCAGCCGCTACCAGTTCACCCTGACCGTGAACCTCAAGAAGCCCAAGGTCGAGGGTGAGGAAGGGGCCGAGGGCGCGGTCGAGGCCGATGCGGCGGCCCAGGGGGCGGCGTCATGAACATGAAGGATTTCGACCTCAACAACCTCGACTTCCAGCGCGTCGGTGCCTGGCCGACGCCGGTCAAGGTCGTGGCCTGCGCGCTGATCTTCGCCCTCATCGTCGGCTTCGGATGGTGGTGGAAGGTCAACGACAAGCGCGCCGAGCTGCGCGGCCTCGAGGCCACCGAGCAGGAGCTCCTGCAGCAGTTCGAGTACAAGCAGAGCAAGGTCGTCAACCTCGAGGCCTACAAGGCCCAGCTCGAGGAGATGAAGGAGATCCTGCGCCAGATGCTGCGCCAGCTGCCGAGCAAGACCGAGATGCCGGACCTGCTGGTCGACGTGTCGCAGACCGCGCTGTCGACCGGCATCGACAACCAGAAGTTCGAACCCGGCGCCGAGACCGTGAAGGACTTCTACGCCGAGAAGCCGATCAACCTGCGCATGGTGGGCGACTACCACCAGTTCGGCTCCTTCGTCAGCGGCGTCGCCTCGCTGCCGCGCGTGGTGATCCTGACCATGCACGACATCTCGCTCAAGCCGCAGGCCGCCGACGCCAAGACCGGGCTGGTGTCCGGCCCGCTGGTGCTCGAGGGCACGGTCAAGACCTATCGCTACGTCGACGAGAACGAGGCCGCGGCGGTGCCAGCCGATCCGGCGCAGGCGGGAGGCAGCCCATGAGCGCGCGCCGCCTGCCGTTGCGCCCGCTGCTCGTCGCCCTGTGCACCGCGATCGCCCTCGCCGGCTGCGCGCGCGGGCTCGGCGAACTCGAGCAGCGGGTCGAGGAGATCAAGGCGCGCAAGGGCGCCCCGCTCGAGCCGCTGCCGGTGATGCAGACCTTCGAGACCTTCGAGTACACCGCGCAAGGCAGTCGCGATCCGTTTTCGCCGAGTGCCGACGAGCAGGTCGCCGGGACCGATTCCGGCCCGCGGCCCGACGCCAACCGTCCGCGCGAGGAGCTGGAGAATTTCCCGCTCGACGCGCTCGACATGGTCGGGACGCTGGGGCTGGGCGCGGAGCAGACCGGCCTGATCAAGGATCCCGATGGCGTGATCCACCAGGTCCGGGCCGACAACTACCTCGGCCAGAATTTCGGTCGCATCACCGCGATCTCCGAAGGCCAGATCGAACTGGTCGAACTGATTCCGAATGGCGTGGGCGGATGGATCGAGCGCCAGGCATCCATCTCGCTCGATGCGAAATGACCCACCGGGGGTAACAGGCATGACCACGAACCATTCCATCGTCCCGACGCGCAGCCTCCAGGCCGCCCAGCGATCCGCCCTGCCGCGACTCGGCGGCTGGATCGCGCTGCTGGCGCTGGGCTGGCTCGCGCCGGCACAGGCCGAGAACGTGCTGGAGGCCGTGACCTTCCAGCCGGTCGCCGGCGGGCAAGTCGACGTGATCATGCAGCTGGCCTCGGCGCCAACCGATCCCAAGCTCTTCACCACCGATTCGCCGCCGCGCATCGCGGTCGACTTCGACAACACCCGCAGCGCCGTGGTCGAGCGCCGCATCGCGGTCGGGGTCGGCGCGGCCAGCGCGATCTCGACGGTCGAGGCCGCCGGGCGCACGCGCGTGGTGGTCGAGCTGTTCCGTTCCAGCGCCTATTCGACCCGGGTCGACGGCAATCGCCTGATCCTCTCGGTCGGGGCCGGCCAGAGCGCGTCGACGGCGTCGATCATGGCCAGCAACGACCCGACCAAGGTCGGCAGCGGGCGCGGCATCGAGTTGTCGAAGGTCGACTTCCGCCGCGGCATGGCCGGCGAAGGCCGCGTGATCGTGGTCTTCAGCGGCGAGGGTGCCTCGGCCGACATGCGGCGCGAGGGCAATCGCATCGTGGTCGAGATCTCCGGCGTGACGGTGCCGGCCGCGGCCACCGAGCGCCTCGACGTGGCCGACTTCGCCACCCCGGTCGAATCGATCGAGACCCGCGCGCGGCCCAACGGCGCGCGCATGGAGATCCGCGCGGTCGGCGACTTCGAACAGCTCGCCTACCAGACCGGCAACGAATACGTGATCGAGGTCTCGCCGCGCAAGGAGGAATCCGAGGCGGCCAAGCGGCTCAAGGAGCCGGAGTACGTCGGCGAGCGCGTGACCTTCAACTTCCAGGACATCCCGGTGCGCTCGGTGCTGCAGTTGATCGCCGACGTGTCCGGCCTCAACGTCGTGATGGCCGACACCGTGACCGGCAACGTCACCCTGCGCCTGATCAACGTGCCCTGGGACCAGGCGCTGGACATCATCCTGCAGGCCAAGGGCCTCGACCAGCGTCGCCGCGGCAACGTGATCTGGATCGCGCCGACCTCCGAGATCGCCTCGCGTGAACAGGCGCTCGAGGACGCGCGCATCGCGCTCGAGGATCGCGCGCCGCTGGTCTCGGAGTACATCCCGATCAACTACGGCAACGCCAAGGACATCGCCGAGCTTCTGACCTCCGACACGCTCAAGGGCGAGCAGTCCGGCGGCGGCGGCGCCACCACCCAGCGGCGCTCGGGCTTCCTCTCGCCGCGCGGCAGCGTCACCTACGACCTGCGCACCAACACCCTGCTGGTCAACGACACCCCGCAGAAGATCCAGGAACTGCGCGACCTGATCGTGCTGCTCGACCGCGCGGTCGACCAGGTCCTGATCGAGTCGCGGATCGTGATCGCCGACGAGAGCTTCCGCAACGAGCTCGGCGCGCGCTTCGGCCTCTCTGGCGGCTACGAGGACGGCAACGGCAACGTGTTCAACACTGGCGGTTCGGTCGGCGCCACCGACCAGATGACGAACCTCGCGTTGCTCAACCGCTTCGCCGGCCGGCCCGGCCTGCCGGTCGCGGCGCCCGGACCGATCGGCGGCGGGATCCTGACCCCGAGCGGACCCGGCCGGCTCAACGTGAACCTGCCGCTGGCCAGCCCGGCCGGCAGCTTCGCGCTCGCGATCCTGGGCCAGGATTACCTCATCGACCTCGAACTCTCGGCGCTGCGCCAGGAAGGCCGCGGCGAGGTGATCTCGAGCCCGCGCGTGATCACCGCCAACCAGCGTGAAGCCTCGATCCGCCAGGGCGAGGAGGTGGGCTATGTCACGATCGCGCCGCAAGCTGGCGGCAACGACATCCCGATCCCGAACGTGCAGTTCAAGGAAGTGCTGCTCGAGCTCAAGGTGACCCCGACCATCACCCAGGACAAGCGCGTCTACCTCACGATGTTCGTCAAGAAGGACGAGCTCAGCGGCATCGTCGACACCTCGATCGGGCAGGTGCCGCAGATCGCCAAGCGCGAGATCAACACCGCGGTGCTGGTCGACAACGGCCAGACCGTCGTGCTGGGCGGCGTCTACGAGTTCCGCAGCCGCAAGGATCTGACCAAGGTTCCGTTCCTCGGCGACATTCCGGCGTTGGGCAACCTCTTCAAGACCACCACCGGCACGTCGGACAAGAAGGAACTCCTGATCTTCGTCACCCCGAAGATCATCGAACAGGGTGCGCGCTGAGCGGCCGGTCCCTGCCCGCCGCCCAGCCGAATCAAAGAATCGGAGACTCGACATGAGAGCCTTGACCAAGTCGCTGTACGTTGTGCTTGCCGGCGTCCTGCTGGCCAGTTGCGGCGGAGGCGGCGGTGGCGACAGCAGCGGCGCCTTCACGCCCAACGGATTGAAGGTCACGGTGCAGCCCGCGAGCACCAGCAGCACGCCCAATTCGCTTGTGGGCATCACCGTGCGGGTCAACAACACCAATGACACGCCGGTGGGCGACGGCGTCCAGGTGACCCTGCAGGTCTCGCCTCCAGGCGTGGGCCTGGTCTCGACCACGACGCCTACGCCCAACATCGGCGAGCGCGCCGTGGCCTCGACCGCTGGCGGCATCGCCACGTTCCGGCTGCACACCCGCTCGCTGGGCACCGCGACCCTGACCGCTTCGGTTCCAGACACCCGCGGACCCGGCACCACGGTCACGGCCACGGCCAACGTCGCGGTCAACGCCGGCGCGCCGAACGATCCGCGCATCAGCATCCAGGCCACCGCGACCACGCTGCCGATCAACCCGGGCATCGGGCCCTTCTTCGGCTCGCCCTACATCGCCGACGTGACCCTGACCCAGCGCTCGCTCGACGGCGCGCTGGTCAGCACCGGCGAGG
>JAGOEZ010000136.1 GCA_017997455.1 Lysobacterales bacterium | reverse complement strand
ACCGGATCGAGGGCGTCGCGATTGCCCTCGAACAGGTGGCCACCCCCGAGGCCCACCGCCAGGATCTGGTAGCGGTCGGCGGACTGCAGCACCCGCAGCAAGGGCTTGAGGTGGAAGCTGTTGGCGACCACCACCAACTCGCGGCCCGGGCGTTGCAGGTCGAACACCTCGAAACGATCGCCATCGGCCAGGATCGCCAGCGAATCGGTGCGGTGCTGCCAGAACGCCGCGTCGTGCGCCAGCGCTTCGAACGGCGCCATGCGGGCCTCGACCTCGCGCTTGTCGTGCTTCTGAGCCAGCGAGGCGGCCAGCTCGCGCAGCAGGTTGCGGAACCGGATCGGATCGCCCTCGCGCTCGGGGTGGTGCCGGTGGGTCGGCATGTACAGCGAGATGCACGGCGCCTTGGCTGGCGCAAGCAGCGCCTGGACGTGTTCGACGGTGGCTTGGCGCACGGGACGCTCCGCGGTCTGTAAGGGGCGGCGAGTATGCCAGCCCGGTCGTCGGTGGCGCGTGCACGGGTTGCCGCCAGGCGCCGTGCCAGTCCGCCGTCCACCGCTGCCGCGGCCATCCCGGTCCCGGGGCGCCGGTCGCAGCGCCGACAACGGCGCAGGAATCGTGGTCGACGCCTTCGGATCGCCCCGCGAGAAGCTGCTGTTTCTCGACGACCGGGCACCTGCGCCCGCGAGGTCACCGCGGCCGCGATCCGTCCGGTTCCCGAGCCTACTGCGCCGGAATGGTCACCAGCGGCAGCTTGTCGTTGCCGCCCGTCTCGGCCAGGGTGAAGAAGAACATGACCGCCGTGAACGCGCGCTTGGTCTGCAGGTCGGAGTCGTCGACCCAGAACCAGTGGTCGCGATACCGGACCGCGGCGAACGCGCTCGCCGGCCGCTCGGTGCCGCTGTGGATGCGCACCGGCTGCGCCCGGCCGTCGGCGCCGGCGTCGTCCAGCGCCGGCGTCGCCAGCGTGCCAGCGAGATGCTGCGCGGGCACGTCGACGTAGCTCGCGAAGGCCAACATGATCTGCAGCATCGAACGGCTGTTCACCGCCAGTTCGTTGCTGGCGCCGCGCACCGGCGAGTAGATGAGGGTGAAGCGTTGCTGCTCGGCGGGCAACTGCAGCAGGCGGCGGATCTCGCGCGACTTCTCCTGGATCTCGTCCGGCAAGTCGTCGCCGCGGAAGAACAGCACGCCGGTCTTGCCCTTGACCGCGTCGTCCTCGATCCGCATGCCGACCGCGCCGTAAACCTGGACCTCGCGGATCAGCTGCAGCGCGCGCGCGAACGCCGGGTCCGCGACGCGCAACTCGCCGCCGGAGGTCGAGCGGTTGCGCACGCCATTGAGCGACTCGACGGTCAGGCCGAGGATGAAGTCGGCAGCGTAGCCCGACTGCAGCATCGAGAAGATGCTCTTGGGATCGATCGGCGTGATCAGCCCGCGCAGGAACTTCTCGCCGGTCAGCGGCACGTAGGTGATGGTGGGCCGATCGGTGTAGATGGCCTGGCCGCCCGCACCGAGGTAATCCCCCTGGACCGCCCGGCTCGACGAGAGCACGCCGTTGACGCTGACCCCGGTCTGCAGCGAATAGCCGGCGACGACGGAGGCGACGTCCACGAACACCGGCAGGTCCATGTAACGCACCTTGACGATGTTGAGCAGGGTCTGCTGCTTCCACGAATCGGCGATCGCCGTGCTGTAGTCGAAGCGGTCGATGGCCACTGTTTTCGGACCGAGGCTGGCGCAGGCACCGACCAGGGCCACGGTCAGCGCCAACGCCGCCGTCGCGGCGAAGCGGAGCATGCCGCGGTCGGCGCCGCCGAAGCTGTCAGTCGAATGGGCGTTCATCAGCAGACTCCCTGGCCGGGCCAGCCCAGAATAACGCCATCCCGCGACCCATTCCGGCCGCCCTGGTCGCACCTTCGGGCAGTTGCCCGGGGGACGTTCGGCCGCGAGGCTCGCCCGCTGCCGCCGCCGCGACGGCAGCAGGATCCGGCCTGCGCCGCCGTGGCGCAAATCGCCCTATGCAGCCGATTCCGCGCCGCCAACTGGCGCGGGAAACGCCGACGCGGGCACCTCGATCCAGGTGGCCCGGGCGCTGGCGACGATCGCGCCGGTGCCATCGGCAATCGCGGTGCCGACGATCCGCTTGCGCCCCTGGATGGAAACCGGCCAGCCGATCACCACGCAGCGCGCCCCGGCCGCAATGGTCGCCGTGATCCGCGCCTCGATCTGGCCAAGCACGATCGCGCGTTCCGGCTCCTCCGGCATCACCGCGAACGCGCCCGGGCAATCCAGCGCGGCCCACACGAATTCGCTGCGCACGATGCCGTCGCTGCAAAGGTCCGCCGCCGGCACCCACGGCGTGGCGACGATGCCCTCGCGATCCAGTGGACCGGCGAACAGCTGCATCCCATCGCCAGCGGCGCGTTCGGGTCCGCACACGAAGCAGCCCGGGAAGGGGTGGCGGCGGTAGCCGCTGTAGCGGCGCGATGCCGCGGTGGCCTCGTCGAACGAAGGCAGGCGCGGAACCTCGATCGCGAACGTCGACGGCCGCGCCTCGGCGATCTGCGTCGTCTCGTCCCAGAGCCGCGCCACCTCGCCTGCAAGCTCGACCCGCAGCGGTCGTTCCACCGGCGGCGGCGCCATCAGGCGCACCGAGGCCGGCCCCTCGATGTTGTGGGCCAGACAGCCGCAGGTATAGCCGCCATTGCCCGAGTGCGGCGGTCCGCGGAAGCGCGCGTCGATGGTCAGCGTATCGGCAGGCATGGTTCGACCGTGCACGCTTGTCCTTCCCGACTGGAATCCGGAACCGTTCGCCCTAGGCCGGCGGTGCTTGCACGGCATCGCCGCGGCGCTGGCCTTCGACATAACGCCGCCCCAGCCACAGCGAGAGCACCAGCCAGACGGCGGCCAGCGGCGCCGCGGTGAAGGCGATGCCGCCGATGCCCAGGCCCAGCCACAGCAGCGCCGTGTTGGTCCATGCGCCAACCTGGTCGCCGACGCGGTAGACGACGGTATCGATCAGGTTCTTGGCCTTGTACTTCTCGGCGCGGCTGAGCGGCACGTACAAGGCCTCGCGCGCTGGGCGCGACAAGGCGAAGTTGGTGACCCGCCGCGCCACGGTGAACACGACCACGGCCGCCAGCACCGGATAGAGGCCCAGCCCGACGAAACCGATCACGCTGATCAGCGGCAACGCGGCCAGGGTCAGCCCCACGCCGATGCGCGCCATCAGGCGGCCGGTCAGGAGCAACTGCAGCACCAGCGTCAGGCCGTTGACCCAGATGTCGACGTTGGCGAAATACACCGTCTGCGCCGCTTCTCCGTCGATGGTCGCATCGACGACCTGCGCCTGCAGGAAATACAGGAAGGTCGAGCCGATCGTGTACAGGAACATGTACCCGCAGATGCCCAGCAGGTAGGGCGAGCGCAAGGCCAGGCGGAAACCGTCGGCGGCGCTGCCGCCGATGATCTCGTCGCCGGCTTGCCGTCCGCCACCGGGCTCCGGCGATGCCGCGCCGACGCGGGCGTTGATCGCGAACATGCACCACAGTGCCATTTCCAGCATCGCCAGCGAGACCAGCAACAGCGCCGGCGCCCCGATCAGCTCGACCAGGCCGGCCGTCGCCACGCCGCCGAGGAGGGCGCCGAGACTGCCGCCGGCGGCGATGACGCCGTACAGGCGGCGCGACGATTCGCCCTGGTAGACATCGGCCATGACCGCCCAGAACAGCGACACCGCGAACAGGTTGAACACGCTGACCCAGATGAAGAACGCGCGCCCGACCCAAATGCTGGTGGAGTCCGGAAGGCCGACCAGCGCGCCGTAGAACGCCAGCAGGCACAGCATCAGCGCGCGATAGCTCCAGGTCACGAAGCGCCGCCGCGGCCAGCGCGACACCAGCGCCGAGAACAGCGGGCTCACCAGCAGCATCGCGACCAGGGTGCCGGTGAACAGCCATGCCAGGTTCCTCACCCCGCCGGCCACGCCCATCTGGTCGCGGATCGGCCGCAGGATGAAATAGCTGGCCATCACCAGGAAGAAATACAGCGCCGACAGCGCCAGCATGGCGCGCTCGTCGCGCCGCACGCCGACCAGCACCTGCAGCACGCTGGGCCTGTAGTCGGCCGTGGCATCGCTCATGGGTTCATCCTGTGCAGGGGCGGGATCCGGCGGCGGGTCAGTATCCGCGCGCGATGTCGACCACGTTGAGCAGCGGCTCTCCGGCCACGTAGCGGCGCAGGTTCTCGGCAACGATCACCGCGATGCGCTCCAACTGCAGGTCGGAACTGGCCGACACGTGCGGCGTGATGATCACGTTGGGCATCGCCCACAGCGGGCTGTCGGCCGGCAATGGCTCGGGATCGGTCACGTCGAGGCCGGCGCCCGCGAGTTGTCCGCTGCGCAACGCCGCGATGAGCGCGTCGGTCCTGGTGCTGGCGCCGCGGCCGATCGTGATGAAGTACCCCCCCGGCTTCATCGCGGCGAAAAAAGCCTCGTCGAAGATGCCGGTGGTCCCGGGCGTGAGTGGCGTGGCGTTGACCACCACGTCGGCCTCGGCGGCCAGGGCGTTCAACTCGCCCGAGAGGCCGACCTTGGCCACGAAATCCGGACCCTCGCGACTGCTGTTGCGGGTCGCGATCACCCGCATGCCCAGGCCGTGCGCGCGCCGGGCCACCTCGGTGCCGATGCCGCCGAGTCCCACCACCAGCATCGTGCGGCCACCGACCTCGCGCATGCGCGCCGTGATGGCATCGCCATCGTCCCAGCGCGCGGCCTGCTGCGAGCGGCCGAATGCCGGCAGGCCGCGCGCCAGGGCCATCATCATCGCGATCGAATGCTCGGCGATGCTCGGACCCATGGTGCGCTGCAGGTTGGTCAGCACGATCTTGCGGTCGGCCAGCCCCGGCACGCCCACGCAACGCTCCACGCCGGCGGAAAGCGCCTGGATCCAGAGCAGCGACTTCGCCGCCTCGAGGGTGGCGGCATCGCACAAGCCGATCACGACCGGCGCCGAGGCCAGCTGCTCCGCACGCGCGGCGCCGTCGGCCGCCAGCACCAGCTCGACGCCGGGCACCGCCGCCTGCAGGCGCGGCAACCACTGCGCCGCCTGCGGCGCGACCACGATCCGTGTCGGCACCTTCCAGCCCGGCAGGTCGCGCGTCGCCACCGCGCCTGGCTGCAGGCCCAGCTCCTGGATCAGTGCCGTGGCGCGCGGATCCGGGCCGCGCGCCAACGCGCTGCCGAACACAGCCAGCAGCAGGCCGGCCAACGTGGCCGCGGTGGCCCGCGGCGATGCCGACCGGTGGGCGCGGTGCATCGAATGGATGGGCTTCGTCATGTGACCGGACTCGAACTTTGCGCGGAGGAATGGGGTGGCGGTGGGGCCGTCGTGAACGGCCTGCCGACGATACTAGACCAGACGCACAGCCAGGCACCGGGGGGACCGGGTCGACCAGGGGCTGTCCCGACCGTGGCCGGATCGGACACCCGATCCCGTGTTGGGATAGGAAGCCGGCTCTCTCGCTCCGGCGGGAGCCCGGTCATGCGCAGACTCATCCTCGGTGCGGGCATCGCACTCTGCCTCGCCGCCGGCTCGGTTCGGGCCGACTGCACCATCACGGTCAACGGCGACGGCATCGGCGGCGACGTCGCCGATGGCGAATTGACCCTGACCGAGGCCGAGGGCATCGCCGTCGGCAATCCGCCCGCCCTGTCCTGCCTGACCCAGGCCGAACTCGACCAGATCGCCGGCGAGGCGTCGATTCCCGTCGTTCCCGGAACCTGCGGCACGCTGGAACCGCGCTTTGCCGTCATCGGCGGCTGTGGTTCGAGCGACGTCGACCTGATCCGGTTCGCCGACGGCGTCGGCACGATCGAGTACGGCTTGCTCAATCTCGAACAGGGCGACAGCATCGACGGCCGCAAGCCTTCCGGGGGACGAGTGACGATCGCGGGCCCTGGCCCGGCCGGCGCGGTCGCTGCGATCCTGGTCGACAGGTCGTTCCCGGGGCCGACACCCACCGCCGTGGCATCGGTCGCCAACCTGATCATCCGCGACCATCCCGGCAGCGGCATCATCGCGACCGACCTGCGCGGCAACCTGGTCATCCGCGGCGTCGACATCTTCGACAACGGCGCCGACGGCATCCGCCTGGGCACGCCGCCTTCGTCGGACTCTCCCGACTGGTGCGCCGGCGTGGTCACTATCGGCCAACCCGGTACGCAGAACGAGAACTACCTCTACGGCAACGGCGGCTGGGGTATCGCCATCTACGAGGCCTGCCCGGAGTTCGACCCCGTCGGCGTCCGCATCCAGAACAATTTCATTGGCTTCGACGAGCCATCAGGACTCACCGATCGCGGCAACATGTTCGGCGGGATCCTCGCCTTCGGTGCGCGCAACGTGGTCATCGGCGGCGCAATCCCCGGCGAACGCAACTACATCGGCTGGAACGGCGGTCCGGGCATCCGTGCACGAGGACCGAGCCTCACGCCGTTGGGTACCGAGCCGCGCATCGAGGGCAACTGGATCGGCCTGGCACGGGACATCACCACCAGCCCACGACCCAACGGCAGCGGCATTCTGCTGATCTCCGGCGAGCGCATGACGATCGGCGGCGTCAGCGCGGCGCAGGGCAACGTGATTTCCGGTAGTGCCGCGCACGGCATCGTCAACGAGGATCTTCCAGGCGTCTCCATCGCCGGCCTGCTGGTGCAGAACAACATCATCGGGCTGAATCCGGCCCGGACCTTCGCGCTACCGAACGGCAGCGACGGCATCGCGCTGCGCGCCGACGGCAATGTGGCGATCCGCGACAATGTGGTCTCGGGCAACGCCGGACAGGGCATCTACCTGCGAGATTCCAGCGCGATCATCGTCGACAACAACGTCATCGGCCTGCGCGGTTCCGCCAACGTCGCGAACGACAACACCGCGACTGGAAACGGCCAGTCCGGCATCTGGATCGACGGCAGCCCCGGCTGCACGGTCGCCGGCAACCGCATCGCCGCGAACGGCGGCTTCGGCGTGCGGGTCAGCGGCGACGCCGCGGACGGCGCCGTGGTGAAGGGCAACCTGATCGGCCTGTCGAACGGCAACGCATTGC
>JAGOEZ010000015.1:3461-26931 GCA_017997455.1 Lysobacterales bacterium | reverse complement strand
CTCGCGATGGCCCAGCCCCTGCACCGCGGCGAGGAACTGCAGGTTCTCGCGCACCGAGAGGTCCTCGTACAGCGAGAAGCGCTGGGTCATGTAGCCGATGCGCCGCTTGAGCGCTTCGGCCTGCGCGGGGATGCGCAGGCCCAGCACCTCGATCTCGCCGGCGCTGGGCTGGAGCAGGCCGCAGAGCATGCGGATGGTGGTGGACTTGCCCGAGCCGTTGGGTCCGAGGAAGCCGTAGACCTGCGCGCGCGGGACCTCCATGTCGAGGCCATCCACCGCGACCAGGGTGCCGAAGCGACGGGTCAGCCCGCGGGCGACGATCGCGATGTCGCCGGCCGCGGTGGCGCCCGGCGCGCGCGCGGCCGCGGCCGGCGCGCTCACGGCGCGCGTGCTAGCGGCGTCGCCTGGGCCGGCAGCCCGGGCGGCAGGGTGGCGGCGCGCGGGTCGTCCAGCGTCAGCTCCGCGACCCAGGTCAGGCGGCTGGTGTCGTCGCCGGTCAGGGCGTAGTAGGGCGTGAAACTGGGGTCGCCGCGGATCCAGCGCACGGTGGCCGGGAGCTCGCCCTCGATGCCTTCCACGTGCACGCTGAACTTCGAACCCACCGCGGTGCGGGCGCGCACGCGCTCGGGCACGTAGACGCGCACGAAGGCGCGTTCGCCGACCAGCATCGTGAGCAGGGTCTGGCCCACCACCACCTGGTCGCCGACCCGCACCGGGATCGAATCGACGCGGCCCGCGCGCGGCGCCCGTGCGGACAGCAGCGCGAGGCTCAGCCGGGCTTGCTCGTGGCGGGCCTGGGCGGCGACCAGCGCGGCCTCGGTCTGCTCGATTTCCTCGATCCGCGTGCCGTTGGTCAGCCGCGCCAATTCGGCGATGGCGGCATCCGCTTCGGCACGCAGGCTGGAATCGTTGGCGCGCGCATTGTCGAGGGCAGCGGCGCTGGTCAGGCCGCGCTTGCGCAGTTCCTGCGCGCGCTCGAGGTTCCGTGCTGCTTCGGCCCCGAGGCTGCGAGCCCGGGCGAGCCGGGCGCGGGCCGCCGCCACGTCCTCGACGCGGGCGCCGTTGCGCTGCTGTTCCAGCAGCGCCTGCAGGCGCTGCACCTCGGCCGCGGCGGCGTCGGCGGCCAGCTGCGTGCGCGCCGGGTCCTGCGCCACCAGCGCCTGCCCGGCTTCGACCGCCTCGCCCTCGTGCACCGACAGCGCCACCACCGGCTCGTGGGCCTGCGCGGTCAGCGCGATGCGATCCCACTCGGTGGTGCCCAGCACCGGCCCGGGCTCGCCGTCGCGGCATCCCGCGAGGGCGCACAGCAAGGGGATCGCAAGCAGTCGGCGCATCGCGCGCTCCAGTGACCCGGCCACGCGGCCATGATGCCGCAGCCGGCGGGCGCCGCGCGACCGCTCGCATAGGCGCGACCGCGCACGCGTGCTACCGTCGTGGAGCCGCACGGCCACCTGCCGCCAGAACCGATGCTACCGACCGCCACGGCCCCGGCCTTGCTCGGCACCGCGCTGCTGCTCGCGCTGGCCTTCCATCGCCACCGCATGGCGCAGGTGCTGCTGGTGCTCGCCCTGGCCGCCCTCGCCCTCGTCGACGGCGACCCGCGGCTGGTCGAGGGCGCGCTGCGCTTCGCGCCCTGGCTCATGCTCGCGGCAGCCCTGCTGCCCGAGCCGCGCCTGCTGTCCAAGCGCAACCTCGGCTACCTCCTCGCCGTCACCGCACTGGCTGGCGTGGCGGCGGCGGCGCCCGCGCATGTCCATCGCGGGGTGGTGACGGTGGCGCGCTGGCTGGCCTTCGACTGGGCGGCGCAGCCCGCCGCGGCGACGATCACGGTGCTGGCGGCGCTGCTGTGCACCCTGCGCTGGGCCATGACCGGACGTCCGATCGAACTGGGCCTCGTGGTGGTGCTGGGCGCGGCGGCGACCGCCTTCGCGCGCTTCGACCAGCCGCAGGCACTGGCCTGGCTGGTCGCCAGTGGCGCGCTGGCGATCCTCGCCGTGCTCTACGCCTCGTACCGCATGGCCTTCATCGACGGCCTCACCGGGCTGCCCAACCGGCGCGCGCTGGACGAGGCCCTGGTGCGTCTGTCGGGCCACTACGCCCTGGCGATGGTCGACGTCGACCACTTCAAGCAGTTCAACGACACCTACGGCCACGATGCGGGCGACATCGTCCTGCGGGTGGTCGGCCGCACCCTGCGCCGGCATGCGGCGGGCGAGGTCCATCGCTATGGCGGCGAGGAGTTCTGCGTGGTGTTCGAGGGTGCGCGGGCCAAACAGGCCGCCACCGGCTGCGAACGCGCGCGCGAGGCGGTGGCGGCGCTGAAGATCGCGATCCCGGCGCCGAGCAAGCGGGCCAAGCGCGACGGCCGCGCCAAGCGCAGCGGCGCGGTCGAGGTCGGGGTCACGATCAGCGTGGGCCACGCCGCCCGCTCGGGCGAGCGCAAGCTGCCCTGGGACGTGCTGCGCACGGCCGACCAGGCCCTGTACAAGGCCAAGGCCAAGGGCCGCAACCGGGTCGTCGGCGCCTAGGGAGCCGGGATCCCGCTTCCCCGGGCCGACCCATGCCCATCGACACATGACGGGCCGCGCCGGCTCCCCGACACTCGCGCCCTCACCCCAATCCTGACGCCGGGCCTTTGCCCGGGTCGCAGCCCGCCGGCGGCGCCGGCACCGGCGCGGCGATCGTCGCGACAGCGAAAGGGGGTTACCTGCGGAGGAACCCTATGGATCGTCGCGATTTCATCAAGATCACCGGACTCGGGCTCGGCTCGCTGATGCTGCCCATCAACGGCCGCGTCATCGCCGCCGAGGCGCTCAACACCCGCCTCGACGTCGCCTTCAAGAAGCGCATGGCCGACACCGCGCTGACCGCCGCGCGCGAGAGCGGCGCCAGCTATTGCGACGTGCGCATCGGCCGCTACCTGCAGCAGTTCGTGGTCACCCGCGAGGACAAGGTCCAGAACGTGGTCAACACCGAGTCCACCGGCGTGGGCGTGCGCGTGATCGCGGGTGGCACCTGGGGCTTCGCCGCGACCAATTCGCTCAAGCCCGAGGACGTGGCCGAGGCCGGCCGTCGCGCGGTGGCGATCGCCAAGGCCAATTCGAAGTTGCGCACCGAGCCGGTGCAGCTCGCGCCGGTCAAGGGCGTGGGCGAGGTGGCCTGGGCCACCCCGATCGTCAAGAACGCGATGGAAGTGCCGATCAAGGACAAGGTCGACCTGCTGCTGGGCGTCAACGCCGCGGCGATGCAGGCCGGCGCCAGCTTCATCAACTCGATCCTGTTCCTGGTCAACGAGCAGAAGTACTTCGCCTCCACCGATGGCAGCTACATCGACCAGGACATCCACCGGATCTGGGCCCCGTTCTTCGTCACCGCGGTCGACCAGAAGTCGGGCAAGTTCCGCACCCGCAACGGCCTCTCGTCGCCCGTGGGCATGGGCTTCGAGTACCTCGACGGCTCGCCTGCCGGACGCGTCGAGCTGCCGAGCGGCGGGGTCGCCTACTCGAGCTCCTACAACATGATCGAGGACGCCAAGGCGGCCGCCGTGCAGGCCAAGGCCAAGCTCACCGCGCCCTCGGTCAAGCCCGGCAAGTACGACCTGGTGCTCGATCCCGCGAACATGTGGCTCACCATCCACGAGAGCGTCGGTCATCCGCTCGAGCTCGACCGCGTGCTGGGCTACGAGGCCAATTACGCCGGCACCAGCTTCGCCACCCTCGACAAGTGGCGTTCGAAGGAATTCAAGTACGGCTCCGACAAGGTCACCCTGTTCGCCGACCGCGTGCAGCCCACGAGCTTGGGCGCCGCCGCCTACGACGACGAGGGGGTCAAGACCCGGCGCTGGGACCTGGTCAAGGACGGCATCCTGGTCGACTACCAGGCCATCCGCGACCAGGCCCACATCCTGGGCTCGGACCAGTCGCATGGCTGTTGCTACGCCGATTCCTGGGGCAGCGTGCAGTTCCAGCGCATGGCCAACGTCTCGCTCGCCCCCGGCGAGGAGAAGCTCACGCCCGCCGACATGATCAAGGACGTGGAGAACGGCATCTACATCGTCGGCGCCGGTTCGTTCTCGATCGACCAGCAGCGCTACAACGCGCAGTTCGGCGGCGAGCTGTTCTACGAGATCAAGAACGGCAAGATCACCGGGCAGATCGAGGACGTGGCCTACCAGATCCGCACGCCCGAGTTCTGGAACTCCTGCGTGGCGATCTGCGACGGTTCCGACTACCGGCTCGGCGGTTCCTTCTTCGACGGCAAGGGCCAGCCGGCGCAGGTGTCGGCGGTCTCGCACGGCTCCAGCACGACGCGCTTCAACGGCGTCAACGTCATCAACACCGCGCGCAACCTCGGCTGAGTCCAGGAGACCCATCATGCCCATGTTCACCGAAACCGAAGCCCGCGCGATCCTCGACAAGGTCATCAAGCTGTCGAAGGCCGACGAGTGCGTCGCCACGCTGGCCGGCGGCACCACCGGCAACATCCGCTTCGCCCTCAACAACGTCTCGACCAGCGGCATCGTCGACAACACCAACCTCGCGGTCGCCGTCGCCTTCGGCAAGCGGGTCGGCCTCGCAACCATCAACGAGTTCGACGACGCCTCGCTGGAGAAGGTCGTGCGGCGCGCCGAGGAACTGGCCCGCCTGGCGCCGGAGAACCCCGAGTTCATGCCGGCGGTCGACAAGCAGGACTACAAGGCCACCTCGACCTACAAGGCCGCGACCGCCGCGGTCACGCCGGAATTCCGCGCCCAGGTCGCGGCCGACAGCATCGAGCCCTGCCGCAAGGAGAAGCTGGTCGCCGCGGGCTTCTTCGTCGAGGACGCAAGCTTCCAGGCCACCGCCAACAGCAAGGGCAACTTCGGCTACCAGAAGACCACCAACGTGGACTTCACCTGCACCGTGCGCACCGAGGACGGCCAGGGTTCGGGCTGGGTCGCGCGCAACGTCGCCGACGTCTCGACCTTCGATGCCAAGAAGGACATCCAGACCGCGATCGGCAAGGCCAAGGGCTCGGCCGGGGCCAAGGCACTGGAGCCGGGCAAGTACACCGTGATCCTCGAACCGGCCGCGGCCGCGGGGCTGATCTCCTTCATGATGTTCAGCTTCGATGCGCGCCAGGCCGATGAGGGACGCAGCTTCCTCGCGAAGAAGGGTGGCGGCAACCGCATCGGCGAGCAGGTCTTCGACGAACGCGTGAGCATCCATGCCGATCCCTGGGACGAGAACGTGCCGGTGGTGCCGTGGGATGCCGATGGCGGCGGCGGGCTCGCGCGCGAGAAGCACACGATCATCAACAAGGGCAAGGTCGAGTGGCTGCAGTACTCGCGCTTCTGGGCCAAGGAGAAGGGCAAGCGCGAATACGGCACGCCCGGCAACCTGATCATGGCCGGCGGCGACAAGACCACCGATGAACTGGTCAAGTCGACCCAGAAGGGCATCCTGGTCAGCCGCACCTGGTACATCCGCATGGTCGACCCGCAGACCGTGCTGCTCACGGGCCTGACCCGCGACGGCACCTTCTACATCGAGAACGGCGAGATCAAGTACCCGGTCAAGAACTTCCGCTTCAATGAATCGCCGGTGATCATGCTCAACAACGTCGAGGAACTCGGCAAGCCGGTGCGCCTGACCGGAGACGAGTCGCCGTTCCTGATGATGATGCCGCCGATGAAGCTGCGCGACTTCACCTTCACCTCGCTGTCCGACGCGGTGTAGTTGGACTCGGCCCGGCCATTCCCCGCTTTGCCGTCATTCCCGCGAAGGCGGGAATCCATGTTGCCTTTGGGTGTTCCGACAATGGATTCCCGCTTTCGCGGGAATGACGGCGGGGTAGGGGGAATGGCGGTGGGGTTGCGGGGATGGATGCCGGGGCGGAGAGAGTCATCGTGCGGCCGGGCATGACACGCAGCCAGTTCCTGCGCACGCTGCTCGGCGGCCTCGCCGGCGCGGCGCTCGCGCCGCGCGTGGCCAGCGCAGCGGCCACGGGACCCTACGACTTCTGGTTCACCCGCCTGATGTACGACTCCGGCGACTGGGACACCGACCAGCGCATGCCGTCGAACGTGATCGACGCGCTGGTCCAGTACACCACGCTGCGCGTGGACCCCAAGGAGCACGTGCTGCCGCTGGCCGACCCGCGCATGCTGGCGGCGCCGTTCTGCTACCTCTCCGGCCACAAGCTGGTCGAGTTCAATCCCGAGGAGCGGCGCAATTTCGAGCGCTACGTGCGCAACGGCGGCTTCATCCTGGTCGACGACTGCAACCACGACATCGACGGCCTCTTCGCTCGCAGCTTCGAGGCCGAGATGGCCGGGATCTTCGGCAGCGACGCGCTGCGCAAGCTGCCCGACAGCCACCCGCTCTACCGCAGCTACTTCCGCTTCGACGGCCCGCCGGCCACCACCTTCGAACTCAACGGCTGGGGCGACGACCTGGTGCATGCCTACGTCAAGGCAATCCTGATCGACGGTCGCGTCGGCGTGCTCTACAGCAACAAGGACTACGGCTGCGAGTGGGACTACGACTGGCGCAACAAGCGCTGGCTCGCCGAGGACAACACCAAGTTCGCGGTCAATATCGTGATCTACGCCCTGACCGCCTGACCACCCTGGACAACGGCATGAACCAACCCATCACCGAAGCACAGGTGGCGACGCAACTCGAACGCGTGGCGCGATTGCGCGAGGCCATTGGCCTGGCGATCGTGGGCCAGGGCGAAGTGGTGGAGCAGCTCCTGATCGGCCTTCTCGCCGGCGGCCACTGCCTGATCGAGGGCGTGCCCGGCCTCGGCAAGACCCTGCTGGTGCGCACGCTGGGCCAGGCGCTGGCGCTCGACTTCCGCCGCATCCAGTTCACGCCCGACCTCATGCCCAGCGACATCCTCGGCACCGAGATCCTCGAGGAGGACCACGGCACCGGCAAGCGCTATTTCAAGTTCCAGCAGGGCCCGCTGTTCACCAACCTGCTGCTGGCCGACGAGCTCAACCGCACGCCGCCCAAGACCCAGTCGGCGCTGCTGGAGGCCATGCAGGAGCACACCGTCAGCTACGCCGGCACCACGCATGCGCTGCCCGAGCCGTTCTTCGTGCTGGCGACGCAGAACCCGATCGAGCAGGCCGGAACCTACCCCTTGCCCGAGGCGCAACTGGACCGCTTCCTCCTGCACGTGCGGGTGGACTATCCCTCCGAAGCCGAGGAATGCGCGATCCTGGCCCAGACCACTGGCGGCGTGCGCGCCGAGGTGCCGGCCGTGATGGATGCCGCGCAGGTCATCGCCCTGCAGAAGCTCACCCGCGACGTGCACCTGGGCGAGGACGTGCTGGCCTGGATCGCGCGCCTGGTGCGCGCATCGCGCCCGCGCGACAGCGCGATCGCCGAGGTCCGCGAGTGGATCAAGTGGGGCGCCGGCCCGCGCGCCGGGCAGGCCCTGGTGCTGACCGCCAAGGCGCGCGCGCTGCTGCACGGCCGCCTTGCCGCCACCCGCGAGGACGTCAAGGCGCTGGCCGCGCCGGTGCTGCGCCATCGCCTGCTGCTGTCCTTCGCGGCCGAGGCCGAGGCCCGCAGCACCGACGACGTGGTCGAGCTGCTGCTGCGCTCGGTGCCGTTCCCGGGCTGAGGCCGGGCCCGTGAATGGCGCGCCACCGCTGATCCCGCCGGAGGTGCGGGCGCGCCTCAAGGGGCTGCGCCTGGTGGCGCGGCGCGCGCACGCGGCCGGCGGCATCGGCCAGCACGTGAGCCGCAATCGCGGCGCCGGACTCGAGTTCGCGCAGTACCGCGCCTACGAGCCGGGCGACGAACCGCGTCGCATCGACTGGAAGCTGTACGCGCGCTCGGATCGCTACTTCGTGCGCGAGTCCGAGCGTGACAGCGCGCTCACGGTCTGGGTCCTGCTCGATGCCACCGCCTCGATGCGCCAGGCCGACTCCAGGCGTCCGGAATTCTCCAAGCTCGACGCAGCGCGCGCCATCGCCGCCTGCGTGGCCGAGGTCACGCTGCGCCAGGGCGATCGCTTCGGGCTCGCGGCGGTGTCGGGCAGCGGCGTCGCGCTGCTGCCGCCGGCCAGCGGCCCGCGCCACCGCGATGCCTTCCTGCTGGCCCTGCAGCGCCTCGAGGCCAATGGCGAATGGCCGGCGGAAGGCATGCTGCGTCCGCTGTGGGAACGCCTCGACCAGGGCGCACTGCTGCTGTCGATCTCCGACGGCTTCGACGAAGGCTTGCCGCGCCTGCTCGAACGGCTGGCGGCGACGCGGCGCGAAGTGCTGTCGATCCAGGTCATCTCGACCGAGGAGCGCGACTTTCCGTTCCGCGGCGGCCAGTTGTTCCGCGAGCCCGAGACCGGCGCCGAGCGGCGCGCGGATCCGGTGGCCGTGCGCGACGAGTTCCTCGCCCGCTTCGCGAGCGCGCGCCGCGTGCTGGCCGCGCGGCTGGCCGCGGCCGGCATCCGCCACGTCGAGTACGTGCTGGACGAAGCGCTCGACCAGCCCCTGCAACGCTTCTTCGCGCCGCGGCCCGCCGAGGCCGCGAACGCGTGAACCTGGCCTTCCTCGCACCGGCGGCGCTGGCCGCGCTGGCCGCGCTGCTGGTGCCGCTGCTGATCCACCTGCAGCGGCGCCCCGAGCAGCGCGTGGTCGAGTTCGCCGCGCTGCGCTGGCTCAGCGAGCGCGTGCGGCCGCGGCAGCGCCTGCGCCTGACCGAATGGCTGTTGCTGCTGTTGCGCCTGCTGCTGGTGGCAGCGCTCGCGCTGTGGCTGGCGCAGCCGGTGTGGCTAGCCTACCTGCCGCGCGCGCGCGCCTGGGAGCTGGTGGTGCCCGGCATCGACCCGGCGTCCCTGCCCGCGCCGTCCGCTGCGCAGGGGCCGGAGCGGCGCTGGCTCGCCCCGGGCTTTCCCTCGATCGATACGCCGCCGCCGACGGCGCCGGCAGCGGTGGCGAGCCTGCTGCGCGATCTCGATACGCGCCTGCGGCCCGAAGTGGCCGTGGCGGTGTGGGTGCCGCGGGAACTGGCGGGGCTCGACGCCGAGCGCATCCGCCTGTCGCGCACCGTGGATTGGCGCGTGGTCGACGCGGCGACCGTGGCGGCTGTCGAGTCGGCCGCCGATACGGTGGTCGTGGTCGCGATTCGCCACGCTGCGGCCGACGAGCCGGCGCTGCGTTACCTCGAAGCCGCGGTCGCGGCCTGGAATACGAGCGAACCCGGCCGCTATCGCGTTGAACGCGCCGGGGCCGACGTCGCGCTGCCGTCCGATGCGGATTGGCTGGTCTGGATCGGCGACGAGCCGCCCGCGCCGGTCATCGACTGGGTGCGCGAGGGCGGCCATGCGCTGGTGCTTCCGGCCTCGTCGCAGGAACCGGCGCCGGTGGCGCCGCCAGCCGCGACGGCAGCCATCGAACGCCGTTCCATCGGACGCGGACAGCTGGCTTCCAGTGCGCTGCCCTTGCGCGCGGAATCGTGGCCGACGCTGCTCGACGCCGGGTTTCCGTCGACCTTGCGCGAACTGCTGCAGGGCGAGCCGGCGCCACCCGACCGCGCTGATGCCCAGGCCGTGCGCCCGGCGGCCGATGGCGCGCGCCTGCCGCCGCCGGCGTACCCGGTCGGCGACTGGCTGGCGCTGGCGATCGCGCTGCTGTTGCTGGTCGAACGGCTGCTGGCCACGCGCGCGGCCTGGCGCGCGCCGGCATGAACCCGGGCATGGATGCGATCGCGGGCCTGCAACGCGCCGCGCGCTGGCGCGGGGTCGCGATCGGACTCGCGCGCTGGCTGCCGGTTTGGATGGCGGCGCTGCTGGTCGTGCACCGGATTGCGGGCACCACGGCAGCGATCGGGGTGGCCGCGCTCGGCGCCCTGCTGCTGGCGATCGGGCTCGTGCGCCACTGGCGCCGGCTCGACGCGGCGTGGGTGGCGCGTCGACTCGATGCGCGGCGGCGCGACCTCGACGACAGCGCCGCGCTGCTGTACGCCGCCCCGGAATCGCTGGCACCGCTGGTCCGGCTGCAACGCGAACGCGTGCGACAACGCGTCGCCGCGGGCGGCGACCTCGACCTGCGCGAAGCGTATCCCTGGCACGCGATCGCGCTGGGCCTGGTGCTCGCGGGCATCGCCGTGGTCGCGGCGTCGTGGTGGTCGCTGCGCGCCCCGTTGCCGCGGTCGGGCCCCGACGATGCCGCCGCGACCCTTGCCGTGGCCGACCGCACGCGCGTCGCCCGCATCGCGCTGGAAATCGAGCCGCCGGCCTACACCGGTGTCGCGCCGCGCCGCGCCGGCACGCTCGCCACGGCCTTCGAGAGCGGCAGTCGCCTGGCCTGGGACCTGGAGCTGGCACCCGCGCCTGCTGCCGCTCGACTCGTTTTCCACGACGGCTCGGAACTGCCCTTGCAGCGCGAAGGCGAGCGCTGGCGCGGCGCGCGCACGCTCGATGCGTCGACGCTCTATCGCCTCGCGATCGACGGCGGCCCGCCGCCCGAAGCGGACGCGCTGCACCGGCTCGAGGCGATCCCGGACCGCGCGCCCGAACTGCGCGTGCTCGAGCCCGATCGCACCCTGACCCTGCTCGCCGACGGGCAGCGCCGCTGGACCCTGGCCTTCGAGGCCAGCGATGACTACGGACTCGCCGACGCGCAATTGCGCCTGACCTTGGCCCAGGGCACCGGCGAGCAGATCGCGGTACGCGAACGCACCCTGGCCCTGGCCGGCGAAGGCGACGGCCTGCGCCGGCGCTATCGCCACGAGATCGACCTCGCGGCGCTGGGCATCGCGCCCGGCGACGACGTGATCGCGCGGCTGTCGGTCCGCGACAACCGCGTGCCCGAGCCCAATCGCACGCAGAGCGCCAGCTTCATCCTGCGCTGGCCGCCCGAGGCGGCCGGCGAGGCCAGCGGCGTCGAGGGGCTGGTGCAGCGGACCATGCCGGCGTATTTCCGCAGCCAGCGCCAGATCATCATCGACACCGAGGCGCTGCTCGCGGAGCGCCCGCGCCCCGACGACGAGGCCTTCCTCGCGCGCTCGGACGGCATCGGCGTCGACCAGCGCGTGCTGCGCCTGCGCTATGGCCAGTTCCTCGGCGAGGAGGACGAGTCGCTGCATGCCGACGAGGGTGGCGGGCACGAGGGCGAGGGCGGCGAGCATGCCGACGAGCCGCCGGCGGGATTCGGCGACGCCGGCAACGCACTGGCCGAGTTCGGCCACACCCACGACATCGCCGAGGCCGCGACCCTGCTCGATCCGCAGACGCGCAAGACGCTCAAGGCCGCGCTCGAGGAGATGTGGCAGGCCGAGCTGCACCTGCGCCAGGGCGCGCCGCGCGAGGCGCTGCCGTACGAGTACCGCGCGCTGGAATTGATCAAGCGCGTGCAGCAGGCCGACCGCATCTACCTCGCCCGGGTCGGGCTGGAGTTGCCGGCGGTGGACGAGGCGCGGCGCCTGAGCGGCGATCGCGCCGGCCTGCGCGCACCCGGCGATGCGCTCGAGCCCGCCGCGCCCACGGACGCCATCGTGGCCGAGGCCTGGGCCGCGTTGCAGCGCGACGAGCTGCCCGACCTGGAGGCGCTGCTGGCCTGGGCCCGCACGCACGAGCGCCGGCTCGACGATGGCCTCGCGCTGATCGCCGCGATCGATGCGCTCGCGCGCGATCCTGCCTGCGCGGACTGCCGCGCCGGCCTGCAGGCGCAGTTGTGGGCGGCGCTGCCGCGCAGCGTGCCGCGGACGATCCTGCGCGCCACGCCGGATGCGGCGGGCAGCGCCTACCTCGATGCGCTGGCTGTGGAGCCGCGGCAGTGAACGGGCTCGTCCCGGCCCTGATCGCGCTCGCGGCGCTGGTCGGCATCGCCGCCAGCGTGCGTGCGCGCAGGCGTGGCTGGCAGTGGCTGGTGCTGGCGCAGGCGATCGCCGCCGTCGTGCTGGCCTTGCTCCTCGCCCGCGGGACGATCGTGCCGGCGCCCGAGGTGCTGGTCGTGCTCAGCGCGGGCGACGCCGGATCGCTGCCGCCGCCGGTCCGTGGCCAGCCGATCGTGGCGCTGCCCGGCGCGAACGCGCCCGCCGGCGCGCAGCGCGTGCCGGACCTGGCGACCGCATTGCGGCGGCATCCGGGGACCCGCGCGTTGCGTGTCCATGGCGGCGGCCTCGCGGCGCGGGATCGCGAGGCTGCCGCCGGCCTGCGCGTGGCTTTCGAACCCGGGCCGGCGCCGGTGGGCATCGTGGCACTCGACATGCCAGATCGGGTGGTGGCCGGCAGCGCATGGCGCGTGCGCGGCCGCGTGGCGGGAATTGCCGGCGCGCGGGTGGAGTTGCGCGACCCGGCCGGTCGCGTGGTCGACGGTGCCGAATTGGATGCCGGCAACGCGTTCGAACTCGGCGCGGGTGCGCGCAGCGAGGGGCGGGTCGAGTTCACGCTGGCGGTCTTCGATGCCGACGGCGAGCAGGTCGAGGCGTTGCGCGTGCCGCTGGTGGTCGAGCCGGGCGCTGCGCCGCGGGTGCTGGTGCTGGCTGGCGCGCCGGATCCGGAATTGCGGGCGTTGCGCCGCTGGTCGGTCGACGCAGGCCTCGAGCTCGCGAGTCGCATCGCGCTGGCGCCGGGCCTGGCGCAGCGACGCGGCGAGACCACGCTGGACTCGGCCGCGCTCGCGCGCCTCGACCTGCTGGTGGTCGACCCGCGCAGCTGGGCAGCCTTGCCGGCCGGCGAGCGCGCAGGCGTGGTGGCGGCCGTGCGCGAAGGCCTGGGCCTGCTGTTGCGGGTCAATGGCCCGGTTCCGGCGGCAGTGGCGGCGGACTGGCGCGAGCTGGGATTCGCGATCGAGCCGGCGGAGCTTGCCGAGGGCGTGGCCCTGGCCGCGCCGCCGCGCGCGCCGGCCTGGCCGGAGCTGACGCGCCGGCCGGTCGCCGTCCAGGCCGAGGATTCGATGATCCTGCTCGCGGCGCAGGATGGCGCCGCGCTCGCGCGCTGGCGGCCGCTGGGGCGCGGTCGCGTCGGGGCGACCTGGCTTACCGACTCCTACAAGCTCGCGCAGTCAGTGTCGCCGGAAGCGTACGGCAGCGTGTGGAGCGGGATCGTGCGCACGCTCGCGCGCGCGCGCGGCCAGCGTGGCCTGGAGACACCCCGCGAGGCGCGCGTCGACCAACGCGCGGTCCTGTGCGGCGTGGCATCCGGCAGCGAGGTCATCGCCGCCGATGGCTCCGCCACCGCACTGGTGCCGCAGGCCGGCGATGCGCGCGGCTGCGCTGCCTACTGGCCGGCCGTCGCCGGATGGCAGCGACTGCAAGCGGCCGGATTGCAGGCAGATTTCCATGTCCGCGCCAGCGGCGACGCCGCCGCCCTCGAAGCCGCGGCGCGCCGCGACGCCACCGCGGCCCTCGCGCGGGCTAGTGCCGGCGTCGATCCGCCCGCGCTGCCAAGCCCGGCGCTGCCCGCCTGGCTCCTGCTCCTGGCCTGGCTTGCCGTCAGCGCCGCGATCTGGTGGCGCGAGCGTCGCGCGGGCGAACGCGCCTACGACTGAGGCGCGCGACGCCGGCAGGCCTCGCCGGCAGCGTGAGCATTTTCGCCAATGGCTGAAGCGCGCGGGAAGCGCGAGGTCACCAAGCGAGTGACTGACCTGTCAGAGGGAGAACTCGACCCGCGACTGCCATCGGCAGAATATGCTCTTGACAGCATATGGCTCGCAAACCATAATCTCGCCATGGCATGGATTGTGGCGCTGGTCGACGAGTTCGAGCCGGAGTTCGATGCGCTGCCGCCGTCCGTGCAGGACGAATTGCTGGCGCAGGCCAGGGTCATCGAACACTTCGGCCCCGCGGCGGGTCGCCCCCGCGTGGGCACGCTGAAAGGATCGCGGCACGCCAACATGAAGGAACTGCGCTTCGATGCCGATGGCGGAGTCTGGCGCGTGGCCTTCGCTTTCGATCCACGTCGCCATGCCGTGCTGCTGGTGGCAGGCGACAAGTCCGGCGGCAGCGAGAAGCGCTTCTACGCCCGGCTGCTGGCAAAAGCCGACCAACGATTCGACACCCATCTGCAACGCAGTGCGCCGAAGGGAAAATGACCATGGCCCGTACACTTGCCGACAAGATCCAGCAACTGCCCGCGGTCCGCCGCAAGAAGGTGGAAGCCCGCGCGGCAGAACTGATTGCCGAAGAACTGTCGCTGCGCGACCTGCGCAAGGCGATGAACCGCACCCAGATGGACGTGGCGAAGGCCTTGAAGGTGGGTCAGGACACGGTTTCCCGCTACGAGCAGCGCAGCGACATGCTGCTATCCACCTTGCAAGGTTACGTGCATGCCATGGGCGGTGAACTGGACCTGGTCGTCACCTTCCCCAATCGCAAGCCGGTCAAGCTGAAATCGTTGGCCGACTTCGCGGGCTGATCGCGTCGCTGCGCGTGGAATCCATGGACGACAACGCCGCGCACCGCCTGTGCGTGGCCCCGATGATGGACTGGACCGACCGGCACTGCCGGTTGTTCCATCGCCTGCTGGCGCCGCACGCGCGCCTGTACACCGAGATGGTGCACGCCCAGGCCATCCTGCACGGCGACCTCGAGCGCCTGCTGGGATTCGATCCGGCCGAGCATCCGCTGGCGCTGCAACTGGGCGGCAGCGAACCCGCCGCGCTCGCGGCGGCCGCGCGCATCGGTGTCGCGCACGGTTACGACGAGATCAACCTCAATGTCGGTTGTCCCAGCGAGCGCGTGCAGTCGGGCAGCTTCGGCGCCTGCCTGATGCGCGAGCCGGCGCTGGTGGCCGATTGCGTCAAGGCGCTGCACGACGCGGTCGGTGCGAGCATCCCGGTCACGGTGAAGTGCCGCATCGGCGTCGACGACCAGGACGAGGACGCGGGCCTGCGCGAGTTCGTCGGCGAGGTCGCCGCGGCCGGCTGCGGCGTGTTCATCGTCCATGCGCGCAAGGCCTGGCTCAAGGGCCTGTCGCCGAAGGAGAACCGCGAGATCCCGCCGCTCAACTGGTCGCGCGTGCACCGGCTCAAGCGCGAGTTCCCGCGGCTGCGCATCGTGATCAACGGCGGCATCGCCGACTGCGCCGGCGCGACCGCGCAGCTGCGCGAGGTCGATGGCGTGATGCTCGGCCGCGCCGCCTACCACGATCCCTACGAGCTGGCGCGCATCGATCGCGCGTGGTTCGGCGGCGAACTGCCCGACCGGCGCGCGGTGCTGGAGGCCCTGCGGCCGCACGCGCAGGCGCTGCGCGCGCGCGGCCAGCGCCAGCATCACCTCACGCGCCATCTCGTGGGCCTGTACCAGGGCGTGCCCGGCGCGCGCGCGTGGCGCCGCGCCTTGAGCGAGCACGGCAACCGGCCCGATGCCGACTGGTCGGTGGTCGAAGCCGCGCTGGCGGCGATGGATCCGCACGCGGAGCGGGACGCCGCATGAGGGGCGTCGTCGCGTGGCCGGTGCCCTCGGACCCGCAAGGCCCAGTTGGTAGGATGCGCGCATGATCGTCGATACCGCCGCCGGATTCCGCAGCGCCTTCGCAGCCGGGAACCTGACGCCTTCCGCGCCAGTCACCGCCGCCGGCGCGCTGCTGGTCGAGCCGGAATCGTTCCGCCTCTCGACCGAGACCGCGGGCGACAACAGCTACATGAACCTCGCGCGCCAGGCCGATGCGGAGCGCGCGCTGGCGCAGCACCGCGCGCTGGCCCACGCGATCCGCGCGCACGCGCGCTTGCCGCTGCGGGTATTCCCCGGCGATCCGCGCACGCCCGACGCGGAGTTTCCCAACAACGTCTACGGTTTCGTGCCCGGCAAGCTCGTGGTCGGCGCGATGCGCCATCCGGAGCGGCGGCTGGAGAGCCACCGCGCCGACATCCTCGAGGCCATGGCCGCCGACGGGCGCGCGATCGAGCGCCTGGACGCCGACCCGGCGGTGGTCTCGGAGCTGACCGGCCCGGTCGTGATCGATCGCGCCCGCGGCATCGGCTACCACGGCCTGACCGAGCGGCTCAACGTCGCCGGCGCGAAGGCGACCCACGCGGCCTTCGGCCTGCGCCTGAGCCTGCTGTTCCGTCTCGCGCCCGGCGAGTACCACACCAACGTGGTGATGGCGGTCCTCGCGGGCCGGGCGCTGGTGCTGCATCGCGAGTCGATCGTCGACGAGGGCGTGGCGGAGGCGATCGCGGCAGTCTATGCGCCGCACGTGATCTGGCTCGACGACGAGGAGAAGGCCGCCTTCGTCGGCAACTGCATCTCGCTGACCCCGGACCAGGTCTGGATGAGCGCCACCGCCGAGCGCGGCCTCTCGCACGGCAACCGCCAGCGCCTGCGCGACGCCGGCTTCACCGTGCACACGGTCGAGATCGACGAGATCGAGAAGGCCGGCGGCTCGTTGCGCTGCTGCATCGCCGAGATCTTCTGATTTCGTGAGGGGCCTATCGCGCGCAGAGCGCGCTCCTACAGAGCGAGCGTTGTAGGAGCGCGCTCTGCGCGCGATAGGCCTCGCAGGTGGCCGCAACCCATTCTGACGCAAGTCGACACTCGGAGCCCGGATGGCTTGACAGCCCCCCCGCCCATCGGCTCAACTCGACCCATGTCCCGCAGCACGCGCCTTGGCACCGGTACGACCTCCACCACGATTACCGTGGAGCGGGTCGGTGCGCGCGTGAGCTGAAGCCAGGACGCAACCGACCCGCACCGAAGCCGGTGCGGGCACCCCCCGCCGGCAGCGAGGCGGGCCACCGACCGGAGGCCCGATGAACGCTGTTGCTGCGTCCGCTGCAAACGCCCCGCGCTGGATCGCGCACAAGTTCGGTGGCTCCAGCCTGGCCGACGCCGGGCGCATCCGTCATGTGGCCGACATCCTGCTGGGCGACCGCGGCGCGCCGCAGGTCGTGGTGGTCTCCGCCATGCAGGGTGTCACCGATGCGCTGATCCAGCTCGCGCAGGCCACCGCCACGGCCGGCCCCGCGTGGCGCGCGCAGCACGCGGCGCTGCACCAGCGCCATCGCGAAGCCCTGCGCGGCCTCGGCCTCGAGGCCGACGCCACGCTGCTGGCCTGGCTCGACACCCAGTTCGCCGATCTCGCCCACGTGTTGCACGCGGCCGCGCTGATCGGCGCGCCGGCGCCGGAGACGCTGGCCTACGTGCAGGGACTGGGCGAGGTGTGGTCCTCGCGCCTGCTGGTGGCGCACTGCGCCGCGCGCGGCGCAAGGGTCGACTGGCTGGATGCGCGCGAAGTGCTGGTGATCCGGCCTGGCGAGCTCGGCGCCGCGGTGGCGTGGGAAGACAGCGCCCAACGGCTGGGCGCGTGGCGGGCAGCGCATGATGCACCCTTGGCGATCGCGACAGGTTTCGTCGCCCGCGATGCGGAAGGCCGCATCACCACGCTGGGCCGCAACGGCAGCGACTACTCGGGCGCGATCTTTGCCGCCCTGTTCGGCGCCAGCGAGCTCCATATCTGGACCGACGTCGACGGCGTGCTCAGCGCCGATCCGCGGCTGGTGCCCGAGGCCGTGCTGGTCTCGGAGCTGTCCTATGCCGAGGCCTGCGAGCTGGCCTATTTCGGCGCCAAGGTCATCCACCCGCAGACCATGCAGCCGGCGATCGCGCGCCAGATCCCGATCCGCATCCGCAACACCTTCAAGCCCGCGCACCCGGGCAGCGTGATCGCCGCCACCTCGCCGGCGGATCCGCCGGTCAAGGGCATCACCGCGATCGGCCAGCTCGCGCTGGTGAGCGTGGAAGGCGCCGGCATGATCGGCGTGCCGGGCACGGCCGAGCGCGTGTTCGCGGCGTTGCATCGCGCCGGGATCTCGGTGGTGATGATCTCGCAGGGCTCCTCCGAGCATTCGATCTGCTGCGTGGTCGAGGCGCGCCACGCCGAGCGCGCGGTGACCGAGCTCAGCGAGGCCTTCGCGCGCGAGCTCGACCGCGGCCAGGTGCAGGACGTCAGCGCCGAGCGCGACATCGCGGTGCTGGCCGTGGTGGGCGACGGCATGGCCGGCACGCCGGGCGTGGCGGCGCGGCTCTTCGACGCGCTGGCGCGCAGCCGCATCAACGTGCGCGCGATCGCGCAGGGCGCCAGCGAGCGCAACATCTCGGTGGCGATCGGCGGCGCCGATGCCGCGCGCGCGCTGCGTGCCGTGCACGCGGGCTTCTATCTCTCGGCGCAGACGCTGTCGGTCGGCCTGATCGGCCCGGGCCACGTGGGCAAGGCCTTCCTCGAACAGCTCGCGGCCGCGCGGGAGCGCCTGCGACGCGAGGCCAACCTGGATCTCCGGGTCCGCGCCATCGCCGGCAGCCGCCACATGCGCATGGCGGAAACCGAGCTCGAGCCGGCGCAATGGGGAGTCCCGGGCGAGGGCGACCCGGCGACCGACCTCGCCGCCTTCGCCGCGCATGTGCACGCGCCGCACCTGCCGCATGCGCTGATCGTGGACTGCACGGCCAACAGCGCGGTGGCCGACCACTACGCCGACTGGCTGGCGCGCGGCATCCACGTCGTGACGCCGAACAAGCAGGCCGGCGGCGGCGACCTCGCGCGCTATCGCGCGGTGCGCGCCGCGTCGGGGCAGGGCGCGCGCTTCCGCTACGAGGCGACCGTGGGCGCGGGGCTGCCGATCATCACCACGCTGCGCGACCTCGTCGACACCGGCGACGAGTTGATCGCGGTGGAGGGCATCTTCTCGGGCACGCTGGCCTGGCTCTTCAACCGCTACGACGGCAGCGTGCCGTACTCCACCCTGGTGCACCAGGCGCGCGAGGCCGGCTATACCGAGCCCGATCCGCGCGACGACCTCGGCGGCCTCGACGTCGCGCGCAAGCTCGTGATCCTGGCGCGCGAAGCCGGGCGCGAGCTGTCGCTGGCCGACGTGAAGGTCGAGGGACTGGTGCCGGAATCATTGCGCGAGCTGTCGCGCGAGGCCTTCCTCGCCGGCGTCGAGGCGATGGATGCACCGATGGCGGCGCGGCTGGCCAAGGCCCGCGCCGCAGGCCACGTGCTGCGCTATGTCGCGCGTCTGGACGCCGACGGCGCACGCGTGGGGCTGGTGGAACTGGGGCCGGACCACGCCTTTGCGCATATCCGGCTGACCGACAACGTGGTGCAGTTCACCACGCGGCGGTATCGCGACAACCCGCTGGTGGTGCAGGGGCCGGGCGCGGGACCGGAGGTCACGGCGGCGGGGGTGTTTGCGGATGTGTTGCGGGTTGCGGCGACGCTGGGGGCGCGGGTATGAGTCTTTTCGTGCGCTTCTGCGACGACGTTCACCCCCATCCCAACCCTTCCCCCCTCAAGGGGGAAGGGCTCAGCTTCGCGTGCTTGGCGCGGCATCGCTCTGCTCCCTTCCCCCTTGAGGGGGGAAGGGTTGGGGATGGGGGTGAACGCGGCCGCGAATCCCTCCGGCGATAATCGGCGAATGCGCACTGAAGCCACCGCCCACGCCCCCGCCTCCGTCGGCAATGTCGCGGTGGGCTTCGACATCCTCGGCCACAGCCTCGCTGGCGCCGGCGACCGCGTCACCGCGCGGCGCATCGCCGAGCCCATCGTGCGCGTCGACGCCATCACCGGCGTGGTCACCGATCTGCCGCGCGATGCCGAACGCAACACCGCCGCGCGCGCCGTCGCCGCCTGGCGCGCCGCGACCGGCGTCGCCTTCGGCATTGCCTTGACCATCGACAAGGGCATCGCGCTGGGTTCCGGCATGGGCGGGTCCGCGGCGTCCGCGGTCGCGGCGCTGGTAGCGGCGAATGCCTTGCTCGACGCGCCGCTGGCGCGCGAGGCCCTGTACCCGTTCGCGCTCGAAGGCGAGAGCGCCGCCAGCGGCAGCCGCCATGGCGACAACGTCGGCCCCATGCTGCTCGGCGGCCTGGTGCTCGCCACCCATGAGCGCCTGGTTCCGATTCCGGTGCCGCCCGCGCTGCGCTGCGCGCTGGTCCATCCGCACATCGTGGTCGAGACCCGGCGCGCACGCGATGCGCTCGCCGGCCACTACCAGCTCGGCGAATTCGTCGCCCAAAGCAGCCATCTCGCGCAGTTGCTCGCCGGTTGCTACCGCAACGACCTCGAGCTCATCCGCCATGGCCTGTCCGATGTGCTGGTGGAGCCGCGCCGCGCGGCGCTGATTCCCGGCTTCGCGGCAGTCAAGCGGGCGGCGCTCGATGCCGGTGCGCTCGGTGCCTCGATTTCCGGCGCCGGACCCAGCGTGTTCGCCTGGTGCGTGGACGACGCCAGTGCCGGGCTCGCGACGCGCGCAATGCAGGCTGCCTTTGCCGCCGTGGCGCTGGAGGCCGATGCGCTGGTCTCGCCGGTGGCCGGCCCGGCTGCGGAATTGCTGCCATGAGATTCATCAGCACGCGCGGGGCATCCCCGGCCGTTGGCCTGTCGGACGCGCTGCGCGCGGGCCTCGCGCCCGACGGCGGGCTGTACGTGCCGCAGGCCTTCCCGCAACTTGCCGTGCACGATTTCGACGGCGCGGATTCGCTCGCCGCCGTGGCCGAACGCCTGCTCGCGCCGTATTTCGCCGACGATGCCCTGGCCGGCGTGCTCCCGGCGATCTGTCGCGATGCCCTGGATCTGCCGGTCCCGGTGCTTGCGCTCGACGAGCGGACACAGCTGCTGGAGCTGTTCCATGGCCCCACCGCTGCCTTCAAGGATTTCGGCGCGCGCTTCCTCGCCGCGTGCCTCGCGCGCGTACGGGGTGCCGACGAGCCACCGATCACGATCCTGGTCGCGACCTCGGGTGACACCGGCAGCGCGGTTGCCGCGGCCTTCCATCGCCGGCCCGGCTTCCGCGTCGCGATCCTGTATCCCGAGGGCCGGGTGTCGCCGCGGCAGGCGCACCAGCTCGGCTGCCTCGGCGAAAACGTGCACGCATTCCGCGTGGCCGGCAGCTTCGATGACTGCCAGCGGCTGGTAAAGCTGGCCTTCGCCGACGCCGCGTTGCGCGAACGCGCGCCGCTGGCATCGGCCAACAGCATCAGCCTGGGCCGCCTGCTGCCGCAGGCGGCGTACTACGCCCACGCCGCGCTCGCGCATGCCCGCCGTGGCGGTGCGCCACTGGGCTTCATCGTCCCCACCGGGAACCTGGGCAATGCTTTCGCCGCCCTGATGGCACGCGCGATGGGCCTGCCCATCGGCGCGGTGCACCTGGCCACCAATGCCAACCGGACGCTGCCCGATTTCCTCGCCGGCGCGCGCTACGAGGGCCGCGCCAGCGTGGCGACCCTGGCCAACGCCATGGACGTGGGCGATCCCTCCAATGCCGAGCGCCTGCGCTGGCTGCATCCCGACATCGGTGCGCTGCGCGCCGCGGTCAGCGCCGACACCGTCGACGACGCAACCATCGCCGCGCGGATCCGCGAGGGCGAGTCGCGCTACGGCCAGGTCTGGTGTCCGCACACGGCCTGCGCGGTGGAAGTCCTGCAGCGTCGTCGCGCGGCGGGTGATGGCGCACCGCTTTGCGTGGTCGCCACCGCGCACCCGGCCAAGTTCGAGGCCGTGGTCGAGCCGCTCGTGGGCCACGCGGTCCCGCTGCCGCCGGCGCTGGCGGCGATGCTGGCGCGGCCGGCGCGCGAGGAGGCGATGGCGGCGGAATACGGCGCGCTGCGCGAACGGCTTCTTCAATTGCCGTAGCGATAAGGACCGGTGCAACCGGTCAGTCCGCGGTCGCGCACAAGGTGCGCTCCTACAGAGCCCCTGGCCGTCCCCAAGGCGACGCGCGCCCCTGTAGGAGCGCACCTTGTGCGCGACCGCGGCACGACAGGCTCGCCCCGGTTCTCGACTCAACGACGGACCCACTCAGTAGTACCGCAACTCCGTCGCCTTGCCCCGGAACACGCGATACGAGATCACGGTGTACACCACGATCGCCGGCAAGGTCACCAGCGCGCCATACAGGATCACGCGCAGCGACTCCGGCGCGCTGGCCGCGTCCCAGATCGTGATGCGATCCATCACCAGGTACGGATAGGCGCTGTAGGCGAGCCCGGCGAAGGCCAGCATGAAGATGCCTACCGTGCACGCGAACGGAATCCAGCGTCCCTGGTCCCGTGGCCTGGGCAGCGTGCGCAATGCGCGATACGCCACGACGAACAGCGACGCCGTCGCCAGCGGGATCGGCATGAGCCAGGCCATGCGCGGCCATGCGAACCAGCGCGCGGAGACGCTCTCGCTGACCAGCGGCGTCGCCACCGAGACCGCCGCGACGCCCAGCGCGGTCAGCAGCAGCGCGCCGCGCGCCCAAGCCACCGCGCGGCGCTGCAGTTCGCCCTCGGTGCGCGCGATGAGCCAGCCGGCGCCCAGCAGCGCATAGCCCGCCGCGAGCGCGGCGCCGATGAAGATGGCGAAGGTCACGGTGGCCCAATTGCGCTCGAAGCCCGTGATCCAAAGGCCCAGCATGTAGCCCTGGCTCCACGCGGCGAGCAGCGAGCCGGCCCAGAAGGTGCGATCCCACAGCGGCTTGTGCGCGGCGCGCGCCTTGACCCGGAAATCGAAGGCCACGCCGCGCAGGACCAGTCCGATCAGCATCAGGGCCACCGGCAGGTACAGCGCGCCGAGGATCACGCCATGCGCCCGCGGGAAGGCCGTCAACAGGATTCCCACGCCCAGCACCAGCCAGGTCTCGTTGGCGTCCCAGAACGGCCCGATCGAGGCGATGAGGGTGTCCTTGTGCGCATCGTCGGCGCGCCGCAGCAGGATGCCGACGCCGAGGTCATAGCCGTCGAGCACCACGTAGGCCAGCATCGCCAGGCCCATCACCACCAGGAAGACCAGCGGCAGCCAGACGTCCATCAGGCCGCCCCGGTGAGCGGCGCCGAAGTCGGGACCGGCGGCGATTTCGCCGCGCCCGGGTGGCGCGCGAGGTAGAACAGGACCGAGACGTAGGCGGCGATCAGCGCGAGATACAAAATGAGGTACAGCGCGAGGCTGAGCCCGATCGATGCCGCGGGAACCGTCGAAGCCGCGTCGGCGGTGGCCAGGATGCCGGTCACCAGCCACGGCTGGCGCCCGATCTCGGTCACGTACCAGCCGGCCAGGGTCGCGATCCAGCCCGACAAGGTCATCGCGACCAGCGCCTGCAGCAGCCAGCGCGGCGGCTCGCGATCGCCGCGCAGCTTCCATGCGCCCAGCCACGACACCAGCAACATCAGCAGGCCCACGCCCACCATGAGGCGGAAGCCGAAGAACAGTGGAGCGACCGGAGGGTGTCGGCCTTCGAATTGGTCGAGCCCGGCGATCTCGGCGTCGGCGTCGTGGCGCAGGACGAGGCTCGCGCCCTTGGGGATCGAAATCTCGAAGCGGTTGCTGCGCGTGTCCGGGTCGGGCACGGCGAACAGCACCAGCGGCGCGCCGCGCTCGGTCTGCCACACCGCCTCCATCGCGGCGATCTTGGCCGGCTGGTGCTCGAGCGTGTTGAGCCCGTGCAGGTCGCCGAGGAGTATCTGCAAGGGGATCAGCACAGCCGCCAGGCGCACGCCCATGCGCAGCGTCAGCGCGGCATCGCCCGCGGTCTCGCCGCGGCGCCAGCGATACGCCG
>JAGOEZ010000015.1:0-3361 GCA_017997455.1 Lysobacterales bacterium | reverse complement strand
GTGTTGAGCCCGTGCAGGTCGCCGAGGAGTATCTGCAAGGGGATCAGCACAGCCGCCAGGCGCACGCCCATGCGCAGCGTCAGCGCGGCATCGCCCGCGGTCTCGCCGCGGCGCCAGCGATACGCCGAGAGCCCCGCGACCAGGAAGGCCACGGTCAGGCCGGAGGCCACCAGCGTGTGCGACAGGCGGTAGGGGAACGAGGGGTTGAACAGGATCTGGCCCCAATCGCGCGCATGCGCCACGCCATCGATCATCTCGTGGCCGGCAGGCGTGTGCATCCACGAGTTGAGCGCGAGGATCCAGAACGCCGACAGCGTGGTGCCGACGGCGACCAGCAGGGTCGCCAGCGTATGGACGCGGTCCGAAACGCGACCGGTGCCGAAGAGCATGATCCCGAGGAAGGTCGCCTCGAGGAAGAAAGCGGTCAGGACCTCGTAGGCCAGCAGCGGCCCCGCGACGTTGCCGACCTTCTCCATGTAGCCGGGCCAGTTGGTCCCGAACTGGAACGACATGGTGATCCCGCTGACCACGCCCAGGGCGAAGGTCAGTGCGAAGATCTTGACCCAGAAGCGGTAAGCCGCCATCCAGCGCGGGTCGGCGCTGCGCGAGTGGCGCCACTTGAAGTACAGCAGGACCCAGGTCAGCGCGATGCTGATGGTGGGGAACAGGATGTGGAAGCTGATGTTGGCCGCGAACTGGATGCGGGCCAGGATCAAGGCGTCCATGGATACCAGTCCGTTCGTCCCGATGGCGATGCCATGGCGCGATTCTACCGGGTCGACGTGATCGGGCCGTTCGTGGGGCGGTCCGCGCCGGGTTCAGGGAGAATTCAAGGCGCAGGACCCACGCTGCCTGTACATTCAGGTAATCCTCACGGGAGTTTCACGTTTTGATTCCGCGTCCCCGCGCTATTCGTATGCTGCTGGCATTGCTGCTGGGGCTGGGCCTCGCCGCCGGCGCGGCGCAGGCACAGCGCGCGGTCAGCTTGCAGGACGCGGTCGAGAAGGTGCAGCGCGAGACCGGCGGAAAGATCCTGTCGGCGCAGACGGTGAAGGTCGGGAAGACCAAGTTGTACCGGGTGAAGGTGCTGTTGCCGGATGGGCGGGTGCGGGTGGTCCAGGTGCCCGGCGCCGGACGTTGAATGGTTAGCGAAAAGGAGCTGCCAGCGATGCGAATCCTATTGGTCGAGGACGAAGCCCCCCTGCGGGAGACCCTGGCCGCGCGACTGCGCCGCGAGGGATTCGCCGTCGATCCCGCGGGCGACGGCGACGAGGGCCTGTACCTGGGCCGCGAAGTGCCCTTCGACGTGGCCGTGATCGACCTCGGCCTGCCGAAGCTGTCGGGCCTGGACCTGGTGAAGGCGCTGCGCGCCGACGGGCGCAAGTACCCGATCCTGATCCTGACCGCGCGCTCGAGCTGGCAGGACAAGGTCGAGGGGCTCAAGCACGGCGCCGACGATTACCTGGTCAAGCCCTTCCACGTCGAGGAACTGCTCGCGCGCATCAACGCGCTGGTGCGCCGCGCCAGCGGCTGGACCCGGCCGGTGCTCGAATGCGGGCCGATTTCGCTCGACACCACCGCGCAGACCGTCAGCGTCAACGGCGCCACGGTCGAGCTCACCAGCTACGAGTACAAGGTGCTCGAGTACCTGATGATGCACGCCGGCGAACTGGTCTCGAAGGCCGACCTCACCGAGCACATCTACCAGCAGGATTTCGACCGCGATTCCAACGTGCTCGAGGTTTTCGTCGGCCGCCTGCGCAAGAAGCTCGATCCGGACGCGGCGCTCAAGCCAATCGAGACCGTGCGCGGGCGCGGCTACCGCTTCGCGATCGCGCGCACGGCGTGACCCCGGCCCTGGTCGCCGCGCTCCCGGAGCGGCCACGGCTGCGTCCGACGCATATCGCGCGCAGAGCGCGCTCCTACGGAGCCGGCTTCGTAGGAGCGCGCTCTGCGCGCGATAGGCGCCGGGGCGGCCATGCCGCCACCGGTCGGCGCAGAACGGGTCCTCGGTGACCTCCCGCCGCCCGCTCTCGATCCAGGCCCGCCTGCTGATAGCGGCGAGCCTCGCGCTGGCGGCGTTCCTGGGACTGACCGGATTCGCGCTGCAGCGCGCCTACACCGAATCCAGCCTCAAGGACCTCGGCTATCGCCTGCGCAGCCACGTCTTCGCCTACATCCGCGACACCGACCTCTCGGTGGCCGGGCGCGTGCTGCCGCCGGAATTCCCGCCGGACTCGCGCTTCGACCGGCCGCAGTCGGGCCTGTACGCGGCGATCCTGGCTGGCGACACGCGCTGGCAGTCGCGATCGGCGCTGGGCATCGGCCTGCCGAAGGACTTCGGGCTCGAGCCCGGGGCCGAACTGTTCGGCGGACCCTTCGACTCGGGCAGCGGCGAGCTCTACGTCTACACGATGGGCGTGCTGTTGCCGTGGAACGACAAGGGCGAGATCAGGGAATTGCCGGTCACTTTCCTGGTGGCGGAGGACCGGCGCGAGCTCGACGCGCAGCTCGACGTGTTCCGGCGCACCTTGTGGTTCTGGCTCGGCAGCCTCGGCCTCGCGCTGCTGGTGGTGCAGGTGCTGGTGCTGCGCTGGGTGCTGCGCCCGCTGCGGCGCGTGGCCGCCGACCTGGCACGGGTCGAGCGCGGCGAGGCCGACCACCTGGCCGACCGCTATCCGGCCGAACTCACCGGCCTCACCCACAGCGTCAACGTCTTCATCGCCGGCGAGCGCGAGCAGCGCGCGCGCTACCGCGACACGCTCGCCAACCTCGCGCACTCGCTCAAGACCCCGCTGGCGGTGGTGCGCGGCGAACTCGAGGGCGGCGGCGACGACGACGCGCTGCGCCTCACGGTCGAGGAGCAGGTCTCGCGCATGGACGACATCGTGGCCTACCAGCTCTCGCGCGCCGCCACCTCGGGGCGCGCGATCTTCGCCGCGCCGGTGCCGGTCGAGGGCCCCGCGGAGGAGATCGTGCGCGGGCTGGAAAAGGTCTACGCCGAGCGCAACGTGCTGTGCGAGTTCGAGATCGACCCGCAGGCGCGCTTCTACGGCGAGGCCGGCGACCTGACCGAGCTGCTGGGCAACCTGCTCGACAACGCCTTCAAGTGGGCGCGCCACCGGGTCGAGCTCGGCGCACGCCCGACCGGCGCGCCCGGCGCGCGGCGGCGCGGCCTGGAACTGCGGGTGGAGGACGATGGACCCGGCATCCCCGAGGACCAGGTCGAGCGCCTGCTGCAGCGCGGCGTGCGTGGCGACGAGCGCGTGCAGGGGCATGGCATCGGGCTGGCGATCGTGCGCGACATCGTTTTCGCCTATCGCGGCGAGCTCGAGGTGCAGCGTTCGGAATCGCTCGGCGG
>JAGOEZ010000135.1 GCA_017997455.1 Lysobacterales bacterium | reverse complement strand
CACCCGCGCGGTGCGCTCTTACCGCACCATTTCACCCTTGCCGGCGGGTTGCCCCGCTTGGGCGGTATCTTTCTGTTGCACTTTCCGTCGGCTCGCGCCGCCCAGGCGTTACCTGGCACCGTGCCCTGTGGAGCCCGGACTTTCCTCGCCATGCTTGCGCATGCCGCGACTGCCTGGCCGACTCCGCGTTGGCATTGTACGGCAATGCCAAGGGCCCTGTAGGAGCGGCTCTAGCCGCAACCTGGGCCCATCGAAGCGCGTCCGGGACCGTCGGCATCCGCGTGTCGGCGAGTTCCACGAATGTCTGAGCCGGCACGCGGATGGCGGCGGGCCCGGACCCCCGCGCCGCGGGAACTACGCATCCTCGCCGGTCGCCAGGCGATAAAGCGCGTTGCGCGGCGCGCCGGTGATCGCGGCGGCGACCTTGGCGGCGCGGCTGCCGGGGAGTTCGTCGGCCAACAGGCGAAACACGCGCTCGCCTTCGCGCAGGCGGGCGGCGTCGGCGTCATCGGGCGCGCCCTCCACCACCACGACGAACTCGCCCAGTTGCTGCTCGGGATCGGCGATCACGCGCGCATGCAGCTCTTCGAGCGCCCCGGCCAGCACGGTCTCGTGCAGCTTGGTCAACTCGCGGGCCACGGTCGCGCGGCGTTGCGCGCCCAGCGTGGCGACCAGGTCCTGCAGGCATTCGACGATGCGGTGCTTGGATTCGTACAACACCAGCGTTCGCGGATCGAGCGCCAGCACTTCGAGGCGCGCACGGCGGGCAGCCGATTTCGGCGGCAGGAAGCCCTCGAAGCAGAAGCGGTCGGTCGGCAGGCCGCTGACCGAGAGCGCGGCGACCAGCGCGCAGGGGCCGGGCACGGTACTCACGCACAGGCCGGCCTCGCGCGCCGCCGCCACCAGCCGGAACCCCGGATCGCTCACCAGGGGCGTGCCGGCATCGCTCACCAGCGCGACCGAGTCGCCGGCCCGCAGGCGCGCCAGCACGCGGTCGGCGGCTTCGCGCTCGTTGTGTTCGTGCAGCGGCAGGGTCGGGGTGCCGATGCCGAAGCGGGCGAAGAGCCCGGCGCTGTGGCGCGTGTCCTCGCATGCGACCAGCGCCACTGCGCGCAGCACCGCGACCGCGCGCGGCGCCAGGTCGTCGAGGTTGCCGATCGGCGTGGCCACGATCCACAAGGTTCCCGCCTGCATCGCGCCCATCCTGCACTCCCGGCCCATCGCCTCGGCTCGGCTATCATCCCAGCAATGTGTGCGGCCGGTTCGCGGGCCGCCCTGGCATCCCTGCCCCGTCCGAGCAAGCCGATGGCACCCGTCCGCCGCATCAACCTGCTGATCCTGTGCGCCCTGCTGCTGCTCGGTGGTTGCGCGACCACCGGTTCCGCGCCGGAGGCGGTCGACGACGGCGGCGCGCGCGCACTGGCCGAGGGCGGCGACTACGCCGGCGCCGCCCGCGCCTACGAGCAACTGGCCGCTTCGAACCGCCGCTCGCGCGATGCCCTGCTGCTCAAGGCGGCCGAGGCATGGCGCGACGAAGGCGACCTCGCGGCACTGGCGCGCGTGCTGGGCGAGGTCCGGCCCAAGCGCCTGACGCCGGCGCAAGCCGCCCACCTCGACCTGCTGCTGGCCGAGAGCGCGCTGGCACAGGGCAACCCGCAGCGCGCGCTCGACCTCGCGACGCTGCCGGAGGGCGCGCTGGATCGCGCCTACCGCCTGCGCGTGCCCGAGATCCGCGCCCGCGCCCTGCTCGCCACCGGCCGGCCGCTCGACAGCGCGCGCGAGCGCGCGCTGCTCGACCTCAAGCTCAGCGGTCCCGACCGCGCCGCTAACCAGGACGACCTGCTGGATGCCCTGGCCGCCGCCGATGTCGCCAGCCTCAACGCGGCCCTGGGCGCCGCCGGCCCCGACGATGCACTGCGCCCCTGGCTGGAACGCGCGCTGCGCCTCAAGGGCACGGTACCGGCGCGCGTGATGCCGCGGCCCACGCGCCAGGCCGGCGCGCTGTTCGCGGATGCGGATGGCAGCCGCCAGCGCGAGGGCTATGCCAGCACGGCGCAGGTCGCGCTGCTGCTGCCGCTGTCCGGCCCGCTGGCCTCGGCCGGCGGCGCGATCCGCGACGGCTTCCTGGCCGCGTTCTTCGCCGACCAGGACCTCGAGGCACGACCCAGGGTGCGGATCCTCGACACCGGGGAGACCGTGGACGGCGCGCTCGAGGCCTATCGTCTCGCGGTCGAGGGCGGCGCGACCCGCGTGGTCGGCCCGCTGGCGCGCGAACAGGTCGCGGCGGTGCAGGAGGCACAGACGGTCCCGGTCCCGGTGCTGGCGCTCAACCATCCCGACAGTGGCGCGATCCCGCCGCGCGGCAGCCAGCAGTTCGGCCTGCTGCCCGACGAGGAAGCGGCGGTGGCGGCGGATGCGGCGATCGCGCGCGGCCTGCGCCGCGCCGCGCTGCTGGGCGCGACCGAGGACTGGAGCGAGCGCGCGCTGCTGGCCTTCCGCGCGCAGTTCGAGCAGGGCGGCGGCACCGTCACCGGGGAAGCGCGCCTGGCCCTCGATGCGGTGGACTACGGCGGCCCGATCGCGCAGGCCACGGCCGACGTCCCCGACCTGATTTTCCTCGCCGTGCGCCCGCCGCAGGGGCGCCTGCTGGTGCCGCAACTGCGCGCCCGCGGCCTCGACGCGCTGCCGATGCTCGCGACCTCGCACATCTACTCCGGCACGGTCAGCCGCGCGCTGGACCGCGACCTCAACGGGGTCGAGTTCTGCGACGCGCCCTGGTTGTTCGGGCTGGCGGCCGGGTTGCCGGCGCGCGAACCGCTGGCGCGGCGGCTGGCGGCCGCGGCCAACAGCCCGCGCCTGTTCGCCTTCGGCATGGACGCCTACCGCCTGCTGCCCTACGTCGACTGGCTGGCCGGCAACAACGACGCCTATCTCCCGGGCGCGATCGGCCAGCTCGCGATCGACGGCTTCGGCCGCGTGCGGCGCCTGCCGGTATGGCTGCGCTTCGACGACGGCGTCCCGCGCCCCGCCGACGGCGCGCTCTCGGGCTTCGCCCCCGCGCCTTGAACGAGCGCGCCGCGACCGGCGCCGCGCACGAGGCGGCGGCGCTGGCCATGCTGCAGGACGCCGGCCTGCGGCTGCTGGCCCGCAACGTGCGCTGTCGCGTGGGCGAGATAGACCTGGTGCTGCGCGAGGGCCGCACCACGGTCTTCTGCGAGGTCCGCTACCGCCGCAGCGGCAGCCACGGCGGCGCGGCGGCGTCGGTCGACGCGCGCAAGCAGATCCGCCTCACCAACGCCGCGCGCTGGTATCTTTCGCGCCATCCGGCGCTCGCGCGCGAGCCCTGCCGCTTCGACGTGGTCGCGATCGAGGGCGCCGCCCCCTACCGAGTCGACTGGCTGCGCGACGCGTTCCAGCCCGACAACTGAACCGGAGTCCCGCATGACCCGCATTGCCGCCATCCTGCTTGCCGCCGCCACGCTTGCCGGCTGCATATTCCACGACCGCCGCAGCTTCGGCAGCGTGATCGACGACCAGAACCTCGAGCTGTCGATCATCGATTCGATCAACCGGGACAAGGAACTCGCGCTCAAGAACCATGTCGAGGTCGTGGTCTACAACGGCGTGGTGCTGCTGATCGGCCGCACCAGCACCGCCGAGCTCAGCGCCCGCGCCGAGCAGGTCGCGATGGGTTACCAGGGCGTGCGCCGCGTGGTCAACGAGATCGAGGTCGGGCCGCGCATCGACGTCGGCGACACCACCTCCGACAAGGTGCTATCGACCCGGGTCAAGACCGGGCTCGCTGACATCGTCAACATCAAGGGCTTCGATCCGACCCGGGTCAACGTCACCACCGAGGCCGGCGTGGTCTACCTCATGGGCCTGGTCTCGCAGGAAGAGGCCGAGCGCGTGGTCGAGATCGCGCGCGCCACGCCTGGCGTGCAGCGCGTGGTCCGGGTGTTCGAGTACACCGACTGACGCGGGCACTAGCGCAGCGCGGCGAATCCCCACAAGGCTGCCGCGCCCAGCAACCCGGCCCACAGGCCAGCGAAGGCGTCGTCCAGCATCGCGCCGAGGCCGCCGTGCAACTCGCGATCGGCCCAGCTCGCCGGCCAGGGCTTGAGGATGTCGCAGGCGCGGAACACCAGGAAGCCGGCCGCCAGCAGCAGGGGCAGCGGCGGCGCGCCCAGGCGCGGCGCCAGCATCGCGACCGCGCCTTCCATGATCGCCAGGGTCAGCCACTGGCCGACCCATTCGTCGATCACGACCAGGCCGGGATCCTCGCTGCCGAGGTGGTCGATCACGCGCTGCGCCACGCGCACGCCGATGGCGAAGACCACGGCGCAGGCAACCAGCACCCACCAGCTCCCCGCCAATCGCAGCGCCAGGTAGGGCAGGATCGCGACCGCACTGCCGACCGTGCCGGGCGCGAACGGCGCGAAGCCGGCGCCGAAGCCGCTGGCGATCCAGACGGCGGGGTCACGCATCGCGGCTCGGTCGAGGGGCATGCGCCGATCTTCGCTCAGGCGAAGTGGTCGTAGCCAGCGCGCCGCAGGTGCACGGGACGCGCCCGCGCGTCCAGCAGCGCCAGGCCAGGCGTCGGCAGCACGGTGCCGATGCGCGTGAGCGGCAGGCGCAGGCGCCGCGCGATCGCGGCCAGGCGCGGCTCGCGGCGCGGCGGGACGGTGAAGCAGAGCTCGTAGTCGTCGCCGCCCGCCAACTGCAGGCGGCGACGCGCCGCGGTGCCTCCTACTGCAGCACGCAAGGCCCGCGAGGCGGGCACGGCGTCGACTTCCAGCACCGCGCCGACGCCACTGGCGCGCAGCACGTGGCCCAGGTCCTGCACCAGCCCGTCGGAGACATCGATCGCGGCGCTGGCCACGCCGCGCAGGGCCAGGCCCAGGGCAACGCGCGGCTCGGGCCGATCCAATCGCGTGCGCAGGGTTCGCGCGGCCGCGGCGGGCGCCGCAGCCAGGCCGCCGCGCGCCACGCGCAAGCCCGCCGCCGCGTCGCCCAGCGACCCCGACGCATAGATCGCATCGCCCGCCCGCGCACCATCGCGTCGCATCGCCGACCCGCGCGGCAAGAGCCCATGCGCGGCCACCGTGATCGACAGCGGCCCGCGCGTCGTGTCGCCGCCGACCAACGCCACGCCATGGCGTCGCGCCAGCGCCATGAAACCGCCAATGAAGGCGTCGAGCCATTCCACGTCATTGCGCGGCAAGGTGAGCGCCAGCGTGATCCAGGCCGGCGCGGCGCCCATGGCGGCGAGGTCGCTGAAGTTCACCGCCAGCGCCTTCCAGCCGATGTCGCGTGGCGCCGCTGCACGCGGGAAATGGCGCCCCGCCACCAGCGTGTCCATCGTGACCACCAGTTCGTGGCCTGACGCCGCCCGCAAAACCGCCGCGTCATCGCCGATCCCGAGCACCACGTCGCGTCGCGAGGCGGCCCGTCCCCGGATGCGCGCGATCAGGTCGAATTCGCTCGCAACCTTGCGCCTGGCCACCGCTTCAGGATCCGTCGAACCCGGAAGCGAACAGGCCATCATCCTGAAGCCGGAATGCAAAGATCCCGCTCGCCGACGGTCCACCGCCCGGGACACAGCAATAGCTGCCGACCACGATGGCTCGCTTGCCCGGCAGCATCACGACATCCCAGGGAATCGAACGCGCGCCATCGATACCGACTGGATTCAGCGACAGCCGGCCTGGCGTGGCCGCTTCGCCAAAGCGCGGGTCGTCGACGCCATCGGCCAGCAACGAGACCAATCCGACCTGCTCGACGCCCGGCACGGCAGGATCGACGACTACTCCTGCGAGCAGCATGGTGCCGCTCTCGCGCAGTCGAAGCGCCTGTACGTTCCCGGTCATCGCGCCGACCGGAAACGAGATTTCGGCGGTGCCCGGCGCACCGGCATGGACGCCCTGGCCGTTGAACCCGGGATCGGGAAATCCTGACGCGGTGAATCGCAGCACGCAGAAATTGCAGCGATCGGGCTGCGAAGGGGGAAAGTAGCGCGCCAGCCCCGCGACTACCGGCGCATCCTGCGCATCGATGGCGATCCCAAGCCCCAGGATGTTCTGCCCCTCCAGCACGGAACCGGCGAATCCGCCTGCGCCGAAGCCGGGAACGAGTACACCCGCCGAATCGATGCGCAGGGCGCCCAAGGACACCACGCCCGAGGACCATCGAACCGCAGCCGCCACGACACCGTTGCCTGCCACGACCTGCAAGCCCGAATTCGCATAAGTCGAGATCGACGTCCCCTTGCCAATGAACAGCCTCCCGCCGACCGCGAAGGCCGGATCGAAGCGTCCTTGACTGTCCAGCCTTGCGATCACCGAGGCGCCCGGCGCGTTCAGCGTCACGGGTCCGGAGATGTAAGCGCCTGACTCAGCGGCACCGACCGCAAGCCCGACCAGGTCGTAGATCGCATTGGTCGAACCCGGAGGTGGCGCGGGATAGCCGAAGTCCGTGCATGCTGGGCCCGGCCCGGGACCGTAGCTGCCGTCGAGGTTGCCGTCGGCGTCCATTGCGTAGATCAGCTGGCATCGTCGATAGGACATGTCGCTGGTGTCGCGAAGCAGACCCACGACCAGCAGGCGCCCATCCGACAGGAATGTCGCCGAGCTGGCTGCGCCGCCCCGGATGTCCTCGGGAGCCGTCAACGGAAGGACGCTGACCCCACCGATGCCATAGCTGGCGTCCAGCGTGCCGTCGGCATTGAGTCGCACGACGGCCGGCTCCTGTAGCGCATGCATGCCGCCATCCAGGCGACTGCCGCGACCCACGAGCAGGAGTTTCCCATCGGCCTGGAGGACCGCGCCGTGGGCGAGATTCAGTCTCACCGTCCCGTTGCGCGCCGTCGAATGCAGCGCGATTCCGCCGTTGCCATATCCGGGATCGAGCAAGCCGTCGCGCGGCTCGGCCGCAGCGGCACAGGCGCAAGCGCCGCACAAGGCCAAAGACACGAGTCCGATCCGCACCGGTAGCGCTCGCACAGATGCCGCCACAATCCCCCGTACAGGGTATCAGCAAGCGACGAACGGGAGGCTTACTGCCGGTACTCGACCGCCCGCCACTCCGCCGCGGCCTGGTCGAGCACGCCGTTGACGTAGGTGTGGCCGAAGTCGGCGCCGAAGCGCTTGGCGACTTCGATCGCCTCGTTGATCACGACCCGATAGGGGACGTCGGGGCGGTACA
>JAGOEZ010000014.1 GCA_017997455.1 Lysobacterales bacterium | reverse complement strand
TCGAGGAAGGCCTGATCCAGAAGCACCGCGCCCTGCCGCTGTTCAAGCGCGGCAACCGCCTGTTCGTCGGCATCTCCGATCCGACCAACATGCGCGCGCTGGACGAGATCAAGTTCCACACCAACCACTCGGTCGAGCCGATCATCGTTCCCGAGGACCTGCTCGAGCGCGCGATCGACACCGCGCTGGCCGGCGCAGACAGCCTGGTCGGCGGCGGCGCCGACGACGAGGGGCTCGAGAACCTCGACCTCGAGGCGGGCGGCGACGACCTCGCCGACGACAACACCGTCGACTCCGGTGGCGCCGACGACACCCCGATCGTCAAGTTCGTCAACAAGGTGCTGCTGGACGCGATCAAGCGCGGCGCCTCGGACATCCACTTCGAGCCCTACGAGACCGCCTACCGGGTGCGCTTCCGCATGGACGGCATCCTGCGCCCGATCGCCTCGCCGCCCTCCAAGCTCAGCCCGCGCATCTCGTCGCGCCTCAAGGTCATGGCGGGGCTCGACATCGCCGAGAAGCGGGTGCCGCAGGACGGCCGCATCAAGCTCAACATCTCCAAGACCAAGGCCATCGACTTCCGCGTCAGCACCTGCCCGACCCTGTTCGGCGAGAAGATCGTGCTGCGCGTGCTCGACGCCTCGGCGGCCAAGCTCGGCATCGACAAGCTGGGTTACGAGGAGGACCAGAAGAAGCTGTTCCTCGACGCGATCCAGAAGCCCTACGGCATGGTCCTGGTCACCGGCCCCACGGGTTCGGGCAAGACCGTCTCGCTCTACACCGCGCTCAACATCCTCAACACCGACGGCGTCAACATCTCCACGGTCGAGGATCCGGTCGAGATCCGCGTGCCGGGCATCAACCAGGTGCAGCAGAACGCCAAGCGCGGCATGACCTTCGCCGCCGCCTTGCGCTCCTTCCTGCGCCAGGATCCGGACATCATCATGGTCGGCGAGATCCGCGACCTCGAGACCGCCGAGATCGCGATCAAGGCGGCCCAGACCGGCCACATGGTGCTGTCGACGCTGCACACCAACGACGCGCCGCAGACCGTCGCGCGCCTGATGAACATGGGCATCGCCCCGTACAACATCACGTCCTCGGTCACGCTGGTGATCGCACAGCGCCTCGCGCGCCGCCTGCACGACTGCAAGAAGCCGCTCAAGCTGCCGCCCGAGGCGCTGCTGGCCGAGGGTTTCCGCGAGGACGAACTCGACAAGCTCCAGCTCTACGAGCCGGTCGGCTGCTCGGGCTGCAACGACGGTTACAAGGGCCGGGTCGGCATCTACCAGGTCATGCCGATGTCCGAAGGCATCCAGAAGATCATCCTGTCGGGCGGCAATGCGCTGCAGATCGCGGCCGCCGCGCGCGAAAGCGGCATCCCCGACCTGCGCGCTTCTGCACTGAAGAAGGCCAAGGATGGCCTGTGCAGCCTCGCTGAAATCAACCGCGTCACCAAGGACTAACCGGGAGCAGCTCCATGGCCACCGCAACCGCCACCAAGCCCGGCGCCACCTCGCGCAGCCAGGTCAGCCAGATGACCCAGTTCACCTGGACCGGCAAGGACAAGCGCGGCATCACCATGCGCGGCGAGGTCCTGAGCAAGAACGCCAACCTGGTCAAGGCCGAGCTGCGCAAGCAGGGCATCACGCCGACCGTGGTAGCGGCCAAGCGCAAGCCGCTTTTTGGCGGCGCGGGAAAGCGCATCACGGCGCGCGAGATCGCGATCTTCAGCCGCCAGCTCGCGACCATGATGCAGTCCGGCGTGCCGATGGTGCAGTCCTTCGAGATCATCGCCGGCGGGCAGAAGAACCCGCGCATGAAGGACCTGGTCAACTCGCTCAAGACCGAGGTCGAGAGCGGATCCTCGCTCAACGAGTCGCTGGCCAAGCATCCGGTCCAGTTCGACGAGCTCTACCGCAACCTTGTAAAGGCGGGTGAGTCGGCGGGCGTGCTCGACACCGTGCTGGACACGATCGCCAGCTACAAGGAGAACATCGAGAGCCTCAAGGCCAAGATCAAGAAGGCGCTGTTCTACCCGGCGACCGTGGTCGCGGTCGCGATCGGCGTCAGCGCGCTCCTGCTGATCTTCGTGGTCCCGCAGTTCAAGGCCATCTTCGCGCAGTTCGGCGCCGACCTGCCGGCCTTCACCAAGATGATCGTGGCCGGCTCCGAATTCATGGTCGCCTACTGGTGGCTGGTGCTGCTGATCATTGTTGGCACCATCATCGGCCTGACCATGGCGGTCAAGCGCTCGGAAAAGCTCGCGCGGCTGCTCGACCGGCTCCTGCTCAAGATCCCGATCGTCGGGCAGATCATGCACAACTCCGCGATCGCGCGCTTCTCGCGCACGCTCGCGGTCACCTTCAAGGCCGGCGTGCCGCTGGTCGAGGCGCTCGACACGGTCGGTGGCGCCACCGGCAGCGTGGTCTATGCCGAGGCGGTCAAGCGCATCCGCGACGACGTCTCGGTCGGCTACCCGCTCAACGTCTCCATGAAGCAGGTCGACCTGTTCCCGAACATGGTCACGCAGATGGTCGCGATCGGCGAGGAGGCCGGCGCGCTCGACACCATGCTGTTCAAGGTCGCGTCGTTCTACGAGGAGGAGGTCAACAACGCGGTCGACGCGCTGGCCAGCCTGCTCGAGCCCTTCATCATGGTCCTGATCGGCGTCATCGTCGGCGGCATGGTCGTGGGCATGTACCTGCCGATCTTCAAGCTCGCCGCCGCGGTCTGAGCGCGGCCGCCGACGGACCGGCCGGGCCGCATGTTCGACGCCTTCCAGGCCTCGCCGGCGCTCGCGATCACGGGCGCCGGCCTGCTGGGGCTGGTGGTGGGCAGCTTCCTCAACGTGGTGATGCTGCGCCTGCCGCCGCGCCTCATGCACGGCTGGCGCGTGCAGGCGCGCGAGCTGCTCGAACTGCCCGAGAATTCCAGGGATCCGGCGCCGCCGGACCTCACCTTCGCGCGCTCGCGTTGCCCCAAGTGCGGGCACGCGCTCAGCGCCTGGGAGAACATCCCGCTGCTGAGCTACGCCGCGTTGCGCGGCCGCTGCCGCGCTTGCCGCACGCCGATCTCGTGGCAGTACCCGCTGGTGGAGGCGCTCACCGGCGTGCTCAGCGCGATCGTCATGTGGCGCTTCGGCTGGGGCTGGCCGGCGCTCGGGGCGCTGGTCGTCACCTGGATGCTGGTGGCCGGGGCCGGGATCGACCTGCGCACCACGCTGCTGCCCGACGAGATCACGCTGCCGCTGCTGTGGTTCGCCCTGCTTTGCGCTGCCGCCGGACTCTACGTCGATCCGCGCACCGCGATCCTCGGCGCGGTCGCCGGATACCTGTCCCTGTGGTCGGTCTACTGGGCCTTCAAGCTGCTGACCGGCAAGGAAGGCATGGGCTACGGCGACTTCAAGCTGCTGGCCGCGCTCGGCGCCCTGGTCGGCGCGGTCGGCATCGTGCCGATCGTGCTGTTGTCGGCACTGGTGGGCGCGATCGCCGGCAGCATCTGGCTGGCATTGCGCGGTCGCGACCGCGCGACGCCGATTCCCTTCGGGCCGTTCCTCGCGGCCGGTGGCTGGATCCAGTTCCTCTACGGCCCGGCCATCCTCGAGGCCTGGCTCGGCGCGCCACTGCCTTGACCGCGGCAGGCCCGGTGCCGTCGCGCCGATTCACGGTCGTGGTGACGGGCGGCGTGGCCTCGGGCAAGTCCGCGGTCTGCGAGCGTCTCGCCGCAAGGGGCGTGCCGGTGGTCGACGCCGACGTCGCCGCGCGCGCGGTGGTGGAGCCGGGTGAACCGGCGCTGGCCGAGATCGCGCAGGCTTTCGGATCCGGTGTCATCGACGCGGGCGGCCGGCTCGACCGGCGTCGTCTGCGCGAGATCGTGTTCGCCGACCGCGCGCGCCGCAGCGCGCTCGAAGCCATCGTCCACCCGCGCGTGCGCGCCTGGCTCAAGGCCGAGGTCGATCGCGCCGTCGGGCCCTATGTCGCGGTCGCGATCCCGCTGCTGGTCGAAGGCGGCGGTCGCGGCAACTACCCCTGGATCGACCGCGTGCTGGTCGTCGATGTGGCGCCCGCCACCCAGGTCGAGCGCCTGATGCGTCGCGACGGCGTCGATCGCGCGCTCGCCGATGCCATGCTGGCGGCGCAAGCCACGCGCGAACAACGCCTGGCCGCTGCCGACGACGTGATCGTGAACGAGGGCGACCTCGCGCAGCTCCATGCCGCCGTCGATGCGCTCGACGCGCGCTATCGCGAGTTGGCCGGCGCCGATCCGGCCGGTCCGCCCATGTAGGAGCGCATCTCATGCGCGACCGCGGCATCGGAGGGAACCGTGCCACGTGGTTCCGCGGTCGCGCATGAGATGCGCTCCTACCAAGGCAGGACCCAGGCGCGCGGTGCGCTAGGCCAGGTACGCGCGGATCGCCGCGACGCCGTACGCGCCCGCTGCCCGCGCGGCCGGGAGATCGCCGGGACCCAGGCCACCGATCAGGTACACCGGCAACGGATAGTCCTCGATGAGCGCGGCCGCGGCCTGCCAGCCCAGCGGGGCCGCGCCGGGATGGCTCGCGGTCTCGGCCACCGGCCCCAGCACCACGTAGTCGACGCCCGCGACCAGCGCCGCGGCGAGCTGGCGCGCGTCGTGGCAGGACGCGCCGCACAACATCCCCGGCGGCACCGGCCGCACCGGCGTCAACGCGCTGGCCGGCAGGTGCACGCCGTCGAGTCCCAGTTCGATGGCAAGACCCGGCTCCCCGTTGATCAGCACGCGAGCGCCATGCGCTTGCGCCAGGCGCTGCACGGCGGTGGCCAGCTCGCGCAGGCGCGCGGGGCCGGCGTGCCTGGCGCGCAACTGCAGCAGGCGTACGCCCCGTTCCAGCGCGCGCTCGATGCCGGCGAGGAACGCGCCGGTATCGTCGTCCGGCTCGGCGCTGACCATCATGCCGCGCGCCATGCGCAACGCAGTCGCGATCGGACGGTCGGCAGGCGGCATGGCGATGGCGTGCAGGCCATCGATCCCGGCCCAGCGCAGCGCCTGGCCTTCGCGGCCGCGCGGCTCGCCGCGCCAGCGCGCGACTTCCCACGCATCGAGCAGCACCGCCCGGGACTCGTAGCGCCACGGCACCCGCAGCAGCGGTTCCGCGGCCTCGACCTGGATGCCGAGCTCCTCGTCGAGCTCGCGCGCCAGTGCCGCCGCCGCGCCCTCCCCGGGCTCGCGCTTGCCGCCGGGAAACTCCCACGTGCCGGCCAGCGCGTCGCCCGGCGGCCGCTGCGCCAGCAGCACGCGTCCCGCGGCGTCGCGCAGCACGCCGGCCATCACATGGATCCGGGGTCCCGGGGGCGGGTTCATCGGCAGGCCGGAGCCGTAAACGAAACGCCCGCCAGGGTGGCGGGCGTTTCGCTGGATCCGAGGCGCCCGGGTCGACTCAGGCGAGGCGACCGTGGCACTGCTTGTACTTCTTGCCCGAACCGCAGGGGCAGGGATCGTTGCGACCGACCTTGGGCGTGTCGCGCACCAGCGGCGCCGACGGGCCACCCAGCGGTGCCCGCGACGGGGCGGGCTCGGCGGGCTCGGCGCCTTCGGCCGCGAAGCCGCTGGCCTCGGCATGCTGGAACTGCATCGCCGCGCGCTGCTGGCGCTGCTGCTGCTGCTCCTCCAGCGCCGCGACCTCGTCCTCGGTGCGGATGCGGACCCGCGCCAGCAGGGTCACGACCTCGGTCTTGACCCGGTCGAGCAACTGCCCGAACAGTTCGAAGGCCTCGCGCTTGAATTCCTGCTTGGGCTGCTTCTGCGCGTAACCGCGCAGGTGGATGCCCTGCCTGAGGTAGTCCATCGAGGCCAGGTGGTCCTTCCACTGGCCATCCAGCACCGACAGCAGCACGTGGCGCTCGAGCTGGCGCATCACCTCGCCACCGACCATGGCCTCCTTCTCGCGGAAGTGGCGCTCGACGTCGGACTGCACGCCGGCCCAGATCGCGGTCGCCGGAACCTCTTCCTTGCCCTCGACATGGCGCTTGACGTCGACCTTGATCCCGAGATCGGTTTCCAGCGCGCGCTCGAGGCCCTCGAGGTCCCACTGCTCGTCGATCGAGTTCTCCGGCACGTGCTTCTGGCAGATGCCCTCGACCACGTCGCTGCGGATGCCGGCCAGGGTCTCGGAGACGTCGGTGGCCTCGAGCAGCTCGTTGCGCTGCTCGTAGATCACCTTGCGCTGGTCGCTGGCGACGTCGTCGTAGTCGAGCAGGTGCTTGCGCAGGTCGAAGTTGTGCGCCTCGACCTTGCGCTGCGCGCGTTCGATCTGGCGCGTCACCAGGCGGTCCTCCAGCGCGTCGTCCTCCTTCATGCCGAAGACCTGCATCCACTTCGTCACCCAGTCCGGGGCGAAGATGCGCATGAGGTTGTCTTCGAGCGAGAGGTAGAAGCGGCTCGAGCCCGGGTCGCCCTGGCGGCCGGAGCGGCCGCGCAACTGGTTGTCGATGCGCCGCGACTCGTGGCGCTCGGTGCCGATGATGTGGAGCCCGCCGGCGGCGAGCACCTGCTCGTGGCGCGCCTTCCACGCGGCCTTGATCGCGGCGCGCTCGGCCTCGCCGGCCTCGGGCGGCAGCGCGGCGACCTCGGCCTCGGGATTGCCGCCCAGCACGATGTCGGTGCCGCGGCCGGCCATGTTGGTCGCGATCGTGACCGCGCCCGGGCTGCCGGCCTGGGCGACGATGTGCGCCTCGCGCTCGTGCTGCTTGGCATTGAGCACTTCGTGCGGGATGCCGTCCTTGAGCAGGAGCTTGGACAGCAGTTCCGAGGTCTCGATCGAGGTGGTGCCCACCAGCACCGGCTGGCCGCGCTCGTGGCAGTCCTTGATGTCGGCCAGGATCGCGTCGTACTTGGCCTTCTGCTTGAGGAACACCAGGTCCGGCGCATCCTTGCGGACCATCGGCCGGTGGGTCGGGACCACCACGACCTCGAGCCCGTAGATCTGCTGGAACTCGTAGGCCTCGGTGTCGGCCGTGCCGGTCATGCCGGACAGCTTCTTGTACAGGCGGAAGAAGTTCTGGAAGGTGATCGAGGCCAGGGTCTGGTTCTCGCGCTGGATCGGCACGTTCTCCTTGGCCTCGACCGCCTGGTGCAGGCCCTCGGACCAGCGACGTCCGGCGAGCGTGCGGCCGGTGAACTCGTCGACGATGATGATCTCGCCGTCGCGCACGATGTAGTCGACGTCGCGGTGGTAGAGCTGGTGGGCGCGCAACGCGGCATTGAGGTGGTGGACCACCATCAGGTTCTTGGCGTCGTACAGGCTCTCGTCCTCGCCCAGCAGGCCGGCCTCGCGCAGCAGTTCCTCGGCGTGGACCATGCCCTCCTCGGACAGGTGCACCTGCTTGCCCTTCTCGTCGACGTAGAAGTCGCCGGCGCCATCCTCCTTCTGCTGGCGCACCAGCTTGGGCACCACGCGGTTGACCTTGAGGTAGAGCTGCGGCGATTCCTCGGCCGGGCCGGAGATGATCAGCGGCGTGCGCGCCTCGTCGATCAGGATCGAGTCGACCTCGTCGACGATGGCGAAATGCTTGTCGCGCTGGAAGCGGTCCTCCTTGGCCAGCGCCATGTTGTCGCGCAGGTAGTCGAAGCCGTATTCGTTGTTGGTGCCGTAGGTGATGTCGGCGGCATACGCGGCGCGCTTGACCTCCGGCCGCAGGCCCGGCACCACCACGCCAACGCTCATGCCCAGCGCGGCGTAGACCGGCCCCATCCAGGCCGCGTCGCGGCGCGCCAGGTAGTCGTTGACCGTGACCACGTGCGCGCCCTTGCCGGCGAGCGCGTTGAGGTAGACCGGCAGGGTCGCGACCAGGGTCTTGCCTTCGCCGGTGCGCATCTCGGCGATCTTGCCCTGGTGCAGCACCATGCCGCCGATCAGCTGCACGTCGTAGTGGCGCAGGCCGAGGGTGCGGCGCGAGGCCTCGCGCACGGCGGCGAAGGCCTCCGGCAGGAGGGAATCCAGCGTCGCGCCATCAGCCAGGCGCTGGCGGAACTCGACCGTCTTGGCCTTCAGCCCGTCGTCGGACAGGGCCTCGAAGCCTGGCTCCAGCTCGTTGATCCGTGCCACCGATTTGCGCAGTTGCGCGACCAGCCGGTCGTTGCGGCTGCCGAAGATGAGCGTCAGGAGTCGGTTGAACATGCGGAAACCGGTTCGGAGGGCACAGGCAGGGCGCGGATTCTACCCGCGCGCATGGGCGAAAAGGCCGCCTGGGCCGTTGCGGCCCCGCGCGGCGTTGGGGAATGTGGGTGCCGGAGCCCCGGATTCAAGGGTCCGGAACCCGGGCGCGGCTCAGCGCATCGCCCGGATGTAGGTGGAAGGATTGACCAGGCGGCCGTCCTTCCACACTTCGAAATGCACGTGGTTGCCGGTCGAGCGCCCGGTCGAGCCCATGCGCGCGATCAACTGGCCCGAGCGGATCGGATCGCCGACCTGGACCACGTTGGCGAGGTTGTGCGCGTAGCGCGTGCGGTAGCCGTTGCCATGGTCGATCTCGACCACGTTGCCGTAGCCCGAGCGCCGCCCGGACCAGGCCACCACGCCGCTGGCGACCGCGAGGATGTCCTGGCCGCGCTCGCCGTTGAAATCGACGCCGGGATGGAAGTCGGGCTTGCCGGTGAAGGGGTCGGTGCGGCTGCCGAAGCTCGACGCGATGTAGCCGTTGCGCACCGGCATGCCCGCCGGCAACAGGCTCTGGTCGAGCTCGCGGTCCATCAGCACGGACTCGAGCAGCCCGAGTTCGGTCGCCTGTTCGGTGAGTTCGGCCTCGAGCTGGTCCAGCGACTGCGCGACATCCACGCTCGTGGTCTTGCGGAATCCGGGCTTGGGCGCCGGGCCACCCAATGCGGGCGCGGCGCGGAAATCGAACTCGCCATCGTTGAGCTTGCCGATCTTGGCCAGTCGCTCGCCGAGCGCATTGAGGCGCATGGCCTCGGCCTGGAGGCGGCCGACGCGCAGCGCCAGCGCGTCCATGTCGCGGTCCACCGCCGCGCGCGCCGCCTCGACCTCGGCGCGCTGCGTTTCCAGTTCGGTGCGGGCCTTGGCCAGGTCGGCGCGCGCGCCGATCGAGCCGCCGAAGGCACTGCCGCCCCACGCACCCAGCCCGAGCAGGCCGAGCATCGCGATGCCCGCCGCGCCACCCAGCAGCGCGAGGCTGCGCCAATCCCCCAGGCGCAGCACCTTCGGCGTCGGGGAAGACTTGGCGACGATGATAATGTTCATGCAGGTTGCACCCGATTCTGGTTATCGCCCATGCAACACAAGCCGTCCAAGCGCCAGGCCCCGGGATCGTCGCCCACGCGGGTGACGTCGGAGCCGGCCATCGCCGGCCTGGTCGGTCGCGCCAAGGAACTGGACGCGCTCGACGCTGCGCTGCGCTCGGCCCTTCCCGCGGCGCTGTCCAGCCAGGTCCGGCTGGCCAACGTGCGCGAGTCGCGCCTGGTCTTCCTGGCAAGCTCGTCCACGGTTGCCGCCCGCCTGCGCCTCGCGCAGGACGAACTGCTTGCGTATGCCAGCCGTTTGACCGGCCAGGGACTCACCACACTCGCCGTGAAGGTCGCACCGGTACCCGCCGTTCCCCCGGACGGATCGCCGCGCAAACCGCTGTCGCATGCTGCCTCGGCCCACATGGCCGGTGCAGCGACTGCGGTCACGGATCCCGAACTGCAGGACCTGCTCCGCCGCCTGGCCTCCCTGGCCTGAACACCTGGTCTTCCCGGGCGGGAAACCCGCCCTTGCCGCCGGGAATTCCGGCGGTCCCGCGAAATCACCGGTTGGCGCTGCTTCAGACCGCCTGGGCGGGGTGCGCGTAGGAGATCGGGGCCTGCGCCGGGTCGGTGAAGGTCACCTCTTCCCAGGCACTGCGGTCCGCGAGCAGGGTGCGCAGCAGCGTGTTGTTGAGCTGGTGGCCGGACTTGTGGCCGTAGAAGGCCCCGATCAGGCTGTGCCCCAGCAGGTACAGGTCGCCGATGGCGTCGAGGATCTTGTGCTTGACGAACTCATCCTCGTAGCGCAGGCCGTCCTCGTTCAGCACGCGGTAGTCGTCGAGGACGATCGCGTTGTCCATGCTGCCGCCCAGGACGAGATTGCGCTCGCGCAGCATCTCGATGTCGCGCATGAAGCCGAAGGTGCGGGCGCGGCTGACTTCCTTCACGAACGAGGTGGTCGAGAAGTCGATCTCGGCCGTGGAGGTCTTGCGGGTGAAGATCGGGTGGTCGAAATCGATCGAGAAGCCGACCTTGAAGCCGTCGAAGGGATCGAAGCGGGCCCATTTGTCGCCTTCGCGCACAGTCACCGACTTCTTGATCCGGATGAAGCGCTTGGCCGCGGCCTGCTCCTCGATCCCGGCCGACTGCAGCAGGAACACGAAGGGGCCGGCGGAGCCGTCCATGATCGGCACTTCGGCGGCCGACAGGTCGACGTAGGCGTTGTCGATGCCGAGGCCGGCCATGGCCGACAACAGGTGCTCCACCGTGGCGACGCGGACGTCGCCCTCGACCAGCGTGGTCGACAGGCTGGTGTCGCCGACCGTCTGGCAGCACGCCTTGATTTCGACGGCCTGGGGGAGATCGACACGACGGAACACGATGCCGGTGTCGACTGCCGCCGGCCGCAACGTCATGTAGACCTTGTCCCCGGTGTGGATGCCTACGCCAGTGGCGCGGATCACATTCTTGAGCGTGCGCTGCCTGATCATTCTTCTCGGTTCCTCGGGGCAGAGGACGACACAATTTTGAAAGATAACACAGGCTTGCAGGCCCGCAAATCCAACAAGGGCGGAAACGACACAGAAATGTCGCGTCCGCGCAACACGCGCGGACCCTGCCCCGGCGACCGCGCCTGAGCATAGCCGGCCGCGGCATTCGCGCAAGTGCTGGGCCGCGCGAGGCCGCGCGCCTGGCGACCAGCGGGAGGAATTTCGTCGGGGAATCCGGCGCTTGGCCATGCGCTGGCGGCGCCGCGGACAGGCCGGACCGGTCATGGGCCGGCGACCGCGGTGCCCCGCCCGCCGGGGATGGGAGTCCGGCGGACGGGGCACTGCGGGTGGGCAGGTAAGAAATCGTGTCCTGGCGGGAGCTCAGTCCGCCTGGCGGCGCAGGAACGCCGGGATATCGAGGTAGTCGTCGACCATCGGTGCCGCGGCCGGCGCGGTGCCGGCGGATTCGCCACCGCCGGCCGCACTGGTCCGGCCGATGCCGCGGTTCGCGGCCGGGTTCGGATACTCGACCGCGCCGTTGCTGCCGTTGCGCACCACCCGCACCTGCGGACGGTCCACCGCGGCCAGTTCGCGGTAGCCGTGCCCGTCGCGCTCGCGCGAGGCGTGCGTGGCGGTGCTGACGGCGCGTGCAACGGGCTGCCGGTTGAGCCCGGTCGCCACCACCGTCACCCGCACGTCGTCGCCGATCTCGGGGTCGAGCACGGTGCCGATCACGACCGTGGCGTCCTCCGAGGCGAACTCCTCCACCGTGCGCCCGATCTCCTCGAACTCGCGCATCGTGAACGACGGGCCGGCGGTGATGTTGACCAGGATCCCGCAGGCGCCGGAGAGGTTGACGTCGTCGAGCAGCGGGTTGGAGACCGCGGCCTCCGCCGCCGCCATCGCGCGGTCATCGCCGCGACCGGTGCCGCTGCCCATCATCGCCATGCCCATCTCCGACATGACCGTGCGCACGTCGGCGAAGTCGACGTTGATGAGGCCGGGGCGGGTGATGAGATCGGCAATGCCCTGCACCGCGCCCAGCAGCACGTCGTTGGCGGCGCGGAAGGCGTTGAGGAAGCCGACCTCGCGGCCGAGCACCGAAAGCAGCTTCTCGTTCGGGATCGTGATCAGCGAGTCGACGTGCTGCGACAGTTCCTCGATGCCCTTGAGCGCCACCTGCATGCGCTTGCGGCCCTCGAACGGGAACGGCTTGGTGATCACCGCCACCGTGAGGATGCCCATCTCCTTGGCCAGTTGCGCGAACACCGGCGCCGCGCCGGTGCCGGTGCCGCCGCCCATGCCCGCGGTGATGAAGACCATGTCGGCGCCCTGCAGCATCTCGCAGATGCGCTCGCGGTCCTCGAGCGCGGCCTGGCGGCCGACCTCGGGGTTGGCGCCGGCGCCCAGGCCCTTGGTGACGTTGCCTCCGAGCTGGAGCACCTGCTTTGCCGGGCAGGCCTTGAGCGCCTGCGCGTCGGTGTTGGCGCACACGAACTCGACCCCCTCGACGTTGGCGCCGAGCATGTGGTTGACCGCGTTGCCGCCGCCGCCACCCACGCCGATGACCTTGATGACCGCGTTGGGCGCGGCCGACTCGACCAGTTCGAACATTTCCCATCCTCCGTTCGTGCTGCGTTTTTATGCTGCATTCGATTGACCCGTCGGACCTGTCCCGGCCCGATCGATCCACCACCCGCCCTTCCGTTCCTGCGGAAGGGCGTCAGAACTCGCCCGAGAACCAGCGCCGGAAGCGCTCCCACACGTTGCCACCGGCCTCGCCCGGCGCCGGCGTCGGCGCGCGCGAGCTGCCGCCCTGCTGCGCGCCATAGAGCAGCAGGCCCACGCCGGTTGCATGGATCTGGTTGCTGACCACGTCGGACAGGCCGGTGACGTACTGCGGCGCGCCCACGCGCACCGGCATGTGGAACATCTCCTCCGCCAGCTCGACCACGCCTTCCATCTTGGAACCGCCGCCGGTCAGCACGATGCCGGCCGCGACCAGTTCCTCGTAGCCGGAACGGCGCAGCTCGGCCTGGACCATCTCGAAGATTTCCTCGTAGCGCTTCTGCACCACCTCGGCCAGCATCTGGCGCGCGAGCCGGCGCGGCGGGCGATCGCCCACGCTGGTGACCTCGATCGTCTCCTCGGCGCGCGCCAGCTGGGCCAGCGCGCAGGCGTACTTGACCTTGATCTCCTCGGCGAAGGGCGTCGGCGTGCGGAAGGCGAAGGCGATGTCGTTGGTGACCTGGTCGCCGGCGATGCCCAGCGACGCGGTGTGCCGGATCGCGCCCTGGGTGAAAACCGCGATGTCGGTGGTGCCGGCGCCGATGTCGACCAGGGCCACGCCGAGGTCGCGCTCGTCGGGCGTCAGCACCGCGCTGGAGGAGGCGACCTGTTGCAGGATGAGGTCGTCGACCGCGAGCCCGCAGCGGGTCACGCACTTGGTGATGTTCTGGGCCGCGCTCATCGCGCAGGTCACCAGGTGCACGCGCGCCTCGAGGCGCACGCCGCTCATGCCGACCGGATGGCGGATGCCTTCCTGCTCGTCGATCACGTACTCCTGCGGCATCACGTGCAGGATGCGCTGGTCGGCCGGGATCGCGACCGCGCGCGCGGCGTCGAGCACGCGCTCGACGTCGCCGTCGGCGACCTCCTTGTCGCGGATCGCGACCACGCCCTGCGAATTGAGGCTGCGGATGTGGCTGCCGCTGATGCCGGCGTAGACCGAGCGGATCTCGCAGCCGGCCATCAGCTCGGCTTCCTCGATCGCGCGCTGGATCGACTGCACGGTGGACTCGATGTCGACCACCACGCCGCGCTTCATGCCCTTGGCGGGGTGCGAGCCGATGCCGATCACCTCGACCGCCTCGCCCGGCGCGTATTCGCCCACGATCGCCACGACCTTCGACGTGCCGATGTCGAGGCCGACGAGCAGGGTCTTGTTTTCGGACTTGCGCGGCATTTCAGGCCTCGGTCGGCGGTGCGGGAGCGGGTGCGGCGCCGGACCCGGCGTCGGGTCCGGCGGCGGGCGCCGCATCCGGGAGGGGGGCGGGCAGCGGCGGTGCGACCGGCGCGACCGCCTGCCACTGGATCGCGAAGCCATTGGCGTAACGCAGGTCGGCATGCGCCAGCGCGGTACCCGCGGACTCGGCGCGCGGCAGCAGCTCGATGAAACGGAGCAGGCGCTCGCGCGGCGCCTCCTGGCCGATCGCGATGCGCTGGCCCGAGGCCAGCTCCAGGGTCCAGCTGCCGCGACCACTCAGCGACAGCGCGGCCGGCAGCAGTCCGCTGCGCTCGAACGCGGTCGCGGCCTCGCGGTAGAAGGCCAGCACCTCGGCGGCGCGCTGTTCGGGACCGGCCAGCTGCGGCAGGCCCTGCGGCGCCTCGCCCGGCACCGCGAACAGTTCGCCGGCGCTGCTGACCAGGCGGCCATCGCCCCAGGTCGCGACGGCGCGGCGTTCGACCAGCCGCACCTCGAGCAGGTCCGGCCAGCGCTTGCGCACCTCGACCTGCCCGACCCACGGAACCTGCTCGACCGCGCGCCGCACCGCGCCGAGGTCGACCGCGAAGAAGCCCACGCCCAGGTGCGGGATGGCGGCGGCGCGCACCTGTTCGGCGTTGACGCGCTCGAAGGTCGCGTCGATGCGCAGTTGCCGGAACGGCCAGCGGTCGGCGGCAAACCAGCCGTTGACCACGCCCACGACGGGCAGCGCCACCAGTGCCAGGGCGAGCAACCAGCCGGCGAAGCGCAGCATCACGCCGCCGGCGGCGCGTTCCAGCGCGCGGGCAGCGCGGGCCGCGGCGGCGGCGCGGGCGGACGTGTATCGCGCGCGGCCGTTCATCGGCCCTCCCCGCGCAGGCTGGTCTCGAGGATGCGCCAGCACAGGCCCGGGAAATCGATGCCGACCGCGCGCGCCGCCTTGGGCACCAGCGAGTGGCTGGTCATGCCCGGCGTGGTGTTGACCTCGAGCAGCCAGTTGTCGCCCTGGCGGTCGCGCATCACGTCGACCCGCCCCCAGCCGCTGGCGCCGGATGCCTCGAACGCGCGCAAGGCGAGTGCGCGCATCCGCGCCTCGGCCTCGCCCTCGAGTCCGGGGCAGAGGTACTGCGTGTCGTCGGACACGTACTTGGCGTGGTAGTCGTAGTACTCGCCGGGCGGCACGATCCGGATCGAGGGCAGCGCCTCGCCGTCGAGGATGCCGACGGTGTATTCGCCGCCCTCGATCAGCTGCTCGATCACCAGTTCGCCGTCGTAGCGCGCCGCCAGCTCGATCGCCGCCGACAGGTCGGCCGGCGAGCGCACGCGGGTGATGCCGACGCTGGAACCCTCGTGCGAGGGCTTGACCACCACCGGCAGCCCGAGGTCGGCGATCGCCTCGCGCACGTCGTCGCCGGGGCGGTAGCTCGCGTAGCGCGGCGTCGGCAGGCCCAGCGCCAGCCACACCTGCTTGGTCCGCACCTTGTCCATGCTGAGCGCGGAGCCGAGCACGCCGGAGCCGGTGTAGGGCACGCCCAGCGACTCCAGCGCGCCCTGCAGGGTGCCGTCCTCGCCGCCGCGGCCATGGAGGATGTTGAACACCCGCGCGTAGCGGCCGGCGCGCAGGCCCTCGAGCAGCGCCGGCACGCCGTCGACGCCGTGCGCGTCGATCCCGCGGGCGCGCAGCGCCTCGAGCACGTTGGCGCCGGAGTTGAGCGAGACCTCGCGCTCGGCCGAGGTGCCGCCCATGACCACGGCGACGGCGCCGAAGGCGCGCGGGTCGGTGAGGTGGCGGCTCATGCCGCGGCCTCCAGGCGACCGGCGGCCGCGATCTCCGGCGCGACATGGCCGATGTCGCCCGCACCCAGCAGCATGATCAGGTCGCCATCGCGGGCCAGCGGCGCCAGCGCGGCCGGCAGCTCGCGCGCACTCCCGACCAGCACCGGATCGATGCGGCCGCGCGCGCGCACCGCGCGCGCCAGGGCCTTGCCGTCGGCATTGGCGATCGGCGCCTCGCCGGCCGGATAGACCTCGGTCAGCACCAGCACGTCGACCAGCGAGAGCACGCTGGCGAAATCGTCGAGCAGGTCGCGCGTGCGGGTGTAGCGGTGCGGCTGGAACGCGACCACCAGGCGCCGCCGCGGCCAGCCCGCGCGGGCTGCCGCGAACACCGCGGCCAGCTCGCGCGGATGGTGGCCGTAGTCGTCGACCAGCATCGCGCGGCCGCCGGCGACCGCGATCTCGCCGTGCTGGTGGAAGCGGCGGCCGACGCCGCGGAAGCCGGCCAGCGCGCGCGCGATCGCGTCGTCGGCGACCCCGAGCTGCCAGCCGATCGCGGCGGCGGCCAGGGCATTGAGCACGTTGTGGCGGCCCGGCAGGTTGAGCCTGACCGCGAGCGGCGCCGCGCGCCCGGGCAGGTGCAGGTCGAAGTGCATGGTCCCGGCGTCGGCGCGCAGGCCCGAGGCGCGCACGTCGGCCTCGGCGGACTCGCCGCAGGTCATGACGTTGCGCGGCGTGGCGCGCGCCAGCGCCGCGGTCTCGGCATCGTCTATGCACATCACCGCGAGGCCGTAGAACGGCAGGCGGTGGAGGAAATCGGCGAAGGCCTGGCGCACGCGGCCGAAGTCCCCGCCGTAGTTCTCGAGGTGGTCGGCGTCGATATTGGTGACGATCGCGATCGCCGGCTGCAGCAGCAGGAACGAGCCGTCGCTCTCGTCGGCCTCGGCCACCAGGTAGCGGCCCAGTCCCAGGCGCGCATTGGTGCCGGCCGAGTTGAGCTGGCCGCCGATCACGAAGGTGGGATCGAGCCCGCCCTCGGCCAGCACGCTGGCCACCAGGCTGGTGGTCGTGGTCTTGCCATGGGTGCCGGCAACCGCGATGCCGGTGCGGAAGCGCATCAGCTCGCCCAGCATTTCGGCGCGCGGCACCACCGGGATGCGACGCGCGCGCGCCTGCGCCAGTTCCGGGTTGTCGGGCCGGATCGCGCTCGACACCACCACCACGTCGACATCGTCGACGTGGCTGGCCTGGTGGCCGCGCAGCACGCGCACGCCGGTCGCGGCGAGGCGGCGCGTGGTGGCGGTATCGCCGAGGTCGGAGCCCGACACCGCGTAGCCGAGGGTCGCGAGGACCTCGGCGATGCCACTCATGCCGGAGCCGCCGATGCCGATGAAGTGCACGCGCGAGTACGCGCGCATGATGTCGGCGTGCTCGGCCAGGCGGCGCAGGGTCATCGGCGCGGCCCCGCGAGACAGGCGTCGGCGATGCGCGCGCCGGCGTCGGCGCGGGCCAGCGCGCGCGCCGCCTCGCCCATGGCCAGCAGGCGCGGGCGCGCGCCGCGCAGGGCGCCGATCGCCGCGGCGAGCTGGGTGTCGAAGTGGTCGCTTTCGCCCAGGCGCAGGGCCGCGCCCCGCGCCACCATCAGCTCGGCGTTGCGGGCCTGGTGGTCGTCGACCGCATCCGGGTAGGGGACCAGGATCGCCGCGGCGCCGGCCGCGCACAGCTCGGCCAGGGTCAGGGCGCCGGCGCGGCAGATCACCAGGTCGGCCCAGGCGTAGGCCTCGGCCATGTCGGCGATGAAGGCCTCGACCTCGGCCGTTATCCCGCGCGCGGCATAGTCGGCGCGCGTGGCCTCGAAGCCCGCGGAACCGGCCTGGTGGCGCACTTCGATGCCCTCGGCCCCGGCCTGCTCCAGCGCCGCGGGCACGCCCTGGTTGAGCCGGCGCGCACCCTGGCTGCCGCCGAGCACCAGCAGGCGCAGCACGCCGGAGCGCGCGGAGAGCCGTAGCGCCGGCGCCTGGATGGCGGAGATCTCCGGACGCACCGGATTGCCGACGTGCTCGCCGCGGCGGCCCAGCGCGCCCGGGAAGCCGGTCAGGACGCGCTGCGACAGCGGCTTGAGCAGGCGCGTGGTCGCGCCCGGCACCGAGTTCTGCTCGTGCACGACCAGCGGCACGCCGCACAGCCAGGCCGCGATCCCGCCCGGCGCGGAGGCATACCCGCCCAATGCCAGCGCCGAACGCGGTCGCACGCGCCGCACCACGCGGCGCGCGGCCAGCACCGCGCGCAACATGCGCCACGGCATCGCCAGCAGCGCAAGCACGCCCTTGCCGCGCACGCCGCTGACCTCGACCTGGTCGAGCGGGATGCCGGTCGGCGGCACCAGCGTGCCCTCGAGGCCCTGGGTGGAGCCGAGCCAGCTCACCGGGACGCCGCGCGACTGCAGGGTGCGCGCGACCGCGAGGCCCGGGAAGATGTGCCCGCCGGTCCCGCCGGCGAGGATCAGCACCGGGCCGTTGCCGCGGCTCATGGCGCCGCCTCCGCGGCTGCGGCAGGTTCCAGCGCCATCTCGGCTTCGCGCCGCGAGAGCTCGTAGCTCGCGCGCAGGACCAGGCCGATCGCGGCGCAGGTCATCAACAGGCTCGAGCCGCCGGAACTCACCAGCGGCAGGGTCAGGCCCTTGGTCGGCAGCACGCCCAGGTTCACGCCGATCGAGACCAGCGCCTGCACGCCGATCCACAGGCCGACGCCGAAGCAGCAGTAGCCGGCGAACTTCAGGCCGCGGTTGACCGCGTGCAGCCCGAGCGCGAAGCAACGGCCGCAAACCAGCGCGAACAGCACCAGCACCAGCAGCACGCCGGCCAGGCCCAGCTCCTCCGCGATCACCGCGAGGATGAAGTCGGTGTGCGCCTCGGGCAGGTAGTACAGCTTCTGCACGCTGGCGCCGAGGCCGACGCCGAACCACTCGCCGCGCCCGATCGCGATCAGCGCCTGCGAAAGCTGGAAGCCGTCGTTGAAGGGATCGGCCCAGGGATCGAGGAACGAGGTCAGGCGCTTGACCCGGTACGGCTCCGCCAGCGCCGCGATCGCCATCACCGGCATGCCGAGCAGGGCGAGGCCGCCGATGTCGCGCGCGCGCGCGCCGCCCAGCCAGATCATGCCGCCGGTGATCGACAGCAGCAGCAGGGCCGAACCGAAGTCCGGCTGCAGCAGCAGCAGCACGACCAGCACCGCGGTGATGCCCAGCGGCTTGATCGTGCCCAGCAGCGATCCGGTCACCTGGTGGCTGAAGCGCACCAGGTAGCTGGCCAGGTAGACGATGAGCATCAGCTTGACCGCCTCGACCGCCTGGAAGGTCAGCAGCACGGCGTTGATCCAGCGCGTCGCGCCGTTGATGCGGCGGCCCAGGCCCGGGACGAACACCGCCAGCAGCAGCAGTACCGCCGCCAGCATCAGCACCCGGCTGTGGCGCTCGAGCAGGTCCAGCGGCGTGCGCATCATGGCCAGGCCCAGCATCGCGCCCATGCCGAGGAACAGCGCATGCCGCAGCAGGTAGTGGAACGGCCCGCTGCCCTCGCCCTCGGCGATCGCGATCGAGCTGGAGCCGACCATCACCAGGCCGAAGGCCGCCAGGGCCAGCGCCGACAGCAGCAGGGTGGCGTCGTAGCGGCCCGGCAGCTCCTCGCGGCGGGTTGCCTGCTGCTGGGAATCGCCGGGCTGCCAGCTCATCTCAGCGCACCTTGAGCGTCGCGAGGCCGAGCAGCACCAGCACCACGCTGATGATCCAGAAGCGCACGATCACGCGCGGCTCGGGCCAGCCCTTGAGCTCGAAGTGGTGGTGGATCGGCGCCATGCGGAAGATGCGCCGTCCGGTGAGCTTGAACGATGCGACCTGGAGCATCACCGACACGGTCTCGATGACGAAGATCCCGCCCATCAGCACCAGCACCAGTTCCTGGCGCACGATCACCGCGATCGTGCCCAGCGCGGCGCCCACGGCCAGCGCGCCGACGTCGCCCATGAAGACCATCGCCGGGTAGGTGTTGAACCACAGGAAGCCGAGTCCGGCGCCGGCCAGCGCGCCGCAGATGATCGCGAGCTCGCCCGCGCCCGGGATGCTGGGCACCTGCAGGTACTGCGAGAACACCGCGTTGCCGGCCACGTAGGCGAAGATGCCCAGCGCCGCTGCAACCAGCACCGAGGGCATGATCGCGAGGCCGTCGAGCCCGTCGGTGAGGTTGACCGCGTTGGAAAAGCCCACGATCCAGAAATAGGCGATCACGATGAACCAGGCGCCGAGCGGGATCGCGACCGTCTTGAAGAACGGGACGATGAGCTCGGTCGCCGCCGGCACCCGCGCGGTGTCGTAGAGCCACCAGGCGGCGACGAGGCCGACCAGCGATTGCAGCAGGTACTTCCACCGCGCCGGCAGGCCGCGGCTGTCCTTGAGCACCAGCTTGCGGTAGTCGTCGACGAATCCGATCAGGCCGAAGCCGGCGAGCACGAACAGCACCACCCAGACATAGGTGTTGCGCAGGTCGGCCCACAGCAGCGTGGCGATGAAGATCGCGGCCAGGATCAGCGCGCCGCCCATGGTCGGCGTGCCGGCCTTGGCCAGGTGGGTCTGCGGCCCGTCGTGGCGGATCACCTGCCCGGCCTTGAGCTCGGCCAGCTTGCGGATCACCGGCGGGCCCAGCAGCAGGGTCGCGCCCAGCGCGGTCAGTGCCGAGGCGATGGTGCGCACGGTCAGGTACTGGAACAGGTTGAAGAAGCTGTAGCTGCCCTTCAGCCAGGCCGCCAGTTCAAGCAGCATGCGAGTGCCCCCCCGCGGCGGCGCCGGCCAGCGCCACCACCACCCGTTCCATCGCCGAACTGCGCGAACCCTTGACCAGGGCGACGACGCCGGCGCGGAAGTCGCGCCGCAGCGCCGCGATCGCGGGTTCCTGCGCGTCGAAGGCCTGGGCCTCGGCGCCGAAGGCCCGCGCGGCCTCGCGCGCCAGCGCGCCGACCGTGTAGAGGCGCTCGATGCCGGCGGCGCGGGCGTGCGCGCCGACCTCGGCGTGCAGGCGCGCGGCCTCGGTCCCGAGTTCGGCCATGTTGCCCAGCACCAGCCAGCGTTCGCCGCGCTCCAGCGCCAGGGTGTCGATCGCGGCGTGCACCGAGCCCGGGTTGGCGTTGTAGCTGTCGTCGATCACCACCCCTGCGCCGGCGACCTCCCGGCGCGTGAGCCGGCCGCCGACGCCGCGCGCCGCGCGCAATCCGGCGGCGATGTCGGCCAGCGGCGCGCCGGCGGCGAACGCGAGCGCGGCGGCGGCCAGCGCATTGCGCACGTTGTGGCGGCCCGCGAGCGGCAGCGCGACCTCGGCCTCGCCCGCCGGCGTGACCAGGGTGAACTGCACGCCCGCGCCGAGCTGGACTGCGCGCGCCGCGACATCGGCCGGCCGCTCGAGGCCGAAGCGCAGGACGCGACGCGCGCCGATGCGGCGCACGAAGCGCTCGGCATAGGCATCGTCGGCATTGACCACCGCGGTTCCGCCCGGCGGCAGGCCGTCGTAGATCGCGCCCTTGGCCTCGGCCACGCCATCGAGGCTGCCGAGGCGTTCGAGGTGGGCCGGCGCCACGTTGTTGACCAGCGCCACGTGCGGCTGCCCGATCCGCACCAGGTAGGCGATGTCGCCCGGCTTGCCGGCGCCCATCTCCAGCACCAGGAAGCGCGCATCGGCCGGCGCCCGCAGCACCGTGAGTGGCAGCCCGATCTCGTTGTTGAGGTTGCCTTCGGTGACGTGGGTGCTGCCGACCCGCGCCAGGATCGCCGCGGCCAGGCTCTTGACCGTGGTCTTGCCGTTGCTGCCGGTGAGCGCGACCACCGTGGCCGCGAGATGCGCGCGCTGCCAGCGCGCGAGCTCGCCCAGCGCCAGCTGCGCGTCGAGCACCACCAGCTGCGGCAGCGGCGTGTCCAGTTCGCGCTCGACCACCACGGCGGCCGCGCCGCGCTCGGCCGCGGCCCCGACGTGGTCGTGGCCATCGTGATGCTCGCCGCGCAGCGCGACGAACAGCATGCCGGCCGCCAGGGTCCGCGTGTCGGTGCCGACGCCCTGGAAGCCCGCGTCGGCGCCGACCAGGCGCGCGGCGAGCGGCGGCGCGATGTCGATCAGCCGGGCCGCGATCATGCCCGCGCCTCCAGCGCGCGACCGGCCACGGCCAGGTCGTCGAACGGCAGCTTCGCGCCCGCGATCTCCTGGTAATCCTCGTGGCCCTTGCCGGCCACCAGCACGGTGTCGCCGGGTTGCGCGCGGGACACCGCCCAGTGGATCGCGCGGGCGCGGTCGCGCTGCAGTTGCGCGCGTTCCGGCGCCAGCAGGCCGGCGCGGATCGCGGCCACGATCGCGTCGCCATCCTCTCCGCGCGGGTTGTCGTCGGTGATCACCAGCGCATCGGCGAGGCGTTCGGCGATCGCGCCCATCTGCGGGCGCTTGCCCTTGTCGCGCTCGCCGCCGCAGCCGAACACGCACCACAGCCGGCCCGTGGTGTGGGCGCGCAGGTTGGCCAGCGCCTGCTCGAGCGCGTCGGGGGTATGCGCGTAGTCGATCACCACCAGCGGGCGGGCGCCGTCGCCGCCGAGGCGGTTCATGCGGCCGGCGATCGGCGTCAGTCGCGCCAGCGCGGCCGCGATGCGCGGCAAGGTCCAGCCCAGCAGGCCGAGGCAGCCGGCCACCGCGAGCAGGTTCTCGACGTTGAAGCGTCCCAGCAGCCGCGATTCCACCGCGGCGCTGCCCCACGGCGTCGCGAGCTCGAAGGCAATGCCGGACGCGCTGGTGCGGATCGCGCTCGCGCGCAGCTCCGCCGCGGCGTCGCCGGCGGCGCTGTAGGACAGCCGGCGCTGCGCGGGCGCGCTGCCCGGCCGCGCCAGCAGTTCGCGCCCGAAGGCGTCGTCGCGGTTGACCACCGCGCCGCCGAGTCCGGGCCAGTCGAACAGGCGCTGCTTGGCCGCGCCATAGGCGTGCATGCTGCCGTGGTAGTCGAGGTGGTCGCGGGTCAGGTTGGTGAACACCGCAAGGTCGAAGGCGACGCCGTCGACCCGGCCCTGGTCGAGCGCGTGCGAGGACACTTCCATCGCCAGGTGGGTCGCGCCGCGTTCGCGCAGCGCCGCGATCAGGCCGTGGATCGATAGCACGTCGGGCGTCGTGCGCTCGCCCGCCTCCAGCGCGCCGACCAGGCCGGCGCCGAGCGTGCCGATGGTGCCCACGACCATGCCGGCGTCGGCCAGCGCCTGCGCCAGCAGCTGCACGGTCGAGGTCTTGCCGTTGGTGCCAGTCACGCCGATCACGGTCATGCCAGCCGAAGGGTCGCCGTAGTAGCGGTTGGCGATTTCGCCCAACTCAGCGCGCAATCCAGGCACCCCAATCGCCGGCAACTCCACGCGCGCGACTTCGGCGGGCGCCTCGTAAAGCATCGCAACCGCGCCAGCCGCAGCGGCGGCCGCGCCATGCTCCACCCCGTGCCCGCGCGATCCGCGCAAGGCGATGAACAACGCGCCGGGCTCGACCTGGCGGCTGTCGAGCGCGAGGCCGCGCACGGGCAGTTCGGCCAGCGCGCCGGCATCGACGATGCCCTCGAGCAGGCGCCCCAGCGTGGTGTGGCGCTGCGCGCGCTTCATGGCGCCACGCCCTCCGCGTACGGCGAGGCCTCGGCGGCCGGCACCGTCGCCAGCAGCGTGGGCGGCAGCGCGCCCGGCGCCGGCAGCACCACGTTGTCGGGCGCGATATCCATCAGGCGCAGGGCGGCGGTCATGAGGTTGCCGAACACCGGCGCCGCGACCTCGCCACCGAAGTAGACCTTGCCGCGCGGGTCGTTGATCACGACCGCCGCGGCCAGGCGCGGGTGCGACACCGGGACCATGCCGGCGAATACGCTGATGTAGCGGCTCTGGTAGCCGCCGGGCACGGCCTTGCGCGAGGTGCCGGTCTTGCCGGCCACGCGGTAGTTGGGCACCGCGGCCTTCTTGCCGGTGCCCTCGGAAATGACCTTCTCCAGCATCTCGAGCACGGTCGCGGCGATCTGCGGATCGAGCACCGCGGCATCGGGCGTCTGCGTGCCGGCGACGAAGGTCGGGGCGCGCAGGCGCCCGCCGTTGGCCAGCGCGGCGTAGGCCTGCGCCAGTTGCAGCGGCGTGGACGAGAGTCCGTAGCCGTAGGACAGCGTGGCCTTCTCCAGCGTGCCCCAGCCGCGCGCCGCGGGCAGCACGCCGGGCGATTCGCCGGGGAAGCCGCAGCCCGACACCTCGCCGAAGCCGAAGCGGTGGAAGACGTCGTAGAGATGGTCGTTGGTGAGCTGCAGCGCGATCTTGGTCGCGCCGACGTTGCTCGACTTGGTCAGCAGGCGCGTGAGGTTGACCACGCCGTAGTCGTGGATGTCGCGCACGATGTGGTTGGCCACCGGCAACGTGCCCGGCGTGGTGTCGATCAGGGTCTCGGCGTTGAACTTGCCGCTCTCGATGCCGGCCGCGACGGTGAAGGCCTTGATCACCGAGCCCGGCTCCAGCACGTCGGTCACGGCGCGATTGCGCCGCAACGCCGGGTCGCCGGTGCCGCCCGCGTTCGGGTTGTAGCTCGGCCAGTTGACCATGGCGAGGATCTCGCCATTGGCGACGTCGACCACCACCACCGAACCGCTCGCGGCCTGGTGCTCGCCGATCGCCGCCTTGAGCTCGCGATAGGCGAGGTACTGGATCCTGCGGTCGATGGTCAGGCGCAGGTCGCGGCCCGGATTGGGTTCGCGCACCAGTTCCACGTTCTCGACCACTTCGCCGCGCCGGTTCTGGATCACGCGCTTGAGGCCGGGCTTGCCGGCCAGCCACTCGTCGAAGGCCAGTTCCAGGCCTTCCTGGCCGCGATCGTCGATGTTGGTGAAGCCGAGGATGTGCGCGGTGATCTCGCCCGAGGGGTAGTAACGCCGGTACTCGCGCAGCGCGTTGACCCCCGGGATCTCGAGCGCGCCGATCGCGGCCGACTGGTCGGGCGGCAGGCGCCGGCGCAGGAACACGAACTCGCGGTCGGCGCGCTGGGCGAGGCGCAACTCGAGGTCCTCGGCGTCCACCGCCAGCGCGCGCGCCAGTTCCGGCAGGCGGTCGCGGTGCCGCAGCAGTTCGGCCGGCTGGGCCCAGATCGAGTCGACCGGGGTCGACACCGCGAGCGGCTCGCCGTGGCGGTCGGTGATCATGCCGCGCGAGACCGGGATCGCCTTGTCGCGCACGAAGCGCTGGTCGCCCTGGTCCTGGTAGAAATCCTTGCGCAGGATCTGCAGGTCCACCGCGCGCACGACCAGCGCGGTGCAGCCCAGCACCAGCACCATCAACACCAGGTACAGGCGCGCCCGGGTGTTGACCGCGGGCGGCGTGCGCGGCCGCGCGTTGGCATTGGCGTTGGCGTGCGCGTTCATGCGCGGCGCGCCCGGCCGGACGCGTCCGCGCGGCGCGCGGCGCCCCGGACCAGCGCAGGCCATGCGCGGCCTGCGGTGCGTCCCGCCGCACGGCACGCGGCCGTGCAGCAGGAATTGGCGGGTCGCTTCCCCCTCACCGCCGGATCACCTTGGTCTCCGCTGGCGCCGGGAAGATCATTCCCAGTTCGCCGCGGGCGATCTGTTCTATTCGGTTGGTATCGGCCCAGGTCGCCTGCTCGAGTTGCAGGCGCCCGTACTCGAAGTTCAACTCGTCCCGCTCCGCCTCCAGCCGGGTCAGCTCGATGAACTGGCGCCGGCCCTCGTTGCGCGCGTACACCACGCCGATCGCACTGCCCACCGCAGCCGCCGCCAGCACCAGCAACACCAGCAGGGAGCGCGCGTTCAAGCCGCCTCCTGCAGGCGTTCCGCCACCCGCAGCACCGCGCTGCGCGCGCGCGGGTTGGCGGCGAGCTCGGCCTGGCCGGGCTTCACCGCATCCCCGACCACGCGCAGCCGCGGCGCGCGACCCGGCGCCGGCGGCAGTCCTCGCCGCACCGGTGCCGCCTCGCGCGCCGCGTCGCGGATGAACCGCTTGACCAGCCGGTCCTCCAGCGAATGGAAACTGATCACCACCAGCCGGCCACCCGGCCGCAAGCGCCCCACGGCCGCCTCGAGGCCGGCCGCGAGGTCGTCGAGCTCGCGGTTGACCACGATCCGCAACGCCTGGAAGGTGCGCGTCGCCGGATGCTTGCCCGGCTCGCCGCGACCGATCGTCCGCGCCACCAGCTCGGCCAGTTCGCGCGTGGTTTCCAGCGGGCGCTCGCGGCGCGCCGCCACCACCGCGCGCGCGATGCGCCGGCTCAACCGCTCCTCGCCGTACGCGTACAGCGCGTCGGCGATCTCCTGCTCTTCGGCGCGGGCGAGGAACTGCGCCGCGCTCTCGCCTCCTCCCGGATCCATTCTCATATCCAGCGGGCCGTCGGCCTGGAAGCTGAATCCGCGCTGCGCTTCATCGAGCTGCGGCGAACTCACGCCCAGGTCCAGCAGCACGCCATCGAGGCCTTCCGAGGTCTCGTCCCAATCCGCCAGCGCGGCGAAACTCGCGTGCCGCACGCGCACCCGCGGATCGACCCCCGCCAGCGCCTGCGCCACCCCGATCGCCGCCGGGTCCTTGTCCATCACCAGCAGCCGCCCGCCCGCGCCGAGGTGCGCGAGCACCGCGCGCGCATGGCCGCCGCGTCCGAAGGTGCCGTCGAGATAGCGCCCGCCGGCACGCAGGTTCAACGCCTCGACGGCCTCATCCCGCATGACCGGGATGTGATCCGCCGGCATGGCCGGATAGCGACCACCCATCGGCCCTCTCGTCCTGCCCGGCCCGCCCCCTCCGACGATGCCCGGCTCAAAGCTTCAGGTTGTGCATCTCCGCGGTGAGCTGTTCCTCACCGATGCTCTGGCGGATCTTGGCCAGGTGCGCCTGCTCGCTCCACAGCTCGAACTTCGCGCCCATGCCCAGCAACACCGCTCTTTTTTCTATGCCGGCCGCGGTGCGCTGCGACTGCGGCAACAACACGCGGCCATTTCCATCGACCTCCACCGGAGCCGCCGCACCGACCAGCTTCATCTGCAGGTTCCGGTGCACCGTCTTGGCCGTCGGCAACGCGATCACCTGGTCGCGCACCGACTCCCACTCTTTTTCAGGAAACAGCCACAGGCAGCCGGGCTCGAACGGGTTGTAGGTGAGGACCAGCCGGTTCTGGCACGCGCGCGCGATCGCCTCCCGGTAGGCCGTCGGCACCGACAGCCTGCCCTTGTCGTCGATCGTGATTGCGGTTTCGCCCTGGAACATATGGTCCACGCAATGCCACTTTTTTCCCCGTTTTTACACCACGACCCACCTTAGTCTCAGGGTACGAGACTGTCAAGGAAGCCGCTGGAGAACGTGGGGCGGGATGCGGGCGGGGCGCTGTCGGGGCGCTGGCGCGTGGTTTTCGCGCAGGTTGGCGAGGGTGCTGGGGTCTTGAGGGGTCGGCGCCCGACGGGATCGGGGTGCCGGCTCAGACATTCAGTGGAACTCGCCGTCACCCCGATCCCGCCCGTCGCCGACTCGCTTCGGGCTAGCGTCAGAGCACGAACGGCAATTGGACCGCGGAGGGAGCCCCCCTTGAGTCAAGGGGGGCGGCTCGCCCGAAGGGCGACGCCGGGGGTTGTGGGGGCGCGAACGAGCGTTTGCCTGCGGCAAACGCGACTCCGCCTTTCTGCTGCGCGCTGCGCGCGCAGCAGAAAGGCGGAGTCAGCCGGTAAGCCGGGTTCTGTGCGGTCGCTTGCGCGACCGTGGCAGCCATTCCTCTAGGCCACGCGTCACCGCGTGGCTCCAGCGACCTACCCGGACGCGACGCGGGCCACGTCA
>JAGOEZ010000134.1 GCA_017997455.1 Lysobacterales bacterium | reverse complement strand
TGCTGCTGCTGCGCAACGGCCCCGCGGTCCTGCCGCTGTTCGCCAACGGCTTCGAGAACCCCTGAGCCACGGCTTGCCGGCGTCAGGTCATGCAGAACACGTTGAGCTTGTTGCCGTCGGGATCGCGGAAGTAGCCGGCGTAGAAGCCGCTGCCGCGCGGACCGGCGGCGCCTTCGTCCTTGGCGCCGAGTTCCAGCGCCTTGCGGTGCAGCGCGTCGACCTTGGCCGGCGAATCCACCACCAGCGCCACCATGGTGCCGTTGCCGACGGTGGCCGGCTTCTGGTCGTGGGGCTTGAACACGCACAGCGCCGGCTGCGTCGGCGAGACCGCCCAGGCCACGTAGGTCTCCGCCTCCATGAAGCGGCCGGCGCCCAGCGTGGCGAGCAAGGCGTCGTAGAAGGCGCAGGCACGCGCCATGTCGTTGGTGCCGAAGGTGACGTAACCGATCATCGGAGCCTCCACGTCGGGGATTCGGAAACCGCGCCGCGAAGCGGCGCGGACGGCGCCGCAGCTTCGGCCCAATCGACCGGGCAAGCAAGGCCCAGGGCATGGCAGGCCACCGGGGCGACCGGCTAAAGTCGGGGCATGACAACCCAGACCTCGATGTCCCTGCCAGCCCGCCTCGCGCCGCTTCGTCGTGCCTTCGCGTGGAGCCTGCTCGTCCTGCTGGCGCCCTGCGCGCCGGCCGCTGGCGCGGAGGCCGCGCAGTCCTGGCTGTTCGTGCACGCCGGCACCCTGCTCGACCGGCCGGGACAGGCCCCGCGCTCGGCGGCCACCGTGGTGATCCGCGGCGACCGCATCGTCGCGGTCAGCGCAGGCTACGTGCAGCCCGGCGCCTACGAAGGCGCGCCGGCCGACGCACGGGTCCTCGACCTGCGCGATCGCTTCGTGATGCCGGGCCTGATCGACTCGCACGTGCACCTGGACTCGGACCGCGCCGGGGTCGAGGGTGCGATGGCCGCGATGACCGACAGCGTCGCCGCCAGCGCCTACGAAGCGGCGATGAACGCGCGCAAGACCCTTGCCGCCGGCTTCACCACCGTGCGCAACCTCGGTGACGCCGACGGCGTCACCCTCGCGCTGCGCGACGCGATCGCCACTGGAAAGGTGCCCGGGCCGCGAATCCTCGATGCCGGCACCTCGATCTCGGCCACCGCGGGCCACATGGACCCGACCCTGGGTTTTCGCGAGGAACTGCACGACGCGCTCGACCGCCACGCCAACCTCTGCGATGGCGCGGACGATTGCCGCCGCGCGGTGCGGCGCCAGGTCGCGCGCGGCGTCGACCTGATCAAGATCGCCACCACCGGCGGGGTCAACAGCCGCATCGGCGCGGGCCTGGGCCAGCAGCTGTTCGAGGACGAGGCCATCGCCCTGGTCGAGACCGCGCACCTCTACGGCAAGAAGATCGCGGTGCATGCGCACGGCAACGACGGCATCCTCATCGCCCTGCGCGCCGGCGCCGATTCGATCGAGCACGGCACCCTGATGGACGACGCCAGCATCGCGCTGATGCTCGAGCACGGGACCTACTACGTGCCGACCCTGTCGACCGTCAACGGTTACCTGGAACGCATCGCCGCCAATCCCGATGCCTATACGCCGGCGGTGCGGGCCAAGATCGACTGGCGCATCGGCATCACCGGCCAGGCTCTGCGCAAGGCCCACGCGCGCGGAGTCAGGATCGCCTTCGGCACCGATGCCGGGGTCAGCAAGCACGGACGCAACGCCGACGAGTTCGAGCTCATGCAGAAGTACGGCATGAGCCCGATGGAGACGCTGGTGGCGGCGACCGTCAATGCCGCCGACCTGCTCGGCATCGCGGCCGAGGCCGGCACGATCGAACCCGGCAAGCGCGCCGACCTGATCGGGGTGGCCGGCGACCCGCTCGCGGACCTGGCCGTGCTCAAGCAGCCACCCCTGGTGATCCAGGCGGGCCGCGTCCAGGCGCCGCCCGCGCCTTGAACCGCCAGCGCAGTTCCCGCGGAGTTCCCATGCGCCAGTCATTCCGCAGCCTGCTGCTCACGATGTCGCTGGTCGCCTGGGCCGTGCAGGCCGAGGACGCGCCCAAGCCGGCGCCGGCCGCCAGCCTCGCGGAGCTCGACCAGCGCCTGGCCGAGGTGTTCCGCACCGAGAACGTCCCGGGCGCCACGGTGGCCATCGTCGAGAACGACGCGGTCGTGTTCACCAAGGCCTATGGCCTGGCCGACGTGGCGCGGCAGGCGCCGGCGACACCGGACACGGTTTTCCGCGCTGGCTCCATCAGCAAGAGCATCGTCGGCATCGCGGTCATGATGCTGGTCGAGGAAGGCAAGCTGGACCTCGACGCGAAGCTGGCGGAACTGGCGCCCGAGATCCGCTTCCGCAACGCGTGGGAAGCCAGCGACCCGGTGCGCGTGGCCCACCTCATGGAGCACACCACCGGCTTCGACGACCTGCGCTTCAGCCAGTACCTGATCGATGGCGCCGGCATGTCGCTGCGGGAGGCGATCGAGGTCTATGGTCCCTACGAAAGCCGCTGGCGTCCCGGCACCTGGGTGGCGTACTGCAACACCGGCCCGGTGATCGCCGGCTACCTGGTCGAGAAGGCCTCGGGACTGAGCTGGGCCGAGTTCACCCGCACGCGGATCTTCGAACCGCTGGGCATGGAATCGGCGCATTGGGACCGGGCGCCGTCGATCATCGATCGCCTCGCGCGCAGCTACCAGACCGATGGCGTGACGCCGGAACCCTACGTCGACATCCCGGGCAAGCCGGCCGGTGCGCTCAACGTCACCGCGGGCGACCTCGCGAAACTGGCCCGGCTGTTCATCGGCCGCGGCACCGTGGACGGTGTCACCCTGCTGCGCCCCGAATCGGTCGCCCGCATCGAGACTCCGCGCACCTCGCTGGCCTCGCGCAACGGGCTCGATGTCGGCTACGGACTCGGCAACATGATGGTCGCGCGCGAAAAGGGCCGCTTCCATGGCCACGACGGCGGCATCGACGGCTTCCTCTCGACTTACCTGTACGAGCCCGAGCGCCGCGCCGGCTACGTGGTGATGATCAACGCGCCGCAGGGCAATGCGCTCAAGGCCGCGGAAGCGATCAGCGACTACCTGCAGCGCGACTGGAGCGCGCCGGAATTGCCCGAGTACCGGCACGAGGCCGGCGAACTGCGCGCCTTGACCGGCCTGTTCCAGTCCATGGCGCCGCGCCAGCAGATGTTCGCGCCGCTCGAGCGGATCGCCGACTGGTCGCCGGTGAGCTACGACGACGGCCAGTTCTCGATCAACGGCAGCGAGCGCAAGGGCGTGGCGCCGCGCGTGTTCCGGCGCGCCGATCGCGCGGCACCCAATGTGCTGTTCCATGACGGCGGCGGGATGATGCTCACGCCCACCGCTGCCAACCGCCGGGTGCCGATGCTCGAAACCGCGGCCAAGGCGACCTGGGGCGTGCTCTATGCGCTGGTGCTGGCCATCAGCGTCGTGTACCTGTGGGTGTGGCTGGTCGGCTGGGCGCGCGGCCGCCTGAATGGCCGCGGTGGCGTCATGGTGCGGCTGCTGCCGGCCCTGGCGGTGTTCTCGATCGCGGCCTTCGCCGGCACCCTGCTCTACGTCCTCAGCGCCTCGCCCAACACCTTGCAACTGCTCGGCACGCCCTCGGCCGTGGCGCGCTTCCTGCAGTACAGCTCGGCCTCGATCCCGGTGTTCGGGATCCTCGCGGTGCTGGCCGGCATGCGCGCGCCGCACGAGACGCCGCGCCTGGTCCGGGCCCTGGCGCAGCTTGCGGGCCTGCTGGCTTTCATCGCCGGCGCGTGGCTGTGGCCCGAGGGCTGGGTCGGCCTCAAGACCTGGCTGTGATGCGCGGCGCCCGCACCGGAGCCCGTCCGGCGCGGGTGGTCGCGCTCAGCCCGCGGACGCCGCCTTGCGCGCGGCGATCCAGGCATCGATGTGCTGCTCCAGCGCCTCGAGCGGAACCGAGCCGGTCGCCAGCACCGCATCGTTGAAGTCGCGCAGGTCGAAGGCCGGGCCCAACGCCGTCCGTGCGCGCTCGCGCAGGGCCAGGATCCGCAACTGCCCGATCTTGTAGGCCAGGGCCTGGCCCGGCGTGCCGATGTAGCGGTCGATCTCGTTGACGATGTCCTGTTCGGTCTTGGGCGCGTTGTCCTTGAAGTACGCGATCGCGCGCTCGCGGCTCCAGCCCTGGTAGTGCATCCCGGTGTCGACCACCAGGCGCACCGCGCGCCACATCTCGTAGGCCAGCTGGCCCATGCGGTCGTAGGGATCGGCGTAGAGCCCCATCTCCTCGCCCAGGCTCTCTGCGTAGAGGCCCCAGCCCTCGCTGTAGGCGGTGAAATACGCGGTGCGGCGGAACATCGGCCGCTCGGGCAGCTCCAGGCCCAGCGCGAACTGGAAATGGTGGCCGGGCACGGCTTCGTGCAGCGACAGCGGCACCATTTCCCAGATGGGACGGACTTCGGGTTTGTAGAGGTTGACGTAGTAGTAGCCGGGACGGCTGCCATCCGCGGCGCCTGGCTGGTAGTACGCGGTGGTGGTGTCCGGCGCGCTGGTGGCCGGTATCGGCCGCACGCCGTAAGGCATGCGCGGCAGCGTGCGGAACACCTTCACCAGTTCCGGGTCGATGCGCTTGGACAGGGCCTGGTAGGCCTCCAGCAGCGCCGCCGGGGTCGGATGGAAGAACTTCGGATCGCTGCGCAGGTGGGCGAAGAATTCGCCCAGCGTGCCCTCGAAACCGACCTCGGCCTTGATCTCCTCCATGCCCGCGCGGATGCGTGCAACTTCCTTGAGCCCGATCGCGTGGATCTCGTCGGGCGTGAGGCCGGTGGTGGTGTAGTCGCGGGCGAGGAATTCGTAATACGCCTTGCCATCGCGTCGCGCCGACACCGCGATCGCGGTCGGCGTCGCCGGCAGGTAGGTGTCGTTGAAGAAGCGCTCCAGGCGCTCGTAGGCCGGCAGTACCACCGTGCCGATCACCTCGCGGGCCGCGGCGCGCAGGCGCTCCTGTTCCGCCGCGGGGATCGCATCCGGCATGCGCGCGAACACGGCGAAATACGGGCTGTCCTCCGGGCTCGCCACCCGTTGCGCCGCGATCTGCGCCGGCACGCGCTGCATGATCACGCGCGGCGGCAGCACGCCGTCGGCGACGCCCTCGCGCATCAGGGCGATGGTCTGGTCGGTGTAGCGGCCGAACTGGCGCAGGCGCGCCAGCCAGTTCTCGTAGTCCTCGACCCTGGTGTAGCGCTGCAACTCGGTGACCTCGTGCAGGGTCTGGATGCCGCCCTGGTGGGTCAGCGGGATCAGGTACTCGCGGAACTTCTGCCGCTCGAGCTGGCGCTCGAGCTGCCAGCGGAAGGTGTCGTAGTCGAGGCGGTCGTCGGGCCCCAGCGCCTCGCGATCGATCGCCAGCAGCGCCGCCAGTGCCTTGCGGTCGCCGTCCTGGCGCGCACGGATCGCCGCCAGCCCCAGGTCGGGCAGCTGGTCGTCGTATCGCCGGTCGCCAAGGAAGGTGGCATTGATCGGGCTCTCGCGCAGGCTGCGCTCCCACTCGCTGTCGAACAGCGCGTGCAGGGCTTCGGCCGGACCGGCCTGTGGGGTATCGGCTGCGGTGGCCGCACCGGCCAGCACGCCGAGCATGAGCACCGCCGTCCACAGGTTTCGAACTCGCATGAGGTACTCCGCTGGGTGTGGTGGATCGTGGCGCCGTGCCGCGCCGCGGCTTGCGCGCATCGCCGCGCGGCGGGATGCTACTCGGGCATGGCGTCGTGGGGTGCGACCCGGCCCCGCAAGGATATCCGGCGTGATCGAGGTCCGTCGATGAGGCATGCGGTGCCACCGCGTCGCGGGTCCAGTGCGCGCTGCCTGGCGCTGCTGGCGGCCCTTGCCGGCACCGGGGCCGCGGCGCAGACCGCGTTCCGCTTCAACGACCTCGACCTGCGCGACCCGCACGTGTACGTGAATTTCATCGGTTGCCGCGACGTCACCGACACGCCGCTGGTGGGATTTTCGATCAATGGCGAGTTGCAGGCCAGCATCCAGACCGACCGCGACGTTCCTGCGGACGGCCTGCTCGACTTCTCGTACCTGGTCGAGTTCCTGCCGCTCGACCAGGCCCAGGCCACCAACCTGATCGACACCGGCACGGCCGACTGCACGGCGCCGTTGGCGGGCACCACGTGCAGCCGGTTCATGCCATTCAACCTCGCCGGCGACGCAACCCTGCAGGCTGCCAACCAGTGCCTGGCCCCCCTCGTCGGCACGACCCGGCCGTATGCGCCAGCCATCTCCCCATCCGGCGCGCCCTGCTTCGTCTCGCCGGCGGGCACGCTGACGCTCGACCTGGGCGGCATTCCGCTGACCCTGCGCGACGCGCGGATCGCCGCGACCTTCGTCGGCAATCCGGCGACCAACCTGGCCAACGGCCTGCTCAGCGGATTCATCAGCGAGACCGACGCCAACAGCACCATCCTTCCGTCGGTGCTGCCACTGATCGGTGGCCAGCCGCTTTCGGCATTGCTGCCCGGCGGCAACGGCAATTGCGCGGCCTTCAACGACAAGGACGTCAACAACGGTGTGATGGGCTGGTGGTTCTACCTCAACTTCACGGCGCCGGCGGTCACGCTGCTCGATCCTTTCGCGGACGGCTTCGCCGACGGCTTCGAGTAGGACGCGCCGCGCGCAACGGCCGACGCGACTCAGGAGGCCGCGCCCTCGAGCGCTTCCCAGCGCGCATAGGCTGCCGCCAACTCGGCCTGCGCGGCCGCCAGTTCAGCGTGGTGCGCCGCGATGGCCTCGCCATCGGCGCGATAGAAGGCCGGATCCTGCGTGCGCTCGACCAGTGCGGCGATCCGCGCCTCGATCCGCTCCAGCCGCGCCGGCAACTGTTCCAGTTCGCGCGCCTCCTTCTGCCCCAGGCGTCGTCGCGCCGCCACCGGCGCGGCCACTGCGACGGGCGCGGCCTGCGGTGCCGCCGGCGCCATGGCCGCCGGGACTGCGGACCGCTGGCGAACCCAGTCGCTGTATCCGCCGACGTACTCGGCCACGCGGCCCTCGCCTTCCATCACCAGGGTCGAGGTCACGACCTGGTCGAGGAAATCGCGGTCGTGGCTAACCAGGAGCAAGGTGCCCGGATACTCGCCGAGGATCTCCTCGAGGAGTTCGAGGGTCTCGACGTCGAGGTCGTTGGTGGGCTCGTCCATCACCAGCAGGTTGGAGGGCTTGGCAAAGAGCTTGGCCAGCAGCAG
>JAGOEZ010000133.1 GCA_017997455.1 Lysobacterales bacterium | reverse complement strand
CAGCCGCGACCTCATCATGGTCGGCGCCGGCACCGGGGTCGCGCCGTATCGCGCCTTCGTGCAGGACCGCGTCGCCACCGGCGCCACCGGTCGCCACTGGCTGTTCTTCGGCGCGCCGCGCCTGCGCCACGATTTCCTCTACCAGGCCGAATGGCTCGAAGCGCTGCGCCGCGGCCAGCTGCAGCGCCTCACGCCGGCCTTCTCGCGTGATGGCGCGCACAAGGTCTACGTCCAGCAGCGCCTGCGCGAGCACGGCCGCGAGTTGTACGACTGGATCGAGCAGGGCGCCGCGCTCTACGTGTGCGGCGACGCCTCGCGCATGGCGCCCGACGTCCACCAGGCGCTGGTCGACATGGTGGCCGAACATGGCGGCGTGTCGGCCGAACTGGCAGCCGAGCGCGTGCAGGGCTGGCTGGCCGATGGGCGCTACCGCCGGGATGTCTACTGATGGGCACGGCGCTGTCCCCGATCGAAGGCATCAAGGCGGCGAGCCGCGGCCTGCGCGGCACGCTGGAAAACAGCCTGCTCGATCCGCTGACCGGCAGCCTGCCCGACGCCGACGCGACGCTGATCAAGTTCCACGGCACCTACCTGCAGGACGACCGCGACCTGCGCGAGGAGCGGCGCCTGCAGAAGCTCGAGCCCGCGCACAGCTTCATGGCGCGCACGCGCCTGCCCGGCGGCGTCTGCACCTCGGCGCAGTGGCTGGCGCTGTCCGCGCTCGCGCGCCGGTTCGGCAACGGCAGCCTGCGCCTGACCACGCGCCAGGCCTTCCAGATCCACGGCGTGTTCAAGACCGAACTCAAGGCCTCGATGCAGGCGCTGCAGGTCGCGCTGCTCGACACGATCGCCGCCTGCGGCGACGTCAATCGCAACGTGCTGTGCTCGCCCAACCCGGCCGAGTCGCGCGCCCATGCGCAGGCCCAGGCCTGGGCGGTGCGCCTGTCGGAGCACCTGCTGCCGCGGACCCGCGCGTACCACGAGATCTTCCTCGACGGCGAGCGCCTGGGCGACGACCCCGAGGCCGAGCCGATCTATGGCGCCACTTACCTGCCGCGCAAGTTCAAGGCCGCGCTGGTGGTGCCGCCGGGCAACGATGTCGACGTCTACGCGCATGACCTCGGCTTCATCGCCATCATCGAGGACGGCGAACTGGCGGGCTTCAACGTCAGCGTCGGCGGCGGGCTCGGCACCACGCATGGCGAGCCCAGCACCTTCCCGCGCCTGGCCGACGTGATCGGCTTCGTGCGGCCCGATCAGTTGCTGGCGGTGGCCGAGGCCGTCGTCACCACCCAGCGCGACCATGGCGACCGCAGCAACCGCAAGCTCGCCAAGCTCAAGTACACGATCGAGCGCCAGGGCCTGGCCTGGTTCGTGGCCGAGGTGAAGCGTCGCGCGGGCTTCGCCATCGCACCGGCACGGCCATTCCGATTCGAATCGCAGGGCGACCGCTTCGGCTGGGTCGGGGCGCACGACGGGCGCTGGCACCTCACCCTGCGCATTCCGTCCGGACGCGTGGTGGGCAGGTCGCTGGAAGGTCTGGACGCGATCGCGCAAACGCACGCGGGCGACTTCCGCCTGACCCCGAACCAGAACCTGGTGATCGCCGGCGTGGCGCCCGAGGCACGCGAGGCCATCGATGCACTGGTGCAGGCGCATGGCCTCGACGGCTACCGCACGGCGACGCCGCTGCATCGCGACGCGCTGGCCTGCGTCGCGCTGCCGACCTGCCCGCTGGCGATGGCCGAGGCCGAGCGCTATCTGCCGCACTTGCTGGACGCGGTGCACGCGCGCCTGGCCCGGCATGGGCTGGCCGGCATCCCATTGTCGCTGCGCATCACCGGCTGCCCCAACGGCTGCGCGCGGCCGTACCTCGCCGAGATCGCGCTGATCGGCAAGGCGCCTGGCCGCTACAACCTGCTGCTGGGCGCGGATGCGGCCGGGCAGCGCCTCAACGTGCTGCACCGGGAAAACGTCGACGAGGCGCAGGTCCTCGACGAACTGGACCAGCTGTTCGGGCGTTACGCGCAGGCACGAGCCTCCGACGAGCGCTTCGGCGACTGGCTGTGGCGCGCGGGCGTGCTCGATCCATCGCAGGGCGTGCATCCACGACGACGCGAGGCCTCCGCATGAGCATCCACGATTCGAAGGACGAGACCGGTCCGGGTCCCCTGGACCTGGCCGCGGCCAATCGCCAGCTGCATGCCCTCGATGCCGAGGGCCGCGTGCGCTGGGCGCTGGAACACCTGCCCGGCACGCACGCGCTGTCGTCGAGTTTCGGCGCGCAGGCGGCGGTCTCGCTGCACCTGGTCACGCGCCTGGCGCCGGGGATCCCGGTGGTCGTGGTCGATACCGGTTACCTTTTTCCGGAGACCTACCAGTTCATCGACGAACTCAGCACCCGGCTATCGCTCAACCTGCGCGTGCATCGCGCGCCCCTGACGCCGGCTTGGCTCGAGGCCCGCGAGGGCCGGCTGTGGGAGCAGGGCAGCGAGGGCATCGAGCGCTTCAGCCGCCTGACCAAGGTCGAGCCGATGCAGCACGCGCTGGCCGAACTCGGCGTCGGCACCTGGATCGCGGGCTTGCGTCGCAGCCAATCGCGTAGTCGCGCCGCCATCGAGCCGCTGGCGCGCCAGGACGGGCGCTTCAAGCTCAGCCCGATCCACGACTGGAGCGATCGCGACGTGTACCTCTACCTCAAGCGCCACGACCTGCCGTACCACCCGCTGTGGCAGCAGGGATACGTGTCGATCGGCGACGTGCCGACCACGCGGCCGATCGGTGCCGACCTCAGCGAGGAACAGACCCGCTTCCACGGGCTGCGCCGCGAATGCGGCCTGCACGGCCTCGAAGGCTGAACCCCGGTTCCCTCCCGCACACCATCGAACCCATCATGAGCCAACGCCTCAGCGCAAGACCGATCCTCGACCAGACTGTCCTCAATACGCCCTACGGTGGCGAACTGCGCGAGTTGCTGCTGGCACCCGCTGACGTTCCGGCGGCAACGCTGCGCGCGGCGAGCCTGCCCGGCTGGGACCTGGGCGAACGCCAGCTTTGCGACCTGGAATTGCTCCTGAGCGGCGGATTTTCGCCCTTGACCGGGTTCCTGGGCGAGGCCGACTACCGTGGCGTCGTCGCCGACATGCGCCTGGCCGACGGTACCCTGTGGCCGCTGCCGATCACGCTCGACGTGCCGGAGGAACTCGGCGCGAAGCTTGCCCCCGGCGCCGAACTGGCGCTGCGCGATCCCGAGGGCGTGGCGCTGGCGATCCTCGAGGTGGCGAGCGTCTATCGCCCCGATCGGCAGCACGAAGCGTTGCAGGTGTTCGGCACCACCGACACCACGCATCCCGGCGTCGCGGAATTGCTCGAACGCACCCACCCGGTGTACGTGGGTGGCCGCGTGCGGGGCCTGGCCCTGCCGCGCCACTTCGACTTCGCCGCGCTGCGCGACACCCCGCGCAGCCTGCGCGACTGGCTCGATGCCAACGGCTGGGAAAACGTGGTCGCTTTCCAGACCCGCAACCCGATCCATCGCGCGCATCGCGAACTGACCGTGCGCGCCGCAGCCCAGGTCGGCGCGCGCGTGCTGCTGCACCCGGTGGTGGGGCGCACCAGGCCGGGCGACATCGACCACGCCACCCGCGTGCGCTGCTACCAGGCCTTGCTGGCGCACTATCCCAGGGACACGGTGAAGCTCTCGCTGCTGCCGCTGGCGATGCGCATGGGCGGACCGCGCGAGGCCCTGCTGCACGCGATCGTGCGGCGCAACCATGGCGCCAGCCATTTCATCGTCGGCCGCGACCACGCCGGTCCCGGCAACGACCGCAACGGCAAGCCGTTCTACGAACCCTACGCCGCGCAGGAACTGCTGGCGCGCCACCAGCAGGAGATCGGCATCCGCATCGTGCCCTTCCCGGCGGTGGTCTACGCGGTCAACCGCGATGCCCACCTGCCGGTCAACGAACTGCGGCCCGACGACGAAGTGATCGACCTGTCGGGCACCGAACTGCGGCGTCGATTGCAGCAGGGCGAGCCGATTCCCGAGTGGTTCACCTATGGCGCCGTGGCGGACATCCTGCGCGAGCGCCACCCGGCGGGCGCGGCGCGCGGCTTCGTGTTGTTCCTCACCGGCCTCTCGGGCTCGGGCAAGTCGACGCTGGCCCAGGCCGTGATTGCGCGCTTCGGCGAGGGCGCGTCGCGCCCGGTCACGCTCCTCGACGGCGACGTGGTGCGCAAGCACCTGTCGAAGGGGCTGGGTTTCTCGCGCGAGGACCGCAGCGCCAACGTGCGGCGCATCGGCTATGTGGCCGCCGAGGTGGCGCGCCACGGCGGCATCGCGGTGTGCGCGCCGATCGCGCCCTATGCCGAGGATCGCGCCGCCGTGCGCGCGCTGGTCGAGGCCACCGGCGCCGCCTTCGTCGAGTTGCACGTGGCCACGCCGCTGCATGAATGCGAGGCGCGCGACCGCAAGGGGCTCTATGCGCTGGCCCGCGCCGGCAAGCTCAAGGGCTTCACCGGCATCGATGACCCGTACGAGGAGCCGTTGTGCCCCGAACTGCGCATCGACACGACCGGGGAGGATCCGCTGGTGCTGGCCGACGGCATCGTCGACTGGCTGCGCGGGCAAGGGCTCTGGGTGAAAGCCTAGACCACCCCGCGTCCGCCCGGATCGCGCCAGTCCCTGGATTCAGGCGTAGCTGGCGCCCGACTGCGCGGCCGCGGCCAGGGCGCGGATGCGCGTAACCATCGCGGCGAGGCCGTTGCTGCGCGTCGGCGACAGGTGCTGCTTGAGGCCCAGCGCCTGCACGAACTGCGGTTCGGTGGCGAGGATCTCGGCCGCCGGTCGCCCCGAGTACACGCGCAGCAGCAGGGCGATCAGGCCCGAGACGATGCTCGAATCGCTGATCGCCTCGAACGCGAGCCCGGACGCGTCGCCATGCGGGACGATCCAGACCTGCGACTGGCAGCCGCTGACCTTGTGCTCGTCGGTGCGCAGCGCATCCGCCAGCGGCGGCAGCTTGCGGCCGAGGTCGATCAGGTACTGGTAACGCTCCGCCCAGTCGCCGAAGTAGCCGAACTCCTCGACGATCGCGTCCTGGGCTGCATTCGCGGTAGCCGATTCCGGACTCATGGCGTCAGCTGCCGGGGCGCCTTCAGGCCGGGCCTGGCGTCGCGCCGTCGCGCGCCAGTTTCCAGCGCACGCCCTGCGGCGTGTCCTCGATCAGCACGCCCATGTCCCTGAGCTGGACGCGGATCGCATCGGCGGCGGCGAAGTCGCGCGCCTGCTTGGCGTCGCGGCGGCGCTCGATCAGCGCCTCGATGGCAACGGCGTCGACGACCGTGCCGCGGGTGAACTGCGCCGCCCACGCGACCGGGTCCTGCTGCAGCAGGCCGAGCAGGCGACCTGCAGCCAGCAGCTCGCCCTTGCGCGCGGCGCGTGCCGCCGGCCCGTCGGCCTTGCGCGCCTCGCCGGCGAGGCGCGCGATTTCCGCCAGCGCGATCGGCGTGTTGAGGTCGTCGCACAGCGCCGCCTCGACCGACGCCGGCAGCGGCGCGCGCGCCGCGTCGACTTCGACGTCGGCGAGCTCGGCCAGCGTGGCGTAGAGCCGGTCCAGGGTCCGCACGCTCTGCTCGATCAGGCCATCGGTCCAGTCCAGCGGCTGGCGGTAGTGCGCCGACAGCAGCGCCAGGCGCAGGGCTTCGGGCGGGTGCTGGCGCACGAGGTCGTGGACCAGGGTCACGTTGCCCAGCGACTTCGACATCTTGCGGCCTTCGAAGTTGAGCAGGCCGTTGTGGAGCCAGTAGCGGGCGAAGGTACGCCCGCCATGGGCGCAGGTGCTCTGCGCGATCTCGTTCTCGTGGTGCGGGAAGGTGAGGTCGATGCCGCCGGCGTGGATGTCGATGGTCTCGCCCAGCCGCGCCTCGCTCATCGCCGAGCACTCGATGTGCCAGCCCGGGCGCCCGCGGCCCCAGGGCGACTCCCAGCCGGGCAGGTCCTCGGGAGAGGGCTTCCAGAGCACGAAGTCGCCGGGATCGCGCTTGTACGGGGCCACTTCCACCCGCGCGCCGGCGAGCATCTCGTCGGTGGAGCGGCGCGACAGGCGCCCGTATTCGGGAAACGAGGCCACCGCGAACAGCACGTGCCCCTCGGCGGCGTAGGCGTTGCCGCTGGCGATAAGGCGCTCGATCATGGCGACGATCTGCGGAATGTGCGCCGTGGCGTGCGGCTCCAGGTCCGGTGGCGCCACGCCCAGCGCGCCCATATCGTCGCGGTAGGCGGTGGTGTAGCGCCCGGTGATCGTGCCGATCGGCACCCCGGCGGCCTTGGCGGCCGCGTTGATCTTGTCGTCGACGTCGGTGATGTTGCGGGCGTACAGGACCCCGGGATAGCGGCGTCGCAGCAGGTCGGCGAGGAGCCCGAACACCACCGGCGGGCGGGCGTTGCCGATGTGGACGTAGTTGTAGACCGTGGGGCCGCACACGTACATCGTGACCCGCGCCGGGTCGCCGGGCGTGAAGCGCTCGCGCTGGCGGGTCAGGGTGTTGTGCAGCATCAAGTCCATGGTCAATTCCATGTTGCTGTGCAAAATTGTAGCGGTTGCGGGCCGCGGCGCCACCCGCAAGCCCCCGCGGCGGAAGGAAAAACCCGGCGCCGGCTTCGGCCGGGGTTCAGCCACGCCGGGTACACTGCCCGCCAAGGAATCATCCCGCTGGCGTCGCGGTGCCCCGCCTCGATGACCGGGAAAGGAATTGCATGAAGCCGCTCATCCGCCTCTTGACGCTGCTGGCGGGTCTCTGCGCCCTGCCGGCGCAGGCCCAGCCGCAGGGCCCCTATCCACCGGATGGTGCGTATGCGCCGCCCGGGGCGGAGAACGTCAGCTTCGCCTACGCCGACGTGCTGCGCACCGAGCCCGTGTTCGAGATCTTCCGCAATCCGAACCCGCGCGAGGAGTGCTACGACGAGCGCGTGGTGACCCGGGAACCCGATGGCGGCGACCCCACCGGCGGCACGGTGCTGGGCGCCATCGTCGGCGGCGTGCTGGGCAACCAGGTGGGCGGTGGCAGCGGGCGCACGGCCGCGACCGTCGCCGGTGCAGTCATTGGCGGCGCGGTCGGCCGCAACGTCGACCGCAACAACGGCCCCGGCCGCACCTACGAGACCACGCAACGCCGCTGCCAGGTCGTGGACGAGTACCAGGAAGAGCGGCGCGTGGTCGGCTACGACGTGCAGTATCGCTACCGCGGCGAGGTCTACATGTCGCG
>JAGOEZ010000132.1 GCA_017997455.1 Lysobacterales bacterium | reverse complement strand
CCCTACCGACCATCCGATGTACGCCAACGCGCGCTTCGTCTTCGGCGTCGCGCGCCTGCGCGAGGACGCCAACGCCATCCTGGCGCGCGAGCGCCTGGCGGCGCTGTCCGCCAACGTGCGCAGCGAACGCTCGCTGCCCGACATCGGCTGGCGGATCGGGCTACGACCCCTGCTCGACGACGTGGTCGGCGACGCGCGCGGCGCGCTGTGGGGGGCGTTCGGCATCGCCCTTCTGGTGCTGCTGGTGGCCTGCGCCAACCTCGCGATCCTGTTCGATGCGCGCCAGGTCGCGCGCGCGCAGGAGCTGGCGGTGAACCGCGCGCTGGGCGCGAGCCGCGGGCGGCTCTGGCGCATGCTGTTGCTCGAGCTGCTGCTGCTGGCCGGCACCGGCGTGGGACTCGGCGTGCTGGCCGCGGCGGGCAGCCTGGACGCGCTGCGCACGCTGGCCGCCGACAGCGTGCCGCGCGTCGACGCCATCGCGCTCGATGCCGGCGTGATCGGCTTCGCGGCGCTGCTCGCCGTGGCCACGCCCCTGCTGGTGCTGCTGGCCGGCGTGCGGCGCCCGGGCGCGGCATCGGGCGAGGCCCTGCGTGGCGCGGGACGCTCGGTGATTTCCGATCCGCCGCGCGCGCGGCGCGTGCTGCCGGCGCTGGCGATCGCCTTGTCGACCCTGGGCGTGATCGTGGCCGCCGCGCTGGCGCACGGACTGATGCGACTGGGCGCGGTCGACCCGGGCTTCCGCACCGCGGACGTGCACGCGATGCAGCTCTATCGCGAGGGCGGGCCGGCCCTGGCGCCGGCCTACAGCGAGGCGTTGCGGCAGCGGTTGTCGGCGCTGCCCGGGGTCGAAGCCGTGGCGGTCGCGAGCGTGGCCCCGCTGTCGGTGAACGGCGCCTTCGCGATCGACCTCCTGCTGCCCGGTCGCGCCGAACCCGAGGCCTACCAGGCCAGCCTGCGCCGGGTGAGCGCCGGATACCTCGACGTGCTGGACATCCCGCTGCTGGCCGGTCGCGCGATCGGCGACGAGGATCGCGAGGGCGCCGAGGCGGTCGCGATGGTCAACCGCGAACTGGCGCGCCGCAGCTTCCCCGGGCGCTCGCCGCTGGGCGAGCAGCTGCTGCTGCCGCTGGGTCGCGGCGAGCGCGTGCCGTTCCGCGTGGTCGGCGTGATGGAGGACATCCGCAACGACGGCCTGCGCGCGGAACCGGCGCCGGAGATCCTGATCGCGGCGGCGCAGCGGCCGGCCGCCGGGTTGACCTTCCTGGTGCGCAGCGCGATGTCGCCGCCGGGACTGGCGGCGCAGATGGCCGAGGCCGCGTGGTCCGTGGACCCGCGCCAGCCGCTGACGCGGCAGTTCCTGCTCCAGGAGGACCTCGATGCGCAACTGGCGTCGATGCGCTTCTTCGCCCGCACGGTGGGCGCGTTCGCGCTCTCGGCCCTGTTCCTGGGCGCCTTCGGCGTGTACGCCGTGGCGACGCTGCAGCAGCGCCGGCGCGTGAAGGAATTCGGCTTGCGCCTCGCGCTGGGCGCGCGCCCGGCGGCGCTGGCGCGACAGGTGCTGGGCGAGGGCGCGCGCGTGGTGGTCGCCGGCGTCGCGCTCGGCGCCTCCGGCGCGTGGGCCGCGCGCCAGCTGCTGGTCGCCCAGAGCTACGACCTCGAAGGACGACTGCCGTGGGTGGTGATGGCCGGCATCGCGATCATGGCGATCGCGGCGCTGGTGGCGCTGTCGGCTCCCGCATTGCGCGCGGCCCGCACCGATCCGATGACCGCGCTGCGCGACGAGTAGCCCAGCGCACGTTGCGCCTGTAGGAGCGCATCTCATGCGCGACCGCGGACCTTCGGCTTGCCGCGGTCCGTGGTTCCGCGGTCGCGCATGAGATGCGCTCCTACAGGGGCTTCGATGCAGGTATCGCGCTACTCGCCGGGCTTGAGGTGGCGGTCGAAGAACGCCGCCATCGTGCGGAAGACGTGGGTCTGGTTGGCGGGGCCGCTGATGCCGTGCTTGGCGCCGGGATAGGTCATGAGCTCGAAGGGCGTGCCCTGCGCCTGCAGCGCGCTCATCACCGCGGTGGAATTGACGAACAGCACGTTGTCGTCGGCCATGCCGTGCGCGAGCAGCAGCGGCGACTTCAGGCCTTCCAGCCAAGGCAGCACGCCGCTCAGGCGATAGCCTTCGGCGTTGTCCTTCGGATGGTCGAGATAGCGCTCGGTGTAGAAGGTGTCGTACAGGCGCCAGTCGGCCACCGGCGCCACCGCCGCGCCGGCCGCGATCTGGTCGGAGGCCTTGGCCAGCAGCATCAGGGTCATGTAGCCGCCGTAGCTCCAGCCGTAGGCGCCGATGCGCGCCGGATCGACCCAGGGCTGCTGCTTCAACCAGGCGATGCCGGCGAGCTGGTCCTCGATCTCGACCTTGCCCATCTGGCGGAAGATCGGGTCCTCGAAGGCCTTGCCACGACGCGCCATGCCGCGGTTGTCGAGGCTGAACACCACGTAGCCGCGCTGCGCCATCCACTGGGTGAAATCGAGGTCGTAGGTGTCGGTGACGACCTGCCCATGCGGGCCGCCGTAGTAGAAGACCAGCACCGGATGGCGCTTCGTCGGATCGAAGCCCGGCGGCTTGGTCACCTGGAAGTGCAGCGTCTGCCCGTCGCTGGCCTTGATCGTGCCGAATTCCTGTGCGCGATGGTTGGCGTGGTAGGGCCAGTAGGGATGGCCTTCCTTGAGTTCGTTGGCCTCGAGCACCGTCAGCACGCGCCCGTCGGAACGCCGCAGGCTGACCGTGGGCAGGCGCTCGCGCGAGGTGTACGTGTCGACGAACACGCGCGCGTCGTCGCTGAACACCACGGTGTGGGTGCCGTCCTCGCGCGTGACGCGGCGCGCCTCGCCTTTGCCGTCGAGCGGATAGGCGTAGACGTGGCGCTGCTTGGGGTCCGGCCCCGGCGCGCCGGCATGGACCACGCCGCGCTTCGAATCCAGCGCCAGCACCCCGTCGATCGCCCATGGCGTGGTCGTGATCGGATGCAGCAGCGTGCCATCGAGCGAGTACAGGTAAAGCTGCGCCAGGCCCGAGCGTTCGGAGCCCCAGATGAAGGCCTCGCGCGACTTCAGGAACCGCAGGTCGTCGTTGAGGTTGATCCAGGTGTCGGAGGTTTCGGTCAGGAGCGTGCGTTGCGCGCCATCGCGCGTGTCGTGCAGCACGAGGTCGAGCCGCCGCTGGTTGCGGGCCATGCGCTGGAAGGCGAGGCGCTTGCCGTCCGGCAGCCAGTTGACCCGCACGAGGTAGATGTCGGGATCCTCGCCCAGCGGCACGACTTGCGCCGGGCGCGCGGACTTGGCCTCGGTCGCGGCGACCTTGACGTCGACCAGCGTGGCGACTTCCAGGGCGATGCGCACGTTGGCCTCGCCGGCGGCCGGATAGCGCTGCTCGATCACCTCGGTGCGATCGGCGTAGAGCTCGAAGCGCCTGTGGATCGGCACCCCGGATTCGTCGTAGCAGGTGTAGGCCAGGGCCGAGTCGTCCGGCGCCCACCAGTAGCCGGTGTAGCGGTTCATCTCCTCCTGGGCCACGAACTCGGCCACGCCGCAGGCGACGGTGCCGCCGCCCTTGATCGTGACCGCCATGGTGCGACCGGTCGCGAGCTCGATCACCCACAGGTTCTGCTCGCGCACGAAGGACACGTAGCCGCCGCGCGGCGAGACCTTGGGATCGGTGACGAAGCCCTCGCCGTGCGTGAGCTGGCGCACGGCCTCGCTGCCGGACTTGCGCAGGTCGTACAGGTACAACTCGCCATTGAGCGGAAACAGGAGCTGCTTGCCGTCGGGCGAGAACTGGTAGCCCACGATGCCCGACAGCGCCGCGATGCGCTGGCGCTCGCGCCGCGCCTTCTCCTCGTCGGAGAGCTGCTCGGGGCCGGGCGCGAGCAGCGCTGAATCCACCAGCAGCCGGGTCTGGCCACTGGCGACGTGGTACTCCCACAGATCGAGCCGGTTCTGGTCGTCGGCCTTGCCGCGCAGGAAGGTCACGCGCGCGCCATCGGGCGCGACCGCGAGCTTGAGCGGCCGCGGGCCGGTCAGCGCCGGGTCCTGGAACAGTCTTTCCAGCGGCAGTTGTTCGGCGTGGAGCATGGTCGGCACGAGGAGCAGCAGGGGGAGCAGCAGGCGCATGCGGGGATTCCTGGTTCAGCCGGTGGCCGTGATGCCTTCGGCGCTCATGACGCGTTGCGTGGCGGGACGCGCGGCGACGCTGGCCGCATGCGTGCCGTAGCGCGGCCAGCGCGCCATGTCGAGGCCGAGGCGATAGCCCCAGCGATGGAACACGAAGAGATAGGGATCGACCACGCTGTAGCGCCGCCCCAGCGCCCAGGGACTGTCACCGACCAGGGTCTCGATCTCGTCGTAGTGCTCCTGGACCTTGGCCTTGCCCTTGGCCGAGATCGCGGCGTGCTGGGCTTCATCGTCGGAATAACGCGCGGGCCGGAACACCTGGGCGAAGCTGATGTGCACGGTGCTGGCGAGCCAACTCATCAGGGAAAGGCCCTTGGCCTCCTGCGCCGGATCGTCCGGCATCAGCGCCGCGTCGGGATGGGTGCGATCCAAGTACGCGAGGATCGCCGGGCACTCGGTCAGGATGAAGCTGCCGACCTTGAGTGTCGGCACGCGTGCGTGCGGGTTGATCGCGAGGTACTCGGGCTTCAACTGGTCACCGCGCCGCACGTTGACCTCGACCGCCTCGTAGGGCTTGCCGATCTCCTCGAGCGCGAGGTGCGGCCCGAGCGAGCAGGCGCCGGGCGAGTAGTACAGCGTGGGCATTGGCGTCTCCGTGGGGTCAGGGGCGAAGCTTAGCCGACCCGGTCGTACCCGAGACAGGCGAGAATTGTCTCTGACACCGTTATGCGGAAACCGTCATGCGCCGAAAGCTCAGGCGCCTTGGTCGTCCACGAAACCCGCCTCGCGCTGGTGTCGAATCGCGAGGATAAGGACGACGTCGTGGGCGCGCTCGAAGCTGTAGAGCGCGACATAGCCGCTGTGGCCACGCGAGATCACCAACTCTCGCAGTTCGCCCTCTGCCGGCCGCCCGATCAGGGGATGCTCGGCGAGTATCGACACCGCGCCGGCGACCAGTTCGACCGTGGCAGCTGCGCTGGGAGCGTCGGTGGCCAGCAGGAAGTAAAGGAGCCGATCGAGGTCGGCGAAGGCACGCTCGGAATAGATCAGCCGCGCCAAGACCTGGCCTTCGGTGGGGTCGCCTTGCCCAACGCAACGCGCCGGCGCAGGTAAGCGTGGACTTCGTCGGCGTCGAGTCCCTTGCCGGTCCGCAGCGCCGAGCGGCGCGCAGTCTTGGCCGCCGCGACGAAGACTTCGCGACGCTCGGCGGCATCGGCTGCCGCGCTGATGGCCTCGACCATGAATGCATGGGGCGTCGTTCCGCGGCGCTGCGCAAGCGCCGCGGTGCGTCGCTTCAAGGCTTCCGGCAGCTTGAGTGACGTGGTCGACATGTGCGTTGCCCAAGGATGACGTGGTCGAGTGTCACCATGGTAACACCGTCCGGCCGCCTTGGACGGGAAAGTCCGGAGCGGAGCGGCGTGGCCGCAGCGACTGAGCTACTGCGCCGGCAAGCCCAGGTCGAGCTCGAACACCCGGCCGGTCGCCCCCACCGCCGAGGCGGCGACGGTGGTGCCGCTGATGGCGAGGAAGCGTCCGTTGAGCGCGACGCCGGGCAGCCCGTGCGTGGGCTCGGGCGATTGGGGGCCGAAGCGCCAGCTGTTCTCGCCCGCCGTGTAGATCTCGACTTCCGGCACCAGGCGCACCGGCGAGCCCAGGAACTCGCCGCCCGTGATCACGATGTACGGCCCGACTGCGGCGGCGCCGAAGCCTCCGCGGCGGCGATTGAGCGGCGGGCCGGCGCGCCAACGCTCGCTGACCGGATCGTAGATCGCGATGGTGGGCGTTTCCGGCGTGCGTCCGGAGATCATCCAGATCTCGTCCTGGAAAGCGACGACCTGCGAGTGGTCGCGCGGCGTCGCGTTGGCGGCATCGATGCGCCGCACGCGGTTCTGCGCCGGATCGAATTCCTGCAGCGTGCCGTCCATGTCCCCGATGTAGGCGCGCCCGTGCAGCACGGCGGCGTGGCTGCCGTACATGAACTGCAGCGCCGGCACCGGTTCCCAGCGATTGCCGGCCACGTCGTAGCGGAATCCGGACGTGAGCTGGTCGCCCGGCCCGTTGGCCTGGCCGCCGATCATGTAGATCGAGCCGGGGAAGGCGAAGGTCGTGAGATGGTCGCGTCCGGCGGGCAGGTTCGGCAGGCGGGTCCAGCTGTTGGCGGCACGGTCGTAGCGCTTGAAGCCGTTGAGGTCGCCGAATCCACCCATCACGTAGACCTTGCCGTCGAGCACCGCGGCACCGTGCTCGGACTGTGGCGTGTCGGGCATGCGCGCGCGTTCGGTCCACACGGGATTGGCGGGCGGCGCGGGCGTGCCGTCGAGGCAGGGCGCACCGGCCAGCGTGGTCAGGCGCGCGGCCTGGCGCGTGCCGCTGCCGTAGCCGTCGATCGTGGAGGCGTAGCTGACCTGGGCCGCGCCGCAGCTGCCGAATTCGAACTCCAGCAGGCCCCAGGGTTGCTGGGTGACGTCGGCGGCGACGAAGGCATCGCCGAAGTTCGTGCCGCGCGTGATCGCGTTGGCTTCGATGCGCAGGCGGTTGCCGTCGCGCGTGGCGGCGCCGACCGTCCAGGCCTGGCGGCCCTGCGGGTCGAAGGTGAACCAGTACACCAGCGTGCGCCCGTCGGGCAGCTCCTCGACCAGCCAGCCCTCGCCCGCGCGTGCTGGCACGTACCAGGCGCCGCTGCGCGAGCGCAGCCCCGACAGGGCGCGCGCGCCGCTGGCGGTGAGCTCGCGCGCGCCGCCGCACTCGAGTTCGTCGAGCGTGGTCAGGCGCGAGTACTGGCGCGTGCCGCTGCCGAAGGCGGCGGGCCCGGTGTAGCGCAGGATGGCGCGCCCGCAATCCGCGAACTCGAGCTCGAGCGTGCCCCAGGGCTGCAGCACCACGTCGTCCGGATCGAAGTCCGCGCCGAAGCGGGTGCCCTGCGGTCGGTATACGGCGGCGAAGCGCAGTGTGTTGCCGACCACGCTGCCTTCCTGCGCCACCAGCCAGGCCTGCTCGCCCGCCTCCCCGTCCGGCGGATAGGTGAACCAGAACGCGATCGCACGGCCATCGGGCAGGTACTGCACGATGATGCCCTCGCCGCTGCGCGTGGCGTCGAACCAGGAACCACTCACCACCGGGCCGGGCCAGAACCCGGCCGG
>JAGOEZ010000131.1 GCA_017997455.1 Lysobacterales bacterium | reverse complement strand
AGCAACTCGGCGTCCTCGACGCCCTCGATCACCAGCTGCGACTGGCGCGCGGCACTGGCGCCATCGCCGGCGGCGAGGCGCTGGCCGTTCACCGTCACCACGCCGCGCGCCACCTGCAGCCAGGCGCGGCGGCCTTCGTGCAGGTCATGCGCGACGCGCGCGCCGGCCGACAGCAGCACGCCCTGCAGGGTCGCGTCCTGGTGGATGCGGATCGAGCCCTCGCGTCCGTCGGGCGAGACCAGCAGGCGCAGGCTGTCGCGACGTTCGGCGGCCGGGAAGGCCTTCTGCTCGTAGTCCGGCTTGACGTTGATGCGATCGGGCTGGATCCAGATCTGGAGGAAATGCACCGGCGCCGTGGCCGAGGCGTTGTACTCGCTGTGCTCGATGCCGGTGCCGGCGCTCATGCGCTGCACGTCGCCCGGCCGGATCTCCGATCCGGTGCCGAGGCTGTCCTTGTGCGCGAGCGCACCCGCGAGCACGTAGGTCACGATCTCCATGTTGGCGTGGGCGTGGGTGGCGAAACCGCCGCCCGGCGCGACCAAGTCCTCGTTGATCACGCGCAGCGGCCCGAAGCCCATGTGGCGCGGGTCGTAGTAGTGGCCGAACGAGAACGTGTGGCGGCTGTCGAGCCAGCCCAGCCGGGTGGGTCCGCGTTCGGCGGCAGGTCGGATGGTGATCATGGTAGTCGGGCCTGGTCCCCTGTAGGAGCGACTTCAGCCGCGACCAGGCGTCGCTACGTAGCGTCGGCTGGTCGCGGCTGAAGCCGCTCCTGCAGGGAGGCCAAGTCGCCTTACTTGGCCTTGTGGGTCTCGGTGGAGATGTGGATCCGGATGTCGTCGCTCACGGCGGGCGCGTACTTGCCGATGCCGAAGGCGCTGCGCTGGATCGTGGTGCTGGCGTCGAAGCCTGCCGCCGGGCCCTTGGCCATCGGGTGCGTGCCGATCTGGTTCACGGTCACATCCAGCACCGCCGGCAGGGTCACGCCGTGGATGGTCAGGTCGCCCTTGACCTTGAGCGCGCGCTCGCCTGCCTGCTCGACCGAGGTGCTCTTGAAGGTGGCGAGCGGGAACTCCGCGGCGTTGAAGAAATCCGCGCTCTTGAGATGCTCGTCGAGCTTGGGCACGCCCGAGGACAGCGACGCGATCGGGATCTCGACCGCGACCGTGGACTTGGTCAGGTCGGCGGTATCGAGCTGCAGGTCGGCCTTCACCTCGCCGAACGCGGCGCTCATGTTGGAGTAGCCGAAGTGGTTCCAGTGGAAACGCAGCTGCGTATGCATCGGGTCGAGGTTGTAGCGCTCGGCCGCCAGCGCCGGGGCGGCGAAGAAGGCCAGCGCCAGGGCGATGGCGAGGAAGGGGGACTTGCGCATGCGGGAACTCCGGTTGGGTGGGGCGAGGGATGGACGGGGTCCGGCCCTCGGGTCGATGGCGCCGGGGACCAATGGCCGTCCGGCGGGTTTCCATGCAATGGCGCGCAGTCTAGTCCGCGACGCGTTGCCGGGTAATCGGGTACCGTACGAATCCCGCGTTCACCGGGAGTGAACGATTGGACCACCTTGCCGCCATCCGGACCTTCCTGCGCGTGGCCGAACTGGAGAGTTTCTCCGAGGCGGCGCGGCAGTTGCGGCTGCCGAAGTCGCTGGTCACCAAGCGCGTCAACTACCTCGAGCAGCACCTCGGGACGCCGCTGCTGGCCCGCACTACCCGCCGCGTGCGCCTGACCGAATCCGGCAGCCTGTACCACCCACGCGCGCTCGCCCTGGTGGAGGAACTCGAGGCGCTGGAACAATCGCTGGGTGAAGCCCATGTGCAGCTGCGCGGCCTGGTGCGGGTGTCGTGCCCGACCTCGTTCGGCGTGCGCTACCTCGGCCCGGCGCTGAGCGGGTTCCTGTGCGCGCATCCGAACCTGACCGCCGAGGTGCTGCTCAACGACCGCGTGGTCAACCCGGCCGAGGAAGGCTACGACCTCGTCCTCACCGACCATCCGATGATCTCGGGCCAGTTCCAGGAGGAACCGATGTGCGACCTGGCGCTGGTCGCCTGCGCCGCGCCGGCCTATCTCGAGCGCACTGGCGCGCCGGCCGAGCCGGCCGCGCTGCGCGAACATGACGTGATCCACTACACGCACAACGCCACCGGCCACGACTGGCGCTTCGACGGGCCGGACGGCGCCGGCACGCGCGTCACCGTGCATCCGCGCCTGACCACGAACAACGGCAGCATCATGCGCGGCGCCGCGCTCGACGGCTACGGCATCGCGATCCTGCCGCGCTTCGTGGTCGCGGACGACCTCGCGGCCGGCACCCTGCGCGAGGTCCTGTCCGGCTGGCGGCCGCCGGTGGCGCGGCTGAAGGCCGTGTTGCCGCGTCGGCGCGAGATGGTGCCGAAGACCCGGTTGCTGGTCGCGCACCTGCGCGAGCGCTTCGCCGCGCTGGGCCTGCTGGCGCCGCCGCTGCGATGACGCGTTGCTGGCTGGTCACCGACGCAGCCGCCGGCAACCAGCGCCAGGCCGCGGCGCTGGCGCGCGCGATGGGACTCGAAGCCGAGGCCTGGACGGTGCAACTGCGCGCGCCCTGGTCGTGGTGGGCGCCGCGCTTCGAGCGCCATGCCGCCGGCGGACTGCCGCCGGCCTTCGTGCGCGCCGCGCGCGAGGCGCCGCCCGAACTCGCCATCGGCTGCGGCCGCGCCGGCGCGCTGGCCACGGCCTGGCTGCGCGCGACCAGCGGCTGCTACGCGGTGCAGATCCTCGATCCACGGGCCAATCGCGGCGCCTGGGACCTGGTCGTCACGCCGGCGCACGACGCCCTGCGCGGCCCCGACACGATCAACAGCATCGGCGCGCTCAACGCGATCACGCCCGCGCGCCTCGCGGCCGCGGCGCTCGAGCACGCGACCCTGGCGCGCCTGCCGGCGCCGCGGACCGCCGTGCTCGTCGGCGGCTCCACTCGCGCGGCGCGCCTCGATGCGCGATGGCTGGCCTCGCTCCGCGACATCCTCGGCGCATGGCAGGTGCGCGACGGCGGCAGCTTCCTGGTCAGCGCCTCGCGACGCACGCCGGCACCGCTGGTAGCGCGCTTGCGCGAGGCCTTCGCCACCTGGCCCGGCACGTTGTGGGCGCCGGGCGACGCGGGCGCCAATCCCTACCTCGGCTTCCTCGGCCACGCGCAACGCGTGGTGGTGAGCCCGGATTCGGTGAACCTGTTGTCCGAAGCCTGCGCCACCGGCCGGCCGGTGTACGTGCACGCGCCGCGCGGCGTGCGCGGCAAGCTCGCCCGGTTCCATCGCGAACTGCTCGAGACCGGCCACATCCGCCCGCTGCGCGCTGCGCTCGACGCCTGGTCACCGGAGCCGCTGCGCGAAACCGAGGCAATCGGCGCCGAGGTGCTGCGGCGCTTCCACCAATGGCGCGATGCCGCCGCGCGCGAACAACGCTGACCGACGCATCGCGACCACAGCACGACCATGGTAGGAGCGGCTTCAGCCGCGACGAGGCCAATCGCCCGCAGAGCGGGCTCCTACAGAGCCAGCTTCGCAGGAGCCCGCTCTGCGGGCGATTGGCCTCGTCGCGGCTGAAGCCGCTCCTGCGGCGCCAGGCCCCTGCCCTTCGCGCCAGACCGAAGCGAGTCCGGGACCGCCAGCATCCGGGTGACGGCGAGTTCCACTGAATGTCCGGGCCGGCACCCGGATGGTGGCGGGCGCGGACCCCCACGATCGCGGGATCTCAGGCGAGGTGCGACGAGTTGAAATCGAGCCCGCTCGCCGCGGCCGCCGCGAGCACCGCATCCGCATGCGCGGCGAGTTCCGGCGTGCGCGGAACAACGCGCGGCGCATCGTCTAGCGTGCATGCGAGCGCTTGGGCGAGCAGCGCGTCGTGTGCTGCGACCAGTTCCTCGGTGGTCGCGGGTTCCAACGACTGCGCCGCGGCCAATTGCCGCAACAGTGCCGGCGTGCGCGTGCCGGCGACGAGATCCGGGTGCCGCGCCGCCCCCTCCAGCACGCGCGCCTGCACCAGGAACTCGAGGTCCACCAATCCGCCGCGCCCCTGCTTGAGGTCGAAGCGCCGTGCATCGGAGCGATCCAGCTGCGTGCGCCAGCGCTCGCGCATCGAGACCACCTCGGCGCGCAGCGCCGCCGGATCGCGCGCCTGCGCCAGCACCTGCGCGCGCACCGTGGCGAAGCGCCCGGCGAGGGCGGGGTCGCCGCAGATCGCGCGCGCGCGCACCAGGGCCTGGTGCTCCCACAGCCAGGCGCGTTCGCGCTGGTACTCGGCATAGGCATCGAGCGAGGTGACCAGCAGGCCCTTGGACCCGTCGGGCCGCAGGCGCGTGTCGGCCTCGTACAGCCGGCCCGCGCGCGCCGGCGTGGTGAGCCAGTGCACCACGCGCTGCGCCACGCGCGCGAACCAGCGCGTGCCCTCGAGCGGGCGCGCGCCATCGCTGGAGCGCGCCGCGAGCCCGGCGTCGTAGACGAAAACGAGGTCGAGGTCGGACGCGAATCCGAGCTCGGCGCCGCCGAGGCTGCCGTAGCCCAGCACCAGCAATCCCGCGCGATCCGGCGCGATGCGGCCGTGCGCAGCCACGGTGTCGCGCAATGCCAGGTCCAGCACCCGCTGCACGATCACGTCCGCGAGCGTGGCCAGCCGCATCGACAACTCGTCGGCCGCGATGCGGCCATCGAGCCAGGCCAGCCCGAGGCGGAACAGCGTGCTCTGCTTGAGTTCGTGCAGCGCGCCGAATTCCTCCTCGGCATCGCCGCCCGCGGCGGCCAGGCGTTGCGCCAGCTCGGCCGCCAGTGCCGGGGCATCGGGCAGCGCGCGTCCCACCCGCGTGTCGAGCAGGTCGTCGAGCAGCAACGGATGCGCGGTGACGCGCCCGGCCAGGAAGGCCGAGCGCGCGCAGACCGAGAGCAGTCGCTCGCGCGCGCCGCCCTGCTCGTCGAGCAGGGCCAGGTAGGCCGGACGTCCCGCGATCGCCCGCAGCAAGGCCAGGGCGCGCGCGAGCGCGGTATCGGGGTCCGCTGCCAGTGCCGCCGCGGCGAGCAGTTGCGGCAGCAGGCGGTCCACGCGCGGGCGCAGGCGTGCCTCGTCGCGAATGGCGTCGGCGTAGGCGCGCAGCGCCGGCCAGGCCGCGCCGAACGGCGCTGCCGGCGCGAGCGACGCGCCCGCGATCAATGCCTGCCACGCCGTCATCCAATCGTGGGACGCGCCAGAAACGGGGGCCTCGGCACGACCGCCATCGAGCGTGCTCGCGAAGGCCGCGGCCACGCGTGCGCGATGCGCGTCGAGCGCCGCCAGCAGGGCGTCGTAGTCGGCAAAGCCGAGTCCCGCGGCGAGGCGCGCGCGCTCGAAGGCGTCCTCCGGCAGCGCGTGGACCTGCTCGTCGCGACGCATCTGCAGCCGGTTTTCGACCCGGCGCAGGAAGCGGTACGCCGCCAGCAGCGAGTCCGCCAACGCCGGATCGAAGTGGCCGGCGGCGACGGCCGCAGCCAGCGCGGGCTGCAGCGCCGGTGCGCGCAACGCCGGTTCGCGGCCGCCGCGCACCAGCTGCACCAGCTGCACCATGAACTCGATCTCGCGGATGCCGCCGGGCCCGAGCTTGACGTGGTCGGCGAGCTCGCGCCGCGCGACCTCGGCGTCGATCAGGCGCTTCATCTCGCGCAGTCCGTCGAATGCGGTGTAGTCGAGGTAGCGCCGGAACACGAAGGGCTTGAGCTCCGCCACCAGGGTCGCGCCGACCGCGAGATCGCCGGCGACCGGCCGCGCCTTGATCCAGGCGTAGCGTTCCCAGTCGCGGCCCTCGCGCTGGTAGTACTGCTCCATCGCGGCCAGCGACAGCGCCAGGCGCCCGGCCGAGCCGAAGGGTCGCAGGCGCATGTCGACGCGGAACACGAAGCCGTCGGCCGTGACCTCGCCCAGCATCTGGATCAGGCGCTGGCCCAGGCGCAGGAAGTAGTCCTCGTTCGCCAGCCCGCGCGGACCGTCGCACAGCCCGGCCTCGCCGAAGGCGAACACCAGGTCGATGTCGGAGGAAAAGTTGAGCTCGGCGCCACCGAGCTTGCCCATGCCGATGACGGCCAGGCGCTGCGGCGCGCCGTCGGGGCCGCGCGGCGTGCCCAGCCGTTGCGCGAAGCCGGGCTCGAGCTGCGCCAGCGCGCGCCCGATGCCGACCTCGGCCAGCTCGGTGCATTGCGCCAGCGTGGCCTCGAGCGGATCGACGCCGCCCACGTCGCGCAGCACCAGCCGCACGCTCTCGTTCGCGCGCCAGCGCCGCAGGGCCTGCGCCGCCTGCGCATCGTCGGGCAGGGGCCACTCGGCCGGGAAGCGCGCCGAGGGCGGGCGCGGATCGGCGGCCTCGCGCTCGCGTTGCGGCCATTGCGCCGGGTCGGCCAGCAGGCGCTCGTGGACGAAATCGCTGACCAGCACGGCGCGGCCCAGCAGGTCCCGGATCGCGCCCACGGGCGGACTGGCGCCCGCGTCGGCGCAGCGCTCGTCCAGGCGCGCCAGGCGCGCCGCGACGAAGTCCGCCAGCGCGGCCGGCAACGGCGAGATGGGATCCGGCGAGGGCACGCGACCATTGTGGCCGAGGCCCGCGCCATTGCCCACCGCGTCGTCGCGACGCGGTGGGCCATGCCGCCCGCGACGGCAACGCGTGGCGTTACTGCGGGTCGGTGATCAGCTCGACCGGCAAGGCCGTGCGCTGCCAGGTGCCGCCGAACGCCGACGGCAATGCGAAGCTGGTGGTCACGCGCGCATTGCGCGCGCCATCGAAGACCAGGCTGCCGGTGCCCGCCTCGAGGCGCTGGTCGTTCCAGTCCGGCAACCACGGGCAGCCCGGGCAATGGACCGGAAACGTGAGGTGCGGCCGCCCGTTGACCAGGCTGGCGGTGGGCTCCACGGCCAGCACCCAGCGCGGCTCGCCGACGGCGTCATAGAGATAATGCACGACGAAAGTGGTGCTGGCGCCGCCGTCGCCGGGGAACTGGCTCAGCACCTGCCCCCAGCCGCTTTCCGCCGGCGCGTACCAGGCGCCGGTGCGATTGGGCGTGACCCCGGCACCCGGGACCAGGTACTGCATGCTTTCCGCGCCGCTGCGCGATCCGATCGACCACGAGAACAGGAAGCGCTCGGACTCGAGCAGCGTGATGGTGGCCGTGCCGACGGTCCTGCGATCGACCGCGAAGGCGCTGCCCTGGCGCTTGCTGTAGCGATAGACCGGCGCCACGACCTGGTTGTCGACCAGCAGGCCCTGCACGATGTTCCAGGTCGGCTTGCGGTCCGAGCTGCCGGTGAACCACGCGCCGAAGAAGACCGTGCCCTG
>JAGOEZ010000013.1:23175-27632 GCA_017997455.1 Lysobacterales bacterium | reverse complement strand
TGGGTGCCGGCGCCGCGAGTGCATAGAATCGGACCCGGGAGACCCGCACCGGGTGAAGGAAGCACCGACCGCATGGCTGCGCGCAAACGAACCCGTACCGCTCCCGCACCGGCCGCCGCGCCGGTCGTGCCGGCACCATCGGCCAATTCGGTCGCGGCCGCCGCCGCGATCGAGGCCCGGGTCGCGCGCTCTCCCGCACCCCAGCGCGGCGAGGCCAAGGCCACCATCAACGACGTCGCGCGCCTCGCCGGGGTGTCGAAGAAGACCGTCTCGCGGATCATCAACCACTCGCCGCTGGTGCGGGCCGAAACCCGCGAGAAGGTCACCGCGCTGATGACCGAGCTGGGCTATCGCCCGGACCCGCTCGCGCGCGGCCTCGCGTTCCGGCGCTCGTTCCTGATCGGGATGGTGTACGACAACCCCAACGCGCAGTACATCGTCAACATGCAGTACGGCGCGCTGGAGGGCCTGCGCGGCTCGGGTTTCGAGCTGGTGGTGCACCCCTGCGACAGCAAGAGCGAGGACTACATCGAGGGCGTGCGGCACTTCGTCCTGCAGCAGCGCCTGCACGGCGTGATCCTGGTGCCGCGCGTCTCCGAGGACCAGGCGCTGGTCGACATGCTCAAGGAGGTCGGCTGCCGCTACGCGCGCATCGCCGCGGTGTCGCTCGACGAGACCGCGCGCATGATCGCCACCAACGATCGCCAGGGCGCGATCGAGGCGGCCAACTACCTCGAGTCGCTCGGCCATCGGCACCTGGGCCTCATCACCGGGCCCAAGCGCTACCTCTCGGCGCGCGAGCGCGGCGCCGGATTCCTCGATGCCCTGGCGCGGCGCGGGGTGAAGGTGCCGGCGGCCTACGTGGCCGAAGGCGGCTATACCTTCGAGTCCGGCGTGTCCTGCGCCGAGCAGCTGCTGGCGCTGACGCCGCGGCCCACCGCGATCTTCGCCCTCAACGACGAGATGGCGGCGGGCGTGTACAAGGCCGCGCAGAAGCTGGGGCTGTCGATCCCGGAAGACCTCTCGATCGTGGGTTTCGACGATAGCCCGCTGGCTTCGCGGCTGTGGCCCTCGCTCACCACCGTGCGCCTGCCGATCCGCGACATGGGCCTGCATGCGACCGCGTTGCTGCTGGCCGAGCCCGGGTCGCCCAAGTCCGCGCCCGTGATCACGCCGCACCTGGTGGCGCGCGAATCGTGCCAGCCGCCACGTGCGTGAATGGCGACCCGGTGGCGCTGCTGCACTGTCGGGCCAGCGCGCGCTGCCGTCGCCCGGGCGCCGGTGCGAGTCGGATGACACCGGTTACCAACGAGAGCAGGGCGGAGTATGATCCGCGCTGCCTGCGCGGCCACCTCGCCGCCGTGAGCCCCGGCGCCGCATGAGCCAGCCCCTGACCCTGCACCCCGAGCGCCTCTTTCCGGCCGATCCCGCGACCCGGGCCATCGCGGCGCGGCTCTACGCCGCCGTGGCCGAATTGCCGATCATCAGCCCGCACGGCCATACCGATCCGGCCTGGTTCGCCACCGACGCGCCCTTCGCCAATCCGACCGAACTGCTGCTCGCGCCGGACCACTACGTGTTCCGCATGCTCTACAGCCAGGGCCTCGACCTCGACGCGCTGGGCGTGCCCTCGCGCGCCGGTCCCTCGCAGGCCGATCCGCGCGCCGCCTGGCGCCTGTTCGCGCAGCACTTCCACCTCTTCCGCGGCACCCCGTCGGCGTACTGGCTCAACCACACCTTCGCGACCGTGTTCGGGCTGGACCGGCGCCTCGACGCCGCCAGCGCGGACCACTACTACGACACCATCGACGCGGCCCTGAAGACGCCGGCACTGCGGCCGCGCCGCCTGTTCGAACGCTTCCGCATCGAGGTGCTGGCGACCACGGAATCGCCAACCGATCCGCTCGCGCACCACGCCGCCATCCGCGCCAGCGGCTGGCCGGGGCGCGTCATCACCGCTTATCGCCCCGATCCCGTGGTCGATCCCGAGCACGAGCTGTTCCCGGTCGAAGTGGCGCGCTTCGGCGAGCTGGCCGGCGAGGATGTCGCGAGCTGGACTGGCTACCTCGCCGCCCATCGCAAGCGCCGCGCCTACTTCGCCTCCCATGGCGCGACCTCGACCGACCACGGCCATCCCAGCGCGGCCACCGCCGACCTCGCGCCGGCCGAGGCCGCACGCCTCTACGCCCGCGTGCGCAGTGGCGGCGCCACGCCCGCCGAGGCCGAGTTGTTCCGTGCGCAGATGCTGACCGAGATGGCGCGCATGAGCCTCGACGACGGCCTCGTGCTGCAGATCCATCCTGGCGCGCTGCGCAGCCACAACCCGTGGCTGCTGGCGCACTACGGGCGCGACAAGGGCGCCGACCTGCCCAGCGCGACCGAGTACGTGCGCGCGCTCAAGCCGCTACTGGATCGTTTCGGCAACGAGCGCGCGCTCTCGATCATCGTGTTCACGCTCGACGAGACCGCGTACAGCCGCGAGCTGGCGCCGCTGGCGGGGCACTATCCGGCGCTGAAGCTGGGACCGGCGTGGTGGTTCCACGACAGTCCCCATGGCCTGATGCGCTTCCGCGAGCAGACCACCGAGAGCGCGGGCTTCTACAACACGGTGGGCTTCAACGACGACACCCGCGCCTTCCTCTCGATCCCGGCGCGCCACGATGCCGCGCGCCGCATCGACTGCGCCTACCTCGCGCGCCTGGTGGCCGAGCATCGCCTGGCCGAGGACGAGGCCGCGGAAGTTGCCGTGGACCTCGCCTACCGCCTGCCCAAGCGCGCCTACAAGCTTTGAGCCGTACCCCCTGCCCACGCACCCCGGAGTCGACCGTGTACAAGAAGACCTACCACGCCACCCATCCCGACTCGATGGCGGGCGTCGACAACCAGACCCTGCGCGACCGCTACCTGGTCGACGGCCTTTTCGTGCCGGAGCAGGTCACGCTCAACTACGCCCACTACGAGCGCTTCGTGATCGGCGGCGCCGCGCCCGTGGCGAAGCCCGTGACGCTGCCGCGGCAGACCGAGCCGGCCTCGGTCGCGGGCAAGCCCTTCCTCGAACGACGCGAACTGGGTGTGGTCAACGTGGGCGAGGGCAATGGGCGCGTGCGCGTCGACGGCGCCAGCCACGAGCTCGCGCCGAAGGACGGGCTCTACGTGCCGATGGGTAGCGCCGAAGTGGTGTTCGAGTCGATCGATGCGGCGCAACCGGCGAAGTTCTATCTCATCTCGACGCCGGCCCACGCGCGCTATGCGGCCAAGCACCTGTCGATCGCGCAGGCGGTGCCGCTGGAACGCGGCGCGCTGGAAACCTCCAACGAGCGCACGATCTACCAGTACATCGTGCCGGCCACCTGCCAGTCGGCGCAGCTGCTGCTGGGGCTGACGATCCTCAAGTCCGGCAGCGTGTGGAACACCATGCCGCCGCACCTGCACGACCGCCGCTCGGAGGTGTACTTCTACTTCGGGCTCGGCGACCAGAAGGTCTTCCACTTCATGGGCCAACCCGATGCCGCGCGCCACATCGTGGTCGGCAACGACGAGGCGGTGATGTCGCCGCCGTGGTCGATCCACATGGGCTCGGGCACGAAGAACTACGCCTTCATCTGGGCGATGGGCGGCGAGAACCTCGACTACACCGACATGCACGTGCTCGACATCTGCCAGCTCAAGTGAGGCCCGCGGTGACGAATCCCTTCGATCTCTCCGGGCGCGTCGCCCTGGTCAGCGGCGCCAATACCGGCCTGGGGCAGGCGATCGCGATCGCGCTGGCGCAGGCTGGCGCGCACATCGCCGCCGTGGGGCGCAGCGCGCCGACCGAAACCGAGGCCGCGGTGCGCGCGGCCGGGCGCGCATTCCATTGGGTCGAGGCGGCGTTGGACACGCCGGCGCCGGTCGCCGCGGTGGTGGCGGCGGTGGAGGCGAAGCTCGGCCCCATCGACATCCTGGTCAACAACGCCGGCACCATCCGCCGCGCCGACGCGCTGGAATTCACCGAGGACGACTGGGACGCAGTGGTCGGGGTCAACCTCAAGACCGCGTTCTTCCTCGCCCAGGCGGTCGCGCGCTCGATGGTGGCGCGTGGGCGCGGCGGCAAGATCATCAACATCGTGTCGATGCTCTCGTTCCAGGGCGGGGTCCGGGTGGCCTCGTACACCGCGAGCAAGTCCGGCCTGCTGGGCCTGACGCGCCTGCTCGCCAACGAGTGGGCCGCCAAGGGCATCAACGTCAACGCGATCGCGCCGGGTTACTTCGTCACCAACAATACCGAGGCGCTGCGCGGCGACGCCAACCGCAACCGCGCGATCCTCGACCGCATCCCGGCCGGGCGCTGGGGCGTGCCGGCGGAACTGGGCGGCGCGGCGGTGTTCCTGGCTTCGGCCGCGGCGGACTACGTGCATGGCGCGGTGCTGCCGGTCGACGGCGGCTGGCTGGCGCGCTGACATGGGCCTGCCCGATCG
>JAGOEZ010000013.1:21296-23075 GCA_017997455.1 Lysobacterales bacterium | reverse complement strand
GCCTGGTTCCTGCGCGACGCGGCGACGGGCGACGACGACAACACGCACTTCAGCACCTACGGTGCACACGCCATGGCCTGCCTGGTGGCGGACGGGCTCAAGCAGCTGGCGCTGGTGGCCGCGACCGGATTCGTGCGCGACACCGACTGCGGCGCGCCCGCCGACGCCCTGCAATCGCTGGCGGCGCAATCGGCGCCGTCAGGCATCCAGCACGCGGCCGGCATCGCGGTCCAGCAACCGGGACCGCACGGCGGCGCCGGCACGACCACGGCGTGGCCGTTCTTCCGCGACGCGCCGGGCCTGGGCTTCGTGTTCCGCAAGCGCGCGCTGCATCCCGGTGCCTCGATCGGCGTGCACTTCCATGACTACGACGAGATCTACTACGTGCTGGAAGGGGAGGGCGACTACGTGCTCGATGGCGTGACGCGGCGCGTGGTGTCAGGCGATGCGTTGCTCACCCGCGCCGGCAGCACCCATTCGATGCGCCAGGCGGGGGCGGGCGACCTGGTGCTGCTGATCGCCTACCCGAAGGCGACGCCCCTGTAGGAGCGCATCTCATGCGCGACCGCGGAATCCGATCCGCAGTGCGACCCCGGGTTCCGCGGTCGCGCATGAGATGCGCTCCTACAGGGCTTCGCGCAACCGGAGGCCTCAGCGATCGCGGATCACCAGCAGGCGGATCTCGGTCATGTCCTCGATCGCGAACTTCACGCCTTCGCGACCCAGGCCCGAATCCTTGACCCCGCCATAGGGCATGTTGTCGACGCGGAAGCTCGGCACGTCGCCGACCAGTACGCCGCCCACGTCGAGCTCGTCCCAGGCCTTCATCGCCTTGTGGATGTCGTGGGTGAAGACGCCGGCCTGCAGGCCGAACTTGGAGTCGTTGACCTCGCGCAGCGCGGCGTCGAAGTCGGTGAACTTCGACAGCACCACGGCCGGGCCGAAGGCCTCCTCCCAGGCCAGCGGCTGGTCGCGCGGCACGTCCTCCATCAAGGTGGCCTCGAGCATGGCACCCTGGCGCCCGCCGCCGCACAGGAGCTTGCCGCCGGCGGCCTGCGCCTTCTGGATCCAGTCGTGCAGGCGTTTCGCCTCGGACTCGGAGATCATCGGGCCGATGAAGGTGTCCTCCAGCTTCGGATCGCCCATCTTGAGCGCCTTGATCGCCTTGACGTAGCGCGCCTTGACCTCGTCGTAGAGGCTCGCGTGCACGATCACCCGCTGCACGTGGATGCAGCTCTGGCCCGACTGGTAGTAGCCGCCGAACACCAGCCGCTCGATCACGCGGTCGAGGTTGTCGCCCTGGTCGGCGTCGACGATGCAGGCGGCGTTGCCGCCGAGCTCCAGCACCACCTTCTTGCTGCCGCAGCGGGCCTTGAGGTCCCAGCCCACGCCGGGCGAGCCGGTGAATGACAAGAGCTTGAGGCGCGGGTCGGTGGTGAAGAGATCGGCGCCTTCGCGGTGCGCCGGCAGGATCGAGAACGCGCCCTTGGGCAGGTCGGTCTCGGCCAGGATCTCGCCGATGATCAGCGCGCCGATCGGCGTGCGCGAAGCCGGCTTCATCACCCAGGTGCAGCCCGCCGCGATCGCCGGCGCGATCTTGTGCGCGGCGAGGTTGAGCGGGAAGTTGAACGGGCTGATCAGCGAGCAGGGACCGATGGGAACCCGCTTCCACATGCCGCGATAACCCACCGCGCGCTGGCTGATCTCGAGGTTCATGACCTCGCCGCCCAGGCGCACCGCCTCCTCGGCGCCGCAGCGGAAAGTGTCGATCAGGCGCGT
>JAGOEZ010000013.1:15180-21196 GCA_017997455.1 Lysobacterales bacterium | reverse complement strand
GCGAGCATCTTGCGGAACTCGGCCACCGAGCTCGGACGCCAGCCCTTCGCGCCGTAGCTTTCGGCGTACTTGACGAAGTCCGGGTTGCCCATGTCCATGCCGTAGTTGGCGAACTGCATGTTCGCCTGTTTCCACTTGATCATGCCGTAGGCGTTGTCGCGCACCACGATCTGCACCAGGTCCAGGCCCAGGCGCACCGAGGTCTCCAGTTCCTGCGAGTTCATCATGAAGCCGCCGTCGCCGGAAACCGCCACCACCTTGCGGCCCGGGTACACCATCTTGGCCGCCATCGCCGAGGGCAGGCCGGCGCCCATGGTGGCGAGCGCATTGTCGAGCAGCATGGTGTTGGGCTCGCGGCAGCGGTAGTAGCGCCCGAACCAGATCTTGTACATGCCGTTGTCGAGGCACACGATGCCGTCGGAGGGCATCAGCTCGCGGATCTCGCGCACCATCCGCACCGGATAGATCGGGAAGCGGTCGTCGTCGGCGCCGAGCTGGAGGTGGGCCGCCAGCGCGGCGCGCGCCTTGTCGAAATAGCCGAAGTCCCAGTGCTTCTGCGGCGTGATCGCCTCCTTCATGCGCCAGATCGAATTGGCGACGTCGCCGGTGACCTCGATCTGCGGGAAGTAGACCGTGTCCACCTCGGCGCTGATGTAGTTGACGTGGATCACCGTGCGCAGGCCCTTGCGCATGAAGAACGGCGGCTTCTCGATCACGTCGTGGCCGACGTTGACGATGCAGTCGGCGTTCTCGACCGCGCGGTGGACGAAGTCGCCGTCGGAGAGCGTGGCGTTGCCCATCCACAGCGGATGCTCCTCGTCGATCACGCCCTTGCCCATCTGGGTGGTGAAGAACGGGATCCCGGTCTTGTCGACGAACTCGCGCAACATCCGCGCCGAGGTCTTGCGGTTGGCGCCGGCGCCGACCATCAGGATCGGGCGCTTGGCGGCGCGGATCGCGTCGACCGCCCGCGCCACGGCCTTGTCGTCGGCGACCGGGCGGCGGTGGTAGCTGGCCTTGATGAGGATGGACTCGGAGTTCTCGTGGGCGATGTCCTCCGGCAGTTCGAGGTGGGTGGCGCCGGGGCGCTCCTCCTCGGCGCGGCGGAAGGCCTCGCGCACGCGCGCGGGGATGTTGTCGGCCGACACGATCTGCTTGGTGTACTTGGTCAGCGGCAGCATCATCGCCACCACGTCGACGATCTGGAAATGGCCCTGCTTGCTCAGCTTGACCGGCTTCTGGCCGGTGATCATCAGCATCGGCATGCCGCCGAGCTGGGCGTACGCGGCGGCGGTTACGAAATTGGTGGCGCCGGGGCCAAGCGTGGCCAGGCACACGCCGGCCTTGCCGGTGAGGCGGCCGTAGGTCGCGGCCATGAAGCCCGCGCCCTGCTCGTGGCGGGTGAGGACGAGGCGGATGGTGGAGGTGCGCAGCGACTCCAGCAGGTCGAGGTTCTCCTCGCCGGGGATGCCGAACACGTACTGCACGCCCTCGGCTTCGAGGGCCTTCACGAACAGGTCCGACGCCTTCATGCGCATCCCCTTGCGATGTGTCCGGATTGCGGGCCGACATCGCCGGTTGCGGCGGCGACCCGACGGCGTGCAGCGTTGACCGCTGGATTGTGGGCGCCGCCTCGCGCGGCCGTCAACCGCGCCCGGGCGGCGCGCGTGGCCTGAGCGCAAGCACCCGCAGATCGGCCTCGCCGTCGGCGAGCAGGGCCTGCAACGTGCCGTCCGGCGCGACCCCGCTGATCGAGCGCACCACGCGTCCATCCGCGGGATCGCGCAGGATTGCGTAGCCGCGTTCGAGCGTGGCCAGGGGCCCGACGGCGTGCAGGGCCCGCCCGAGGCCATCCAGGCGGCGCAAACGCGCCGCCTGGGCTTCGCGCAGGTTGCGCGCGAGGGCAACGCGCAGGCGTGCAAGGCGCTCCTGCGCGGGTGCCAGGCGCAGCCGCGGATGGTTGGCCGCAAGCCGCAGCGCCTGCAGGCGCAGGACCTGGCGCGGTCGATCGAGGGTTTGCCGTGCCGCCGCCGCGAGGCGTCCCGGCATGGCCGCCAGGCGCGCGGCGATCAGGGCCAGGCGCGTGGCCGGCCGTTGCGCGCGCAGGCGCAACCCGGCCTGGTCGCTGCGCTGGGCGGCGTTGGCGAGCCGGCGCTGCAGCGCGTGGCGCGCGCGATCGAGCCGGTGGACGAGGGCACGCGCCAGCTCCGCCGCGCTGGGCACCAGCAGTTCGGCCGCGGCCGAGGGCGTGGGCGCGCGCAGGTCGGCGACGAAATCGGCGAGGGTGAAATCGATCTCGTGCCCGATGGCCGCGACCACCGGTACCGGGCAGGCCGCGATGGCGCGCGCCAGCGCCTCGTCGTTGAAGGACCACAGGTCCTCGAGCGAGCCGCCGCCGCGGGTCAGCAGCAGCACGTCGTAACGACCGCTGGCGCCCGCGCGCTGGAGCATGGCGCGGATGCGTTCGGCGGCATCGGCGCCCTGCACCGGCACCGGCAGGATCTCGACCTGCGCCATGGGCAGGCGCCGGCCGATCACCGAGACCACGTCGCGCACCGCCGCCCCGCTGGGCGAGGTCAGGACCCCGATCCGGCGCGGCAGCGCGGGCAGGGCGCGCTTGCGCGCGGCCTCGAACAGGCCTTCGGCCGCGAGCTTGGCCTTGAGGCGCTCGAATTCGCGCTGCAGTTCGCCCTCGCCGGCGGGCTCGAGCTGCTCCACCACCAGCTGGAACTCGCCGCGCGCCTCGTAGAAGCTGACCCTGGCCCGCGCCAGCACGCGCTGGCCGTCGGCCGGCTTGAAGCGCAGCCAGGTGCTGCGCGGCCGGAACATGGCGCAACGCACCTGGGCCTGCGCGTCCTTGAGCGAGAAGTAGAGATGCCCGGAGGCCGGCCGCGACAGGTTCGAGAGCTCGCCCTCGACCCACAGCAGCGGGAAATGGCCCTCGATCAGCTCGCGCGCCAGCGAGTTGAGCCGCGAGGGGGTCAGGACCTCGCGCGGGGCGGTGGTTTCAGGGGCTGGCGGCGGCATCGGCGGCGTTCCGGAACCACCGATCGTAGCGCCAGTCGCCATTCCGTGGACGCAGTACACGCCACGGCAATCCCCGATGCGGCAGAATCGGTGTTCCAGTCCCACGGAGTGGATGGCCTTGAGCGCGAAGGACGGCGGGCGCCAGCGCGAACCGGCGGACGACCCGGCCCCGGCGGCGAAGCCCGCGAGCGGCGTGGGCGCGGCGGCGCGGCCCTTGACCGCGCTCAAGGAGCGCGTGCGCGCCCTGGTCGAGTCCTGGGCCGAACTGCAGGGCGAGGCCTGGAACGCCATGGCGGCCATGGCCCACTACGAGGAGCTGGAGCGGATCTCCGCCAGCGCCGACGAACTCGGCCAGCCCGCGATCGCGGAGCCGGCGCTGGCGCTGACGGTGTACCTGAGCACCTTCGTCGAAGGGCGGCTCTATCCGTCCAATGCGCAGCGCCAGAAGCTCGACGAGCTGGTGGAACGCCTGCACGCGCAGGTCGAGGGCGGGCCGCGCCCGCCGGGTGCGCGGGAACGCGCCCTCGAGCGCCGCACGGTGCTGTACCTGCGCGCGCCCGAGCGCGAGTTGGCCGGACTGGCCGCGCAGTTGGGGCGCCACCGCTACGTCGTGCGGCCCTGCGAAACCCTGGCGCAGGCGATCGCCACGGCCGAGGAATCGCTGCCCGAGGCGCTCCTCGTCGACGTCGGCGCCTCGACCCAGCTCGACGAGTTGCTCGACCATGTCGACAAGGTGCGCGGAGAGGCCAAGGGACGCGCGGTGTGCCTGGTGACCGGCACCGAGGTCGATGCCGCCCACCGCCTCCACGCGCTGCGGATCGGCGCCGACGCGGTGCTGGAAACCGCCGATGCGGACCAGATCGCCACGCGCATGGACGAGCTGATCGCGCAGCAGCGCAACCTGGACTATCGGGTGCTGGTGGTCGAGGACGACCGCAGCCAGGCGCTTTTCTGCGAAACAGTGCTGCGCCACCGCGGCATCAGCGCGCGGATCTGCCCCACCGGCGAGGAGGCGCTGGAAGCGATCGGCGAGTTCCGCCCCGACCTGGTCGTGCTCGACCTCTACCTGCCCGGCATCAATGGCATCGAAGTCGCGCAGATCCTGCGCGAGCGCGCCGAGCATGCCTTCCTGCCGATCGTGTTCCTCTCGGGCGAAACCGACCTCGACAAGCGCTTCGACGCGATCCGCATGGGCGGCGACGACTTCATCACCAAGCCGGTCAAGCCGCGGCACCTCATCGCCGAGGTCGAGACCCGCATCCGGCGCGCGCGCCAGCTGCCGCAGCGCACCGGCGTGCCGGCGCGCAATGATCGCCGCGGCGCCCTGGTCGCGCGTTCGGTGCTGGTCGATGCCTACGTCGACCCGGGCTCCGACTTCGACCAGCCGCGCGCGCTGGTGCTGGTGGCGCCGGCCGACGCCGAAGTGCTGCGCGACCGGCTCGGCTTCGTCGCCTGCGGCAACCTCGCCCAGCAGCTCGCCGCCGCGGTGACGGCCGAAGCCGAGCTGTGGCGGCCGGTATGCGCGGCCGGCGAGTTCTCCTTCATCGGCCTGATCGCCGGCGCCGACCTCGACACCATCCGGGCCCGGCTCGAGCAGTTGCGCGAGCGCCTCGAGGCGCGCCGCTGGGGCCCGCCCGAGGATCCGCTCAAGCTCGCCTTCGTGGTCTCGGGCGCGATTGCCGACCCCGACACCGAGAAGGCCGAGGACGTGGTCGTGCGACTGCGCCGGCGCAGCAAGGACGCACTGGCTGGGCAGGCGGGCTGCGTGCTGCTCGACGTGCCGCGGCGCCGCGCCGCGCCGGTGGGCGAGCCCGCCGAGGTGCTGGCGCGCACCCTGCTGCGCGGGCAATTGATACCCGAATCGGTGAGCCTCGAATACCAGGCCCTGGTGCCGCTGGCGGGCGAGTTGTACGGCCAGTACTGCGTGCGGGTCGCGCTGGTGCCGCCCAAGTCGAGCCAGCGCGTGCGCGTGCCGGCGGAGCGCATGCGCGCGATCGCGCGCGAGATGGGCGTCGCGGCCCAGGTCGAGCGCCAGTGCGTGCGGCGCATCCTGTCCGAGCTCACCGAACGCACGCGGCGCGGCGACAGCCTGCGCCTGCTGGTGCCGGTCGGGATCGAAAGCGCGCTCGACGCGGCCTTCGCGCCATGGCTGGCGGCCGAGCTGCAGGGCCGCGCGCTGGCGCCGGCGAGCCTGGTGCTGGAGCTGGATGCCAGCGAGGTCGTGCGCCAGTTCGGCGCGATCGGGGCCGCGATCGAGTCGCTGCAGCTGGTCGGCGTGCGGCTGGCGGTGCGCGGGCTCGAGGGTGGCGAGAGCCACCTGCGCCTCGCGCGCCACCCGGGTTTCGCGCTGATCAAGCTCGAGGCGCCCAATCCCGCGCCCGGTGCGGTGGCGCCGTGGGGCGCCGAACGCGGCCGCCTGGTGGTGGAGGCTGGCAAGCACGGCAAGGTCGTGGTGGCCTGCGACGTGCGCGACGCGCGCGAGATGAGCGAACTGCTCAAGCTGGGCGTGCACTACGTGCAGGCGGACATGTTCGCGCCGTGGAGCGCCACCGCGAACTTCGATTTCGCCGGCAACTAGCCCAGTCCCGCACCGTTGCGACGGGGAGCGCGCGTGGCGCGCTCAGGGCAGCAGCACCAGCTTGCCGGTGGTGGCCCCGCTCTCGAGGTCGCGGTGCGCGTCGGCCACCTGCGCCAGCGGGTAGCAGCGCACCGGCGGCGGCGCGAGCTCGCCGCTCGCGAAGCGCGCCAGCAGCCAGTGCACGCCTTCGGCGAGGCGCTCGGCGTTGGCGGAGAGGAAACTCAGGTTGCAGGCCATCACGCTGCGGTTCTCCTGGGTCATGCGCAGGGGATTGAAGCGCGGCGTGCGCAACCAGTCCCAGGCCAGCTTGGGCCAGTTCGGCCGCCCGCCGGTCTTCGGCAGCATCGAGGCGAAACCGTACACGACGAGCTTGCCCATCGGCGCGAGATGGGCGTAGCTCGCGCCCAGGGT
>JAGOEZ010000013.1:0-15080 GCA_017997455.1 Lysobacterales bacterium | reverse complement strand
TACAGGCCCATGCGGACGATGACGTCGGCGTAGTTGACGCCGATGGCCTCGACCTCGACCTCGACTTCGCCCGCGGCCGGGGAGGCCCCGGGCTGGCCCGGATCGGCGTCGGGGAACTCGACCAGGCGCAGGGCTTCGTAGCCGCCGGGTCGGTCGATCACGATCCTGCGCATGGCCTGTTGCCGGCGAGGGGGGTGGGACGGTCTGGGCAACGCGCGGCGTCGCCCGCAGCGGCAGGCAGGCGCCCTCCGAAGCGGGCTGCGCGCCGCCTCAGCCGGCGGCCCGGCGCTTGGCCTGGAAGGCCGCGAGGTTCGCCGCGGCCTGGCGCCGGATCTTGCCGCGCACCATCGGACTCCAGCCCAGCAGCTTGCCGACCGGGCCGAGCGCCTGCGCGGCCCAGCGCCAGAGGTCGAACTGGTCGAGGTGCTCGACGATCAGGCCGTCGCGGAAGCGGAACCGCGCCTGGATCCGGTTGTGGACCGCGCGGCCCGTGCCGCTGAAGGTGTAGCGCGCCTCCCAGCGGCAACTGCCGCTGTCGGCGTCGGCCACGACCTCGTGCGATTCCGCGCGCAGGTCGCTGGCGCGCGCGGTCAGCATCCGCCACATGTCGCCGATCGCCTCGCCCTCGAGGCTGAAGACCGGATCGCGGAAGCTGGCCTGCGCGTGGTAGCAGCGCGCCATCGACTCGCCGTCCTTGCGGTCTAGCGCGACGTAGAGGCGCGAAATCAGCTCGCGGTTGGCCTCGCTCACGGGCGCCGGGACTCCGGCGCGCGCGCTGCAGGGCCTCGCCCGGCCCGCACCGGATCAGTTCCGGCGCGGGTGCTGCAGCGAGGCGGGGCCCACGCCCGCACCCGCGGCGGGCGCGGCAGCGGCACCGTGCGCCGAAGCCTCGTGCCCGTCCTCGGCGCCATGGCCCATGAGCTTGCCCATCTCGCGGTCGCGCTCGGCGCGCTCGGCCTCGGTGACCTGGGTGTCCCAGATCCGGTTGGGGCGCCACGGCTCGGGCTTGGAGATGATGCCGGTCGGGCCCTCGACCGCGTCGTCCACGGTCCAGGGCACGCCGTTATCGTCGAGGTACAGGCGCGCCATTTCCTCGCGGTTGAACGGGCGCGAACCGATGCGGCCGAAGATCGCGACCTGGTGGCCGGTCTCGTCCACCGCGCGGTCGCGCTCGAGGCCGCGCGACAGCGCCAGCGCGGCGCGCTTGGTCGGGTACCAGGCGATCAGCTGCGGCTTCGGGTCGGGGCTGAAGCCGTAGAACTTGGGCTGGCTCTCGGGACTGGTCAGCTGCACGACCTTGAGGCCGTTGCGTCCGTCGGCGACGTAGGCGAACAGCGAGGCATTGGTCGTGCCCACGACCACGTCGCGCGCGTCGTTGAGCAGGCCATCGGCATTGAACATCTGGTAGAGGCGCGGGCTCTCCGGCCGCGTGATGTCGATGATCGCGAGGCCCTCGGCGCCATTGGCGATGTAGGCATAGGTGCGGGCCAGGTGCAGCTTGTGCGCGTCGCCCAGCGCGAGGAAGGCGCCCGCGATCTCGGCCGGCTTCTCCGGATGGGTGACGTCGACCACGTGCAGGCCGTCCGCCGCCGTGACGAAGAGGTAGCGGAACTGCACGTGCGCGGCGCGCGCGTCGCGGATCGGGATCGTGGTGACATGGCGCGGGGTCAGCGGCACGTCGAGGTCCAGCACCACCACGCCGGCATCGGCGACCACGTACACCCAGCTGCCGGCCATGGCGATGTGGCTGGCGCCGGCCAGCACGCCGTTCTCGTTCCAGGTCAGCGCGCGGGTGAAGAAGTTGTCGCGCGGCTCGCCGTTGTTGAGCGTGTCGATGTCGGTGAGGATCAGGCCTTCCTCGCTGTCGGTGATGAACGCGTACTTGTAGATCGCGTGCATCGGCTGCTCGAGGTTGCGGTCCTGCATCAGCGCGCGGGTGGCCTCTTCGCCCGAGTTGCGGTACGGGGCCACCGGCTGGGTGGTCGCGAGCGCGACGCAGGTGGCGTTGGCGCTCTTGATCCGGGTGTTCTGGCCCAGCGGCGAGGCCGGCGCCGTGACCACCGGCTGCGAGAAGCCCTTGTTGCCGATGCTGGCGGCGTCGTAGGCCCGGAAGCCCTTGCGGCCCTCGGCCACGTACACGTACTCGCCGCGCAACTGGATGCAGTTGGCGGTGCCGGCGCCGTGGCGGAAGCCGGTCTCGAGCTTGCGCTCGCGCTCCTGGTGCTCGCGGAACCAGTCCGGATAGGCGTAGCGGTGCAGGTAGCTGCCGATGACCGCCTGCGGCTCGTCCCACTCGGTGACCCGCACGGCGGAAATCTCGCCCTCGCCGCCGACCCAGGCGTTGTAGCCGATGAAGTCGATGAACTTGGTGCCCTGCAGCAGCAGCTGGGCCATGATCGCGTTGTTGTCGTTGGTCTTCGACAGGTGGCAGTCGGTGCAGGTCTTGGTCTCGCCGCGCCGCTCGGTGTGCGGGTAGTGCGGGGCGAAGGCCTGCGAGCTGTAGCCGGCGGCCGAGATCGGCGGCTGCTGGGTGTAGATGCGCTCGCGGTTGACGTTGGTCGACGACAGCACCAGCGCGGACGAGGAGCGCACCGGCGCGATCTTGTAGTTCTTGATCTGGCCGTGCTTGCCGATGAAGTACATCTCGTCGCGCGCGACCTGCGGATTGTAGGTGGCGTAGTTGCGGGTGTAGCCGCCCTCGTACTTGTGGCGCTCGGTGCGCCAGTTGGCCTGGATCGGCAGGTGGCAGCCGCCGCAGCTGGTGGTCCAGGAGCTGTGGCAGGTGTAGCACAGCATCTTGTCCTCGCCATGCGCGCGCTCTTCAAGCGGCACCTCGGCGCCGTAGCGCAGGGTGGCGGTGTCGCGCGACATGGTGTGGGCGCGGTCGGCCTTGGCGTTGTAGGCGTCGGAGGGCTTGGCCGAGATGTCCTTGAGCAGGCTCATCTTCCATTCCAGGCCCGGCGTGGTCGCCGAACGCTGGATCAGCGTGTCGCCGACCCACTCGAAGCGCTTCTTGCCGTCCGGGTTGCGGATGTGGGTCAGGTACTTGCCGATCTTCGAGGCTGCCGGACCGGTGGTGCGCGCGAGCGGGTAGGCATCGGCGGTGCCATGGCAGTCCTGGCACTGGATCTCGACCGCGGCCATGACCTCGTTCTTGAGGAAGCCGTCGCCGTGGCCGTCCTGGGCGAAGTGGCAGTCCACGCACTGCATGCCGAGGTCGACGTGGATCGAGGACAGGTGCACGGCCTTGTCCCACTTGGCCGGATCGTCGTCGGCGATCGGCTGCTTCGCGGCGTCGACCAGGTTGCCCTTGCGGTCGCGCGCGAACACGCCGCGGAAGTTCCAGCCGTGGCCGTGGTAGTCGGCGAACTGGGTCGCGGTGAGGTCGGGGTTGAGCTGGCTGACCTTGCGCATGAAGTCGACGTTGGCCCACTTGCCGCGGGTCACCGCTTCCTCGGGATTGCGATCCAGCGCCTCGCGCATCTCGTCGGCGGTGGGGAATTTCTGCTGCTCCGGCCACATCGAGGGCGCGTCGGACTCGTAGTCCCACATGGTGTAGCCGAGCATGGTGTTGATGAACATGTTCGGCTGGTGCATGTGGCAGATCATGCACTGGCTCGACGGGATCTGGCGCGAGAAGGTGTGCTTGATCGGATGCCCGGGCTCGCCCTTGGGGATGGTCGGGTCGGCCTGCGCGCTCATGCCGAAGTTGCCGTACTTGGCCCACACGGCGGAGTGGCGCGGATCGCGGTCGTTGGCGTAGACCACGTGGCAGGCGCTGCAGCCCGAGGAGCGGAAATCACCGGGGTTGTCGTTCGTGCCCAGGTACCAGGTGAAGGGGTCGTTGAGGCGGGTCTTGTGCACGTTGAGCACGGGGATCGACACCCGCAGGCCGGTGCCCGGGCCGCGGTTGGACTGGCGGATGTCGGGACGGCCCGGTTCCTCGAGGCGCTGGATCTGGCCGAGTTCGTTCGGATTGCCGATCTCGGCGAGGATCTGGCCGAGGTTGCGTCCGCCGCGCTCGAAGATGCGGAACACGTCGCCCGGCGGCGTGGTCTCCCACGACGGCATCGGCGCGATGCTGGGCAGGATGCCGTGCCGGTCCATGTTCGGCGTGATTTCCATGCCGGCCTTGACCGCCGCCGGCTTGCTGGTCTCGGCCATGTAGGCCTCGCCCAGGATCGAATGCTTGTAGGGCAGGATGCCGTTGTTGTACGAGGCCGCGCCCCAGAACATCGCCGCGTTCGCCATCAGGCTGCGCTCGGCGGCCTGGATCACCGGCAGGTGGCAGTTGCCGCAGGCTTCGCGCGCGACGCGATAGTCGCCGGGATTGACGAAGCGCACGAACTCGACCGGTTCCTTGTTGAGCGCGGTGTAGCTGCGCACCGGATTGGCGCTGGACGGCCACACGTCGGGGTACCTGGGCAGCACGTGCGCGCTTTCCATCGCGGCCTGGTAGCCGGACTCGTACTTGCGCCCACCGTGGCCCTCGCCTTCCGCCTTGCCTTCCTCGCCGTGGGCTTCGGCCAGGGGCGTCGCGGACGCGCCGGCCGGCGCCATCACCGTGGCATTGCCGCCATGGCAGTCGGTGCAGCCCAGCACCACCGCTTCGCTGGCGTGCATGGTCTTCTGGTCCGACGCGGTGTGGCAGCTGACGCAGCCGGCGCTCTTGGCATCGGCCTCGGCCCAGGTCTGGGTGACCGGCGCGGGGGGTGTCGAAGCGTATTCGCGTTCCACCGCCACCGGCTCGTCGCCGCTGGCGAGCGCCAGCGTGGGCAACAGCAGGCTCAGCGCCGCGGCCATCCAGCCGGCGCGGAATCCTGCCCCTGCAACTGTGCGCATCGCGTGCGGCTTTCCGAGCTCAGCCCGCATGGCCGTCCCCTCAATAGGTCAGGATCAGGTTCGCAAGAACCGAGTAGTAGAAGGTCTCGTCCGTGCCGTAGAGGTTCTCGAGTCCCTCGCCCGGGAACAGCGCCGCGCCGGAGAAACGGAACACGATGTTCTGGGTCTGGTACGGGCGCCAGATGTAGGCCAGCGAGAAGTCCGTGCCGATGTCGTTGTCGATCGGCGCCGCGGCGCGCAGGGTCTCGAGCACCGCCACGTCGTCGAACCACAGGTAGTTGAGGTTGGTCGACAGGCGCGACTGCGGCGTGAAGTCGAAGTCGGCACCGAGGCCGATCAGGCGCAGCCCCGGGTTGTCGAAGTTCGACTGGCCCTGCTCCTTGGACGAACGCAGGTTGGCCAGCAGGCCGTTGCGGGTCGACAGCGCCACGCCGCCGCCGCCGATCAGCGGGATGTTCTGCCGGATCCAGTAGTTGGTGTCGGCGCCGGCGAAGATCGGGTTCTCGAAGATCGCGTCGTAGCCCTGCGAGACGTCGTCGAAGGGGTCGTCGTCGCCGGTCGCGTAGGCCGCCGACAGGCGGGCGCGGATCCAGTCGAAATCCATCGAGGCCTCGGCCGCGAGGAAGCCGGCGCGGATATCGGTCTCCTCGGGCGTGAACACGCCGTTGGACTGGTCGCCCAGCGCGAGGTAGGCCGAAGCCGTGAGGTTGACCCGGCCGAAGTGGCCGTCGCCGTTGTAGCCGAGGTAGGTGACGTCGTACTCGCGCGGCGCCTCGCGCCCGAGCGCGGCCGGGCGGGTGAGGAAGTCGTTGGAATCGAAGAAGGTGTCGGTGTCGCGGTTGCGGTTGTAGGCCACGATCGCCTGCGACACGAAGCCGATCACCGGCCAGTCCTGCCGGTACAGGTTCGCGAGCAGGATGTCGTCGTCGCGCAGCGGCTCGGTGATGTCGTTGAGCCCGGAGTTGGTGTCCTTCTCCAGGCGCCGGAACCAGGCCACGTTGTACTGCCACTTGTTGTTGTCGCGGTTGCCGAAGAAGCGGATGCCGAGCTGGTTGTCCTGGAACAGGAAGCCGCGGAAGTCGGACGAGAAGGGCTGGATGCCGATCCGGAACTCGTCGAAGTCGTAACGCACCGAGGCGACGTTGTAGTCCTTGAGGTAGAACAGCTCCTGCACGCCGATGAAGCCGTCGTCGCGATCGGTGCCCTTGGAGGGATCGATCTGCAACGCGCGCACTTCGTCGGTGTTGACCCGGTTGTAGTTGAAGGCCAGGGTCGCCTTCCACTCCCAGTCGGGCGGCTTGAAGGTCGTGTTGCCCTGGTAGTAGTCGATGCTGGCGATCACGGTCTGGGCCATGATCAACTGGTCGATGTCGCCGAGCACGTCGTTGGAGCCCGGGTCGGTGCCCGATTGCGGGCCCACCGGCGTCGGGATGCTGCGCGGCTCGATCAGGGTGTCGGAGATCGCCGAGATGGTGAGGAAGCGCTTCTTGCCGTCGACCACGCGCCAGGGCTTGTCGCCCTTGAGCTCGTTCTGGTTGTAGGGGTCGTACCACGGGGTCTTGAAGCCCAGCGACTCCATGATCCGCCAGCGATCCGGCACCGGCAGGAACTCGCCCACCTGGTCGACCGGCGCGGGACCGACCGCGTCGGGATTGATGACCGGGAACACCGGCGGCGGCGGCACCGGGTAGCCGGGGCGGCGGCGCGGCACCGGCGCGTTGAATGGGTCGTAGGTAGGGCCGTTGACCACGCCCAGCATTTCGGTCCAGCCGAAGCCCGGATCGGCGAGCGGCGCCGCGGTGGCCGCTGGCGCCAGCGCGGCGGCGACGGCCAGGAGCAGTATGGTGCGGCCCGACAGTGGCGACTGGCTGTTCATAGGCCCTCGCACACGAAGTTTTCGTTGGAGTTGTTGAACGGCGCCTGCGGGCATTGGACGTACAGCAGGCGCGCGCCGCGTGGCGACAACTGGTCCGCGCGGATCGACTTCGGCGCCTGCCCGATCGAACCGCCGAGCGCCGCGGAGGCGTTCGAGAGACCGAGGAAGGCGACCAGGTCGCTCTGGTCGGTGCCGTCGCCCGATGCCGCGACCGCACCCACCAGGGTGTTGCCTCGGTAGATCGGCACGCCGCCGCCGAACAAGGTGTAGCCGGCGTTGATCCGCGGCAGGCCGGTGCAACTGCGCACGGCCGGCGGCGGCGGAATGGTCACCGCGGTGCCATCGACGCGCACCTGCAGGCCCAGTTCCTGGAGGTAGAACGCGATCGAGCCCGCCAGCTGGGTGTAGATCAGGTCCAGTTGCAGGCCGGTGTTGAACAGGCTCCAGCGCTCGATCGGTGGCGACAGCGGCCCGGGCGGGGTGCCCGGCACGCCGTCCGGATACAGCGGCCGCTCCAGCAGCCCGATCGAGCGGCTCGAATGCGCGGTGAGACCGTCCGCCAGGGCATTGGGCTGGCCGAGGAAGCCACGGAACGCGGCCACGTAGGGCGCCACGGTGGTGGTGCCGACGGTGCGCAGGTCGACGCGGCCGTTGGGGATGTCGAGGGTGGCGCTGAAGTACGGGATCGGCGCCGCGATCGTCGCCAGGTCGGCGGCGGCGTTGGGACTGGAGAAGAAGGCCGCGGTGCGCGCCTTCTGCGTGGTCACGTCGACCGCGTCCATGAGCGCATCGCGCGTGCGCACGATCGCCAGCACCGCGCCGTTGCTGTCGGTGACCACCACGGTCTCGCCGGCCGGCGAACCCAGCGGCTTGCGCACCTGGGCCCGCGTGCGCTTGGCGACCTTGATCGCCTCGATCGCGATGGTCCGGACTTCGGCCTGGGTGAGCGCGCCACTGGCCTCGGTGCCGGCACGCGGCGGGAAACGGTTGACGTTGGCCGGATCGACCACCACGAAGGCATCGAGCTCGGGCGGGTATTCGCTCGCGTCGGCCGGGCGGATGCCCGACTCGGGCTGGCCGAAGGCCGTGCCACGCTGGATGTTCGTGGTCACGTAGCCCGGAATGGCGAACAGGGCGCCGTCGGCGGGGGTCAGGGTGGCGAAGCCCGGCGCCGAGGCGGGGTCGCGCGCCAACTCGCTGAACTCGGTGTTGGTATAGCGCAGGATGAGGCCACCGGCGGTGATGGTGTCGGCGCGACGGTCGGTGGGACCGGCGAAGCCGAAGCTGCCGGCGACCGCGATGATCTCGTCGAGGTTGGGGTCGCGGTCGAGCGCATTGGCATCGAGGCCGTAGATCGGATCGGCCGCGACGCCGACCGCGCCCACCGGCACGCCGGCCTTGTACAGCGAGATGCCGCCCGGATCGGCGGCCAGCCCGACCGGCGCCGGATGCGGCCCCGGGCTCGGGCCGGTGCCGTTGAAGGGCACGTTGATGTCGGAGCAGGGCAGGTTGGCGATCTGCACGCCGAACAGCGGGCCCGAGGGCGAGGTCCCGTCGCCGGGATTGAAGTGCTCCTGCACGATCTGCCCGGCGGTGCGGGACGTGAAGGCATTGCCCTCGGACGAGAAATAGACCGCGGTCAGGGCCTTGGAGATGGCGCCGAACTCGGCCGGGATATCGAGGCCCTCGAGTCCGCCGACCAATCCGCGCTCGGAACTGACCTTCTGGGTGAGCGGGGCGCCCGCCATCCGATAGGCTGCGAGCACGTTGCCGACCCGGTCGCTGACCACGATGGTGGCCGGACGACCCTGCGCCTTCGCCTCGGCCACGGCCTGGGCGATGATCCGGCGGATATCGTCGGGCGTGAGGAAGGAACTGGCCGTGGCGCACTGGCCGGCGCAGCCCGAATCGCTGGTGCCCGGCGTGGGCGGCGGCGGCGAGGTGCCGACCGGATCGAGCGTGTTGCTGCCCCCGCTGCAGCCCGCCAGGGCGAGGCTCAAGGCCACGGCCAGGCTCAAGGCATGATGGCGTCCCATTGCGCGACCCCTCCCCAGGTGGGACCGGACGAACGCCGTCCGGATCCCTGCCGACGTCGGTGTAACCCGCGGGCACCGCTCGAACTCCCGCGCCACAGGCCCGAACAATACGCGGCGAGCCGCTTCGATTGCAACGTCGGGCGCCCGGCTATGGCTCCCGCGCGCGCGCCTGCAGTTCGCTCAGGACCTGGAATTCGGAGTCGTGGTAGCCGTGGCAGGCGATGCAGGTCGAGGCGACCTTGTCGGTTGCGCCCTCGCCGGCGTGGCACTGGCGGCAGTTGTCGATGCCGGGGATCAGGAGGTCGCTGCTGGCCTTGGAGTCGGTCGCCGCGTGGCAGTCGCCGCACTTCATGTTGGCTTCGTGCTTGGCGTGCGTGAACGCGGCCTTGGCGAACCAGATGCCGTTGACCCGCACCGGTGCCACGTACCAGGGGTTCTCCGCGTCGGGCCGCAGGGCCACCGTGTGGCACACGGTGCAGGCGCGACCGGTGAACAGGTTCTCGCCGGTCCGGCGCGACTTCTCGCGCGCCCAGGCCAGGGCCTCGGCCTGTTCCTGCTTGCTCAGGGCCTGGCCCGGGCGCCGGCGCTGCTGCACCTGCGGCGGCGCGCCGGTGTCGGCATAGCCGCCCTCGAGCGCGCGGCGGGCGTAGAACTCGTCGAGCATGAACTGGATCTCGGCGATCTTGCCGTGCGGGACCTGGCGGTCGGGTTCGCGGATGTCGAAATCCAGGCGATGGCAGTCCTGGCACATCGGCTCGAAGTCGATCGGCTTCATCGCCGCCCCGCCGGCGTCGGGCACGTGGCAATTGACGCAGGCCAGCACCTTCTTGCCGCCGGGCGAGTTGATGCCCTTGGGGTCGAGGTGCGCATCATGCGGGAACTTGAGGCCGGACTTCTCCTCGATGCGCGGCGTGGTCAGGCTGGTGCGGACCGGGACGAAGGCGCCGCTGGGGTCCCAGTTCGGCAGGTTGACCGAGAACTGCGGATGGGCGTCGCCGAAATCGCGCACGTCGGCCAGGGTGGTCGCGCCGCCGGTGGACTTCTGCAGCCCGACGTGGCAGTCGCTGCACAGGATCTGGTCGCGGATGATCAGGCCCTCGGGGCCGTTGTGGTCGCGGTGGCAGTGCGCGCAGCGCGCCTCGCCCAGCTCGGGCAGGTTGAACTTGACCGGGTCGGCGTGGGCCTTGGTCGCCGCGTGGCAGCGCGCGCAGGATTCGTCGCGCACCCAGCGGAAGGCCTTCTCGTGGCACAGGTTGCACTGCGCGCCGAAGAACTGGTGCGAGGGCGCGATCTGGCCGGCCTGCCACGCGTTGCGGGTCGGCAGCGGCGAATGCGCCTCGAAGGCGGCGAGCTTCTGCGAGTAGTGGGCCGCGAGCGGCAACAGCACCATCAGGCCCGCGACCAGCGCGAACAGGGTCCAGCTCGGCCAGCGCCGCGACAGCCAGGTCTGCCCCAGCGCGGTGGGCAGGGTCTGGGCGTCGCTGGCGGCCTGTTTCTCGGCCTGGTCGATGGTCCCGACCTCGACCGCGGCGTCGAAGTCGCCGCTGGGTTCGAGCAGGGTCAGGCGGGTGCCGCCAATCTCGACCTGGGTGCCGGGCCCGGCGTTGACGTTCTGGGTCGCGGCGCCATTGACCCGCACGCCGGCAAGGATCTGCGACTCGACCTTGTACTGCCCGTTGCCCAGCGCAGTCAGGCGCGCGTGTTCCAGCGCAACCTTGAGGTCCGGCACGAAGATCGCCTGGTCCGAGCCGCGCCCGACAGTCAGCGTGTCGCCGTAATGGATGTCCTCCTCGTAGGCGACCGAGCCCTTTCCTTTGCGGGTGACACGCCGAATCAGCCATCTCATCGTCGGGTCCTCACCAGTAGAAGAACACGACGAGGATGTGGCCGGTCAGCGCGGCCAGCAGGGCGAAGGACAGCGGCACGTGGAAGTACAACCAGATCTCCATCAGGGCCTGGAACTGGATGTCGCGCGCGACCCGGGTCGCGAGGGCCTTCTTGCGCGAGAGCAGGTCGAGCAGCTTGCGCAGCGCCTCGGACTGCTTGTCGTCGCCGCGCCCGGCGGCGAGGAAGTCGACCATCGCGAACATGGTCGGCATCTCGCCGGTCGCGGGCTCCTTGGGCTTCTCGGCCAGGTTCTCGCGCGCATTGAGGATCTCGCGCAGTTGCGCCAGCGCCTGCTCGGAGCCGTCGCGCGAGTTGAGCTGGGCCCAGACCCCGCCACCCAGGCGGGTCTTGTCGACCGAGCGCAGCACGATCGCGTGCAGCTTGCGGTCGACGGCATCGGCCAGCGCCAGCGCGTTCTGGTCGATCTCCTTGATCTCGTCGAGCATCGCCTGCCGGGTCACGCTCTCGCGGTTGCGCGTCATCAGGTGCGGATAGCGCAGGTAGGCGTAGACGCCGAAGAAGCCCGAGAAGATCACCACGATCATCAGCACCAGCGCCAGCGTGTGCAGGTTCCAGCCGACCTGGAAGCCCGAGTGCAGGAAGGCGATCAGGAGCAGCGCCGTGCCCAGGTACACGTGGGCCGAGAGCCAGCCGCGCAGGGTGCCGACGCGGTTCGAGTACGTGCGCTTGCGGATGCCGAACAGCATCAGCCAGAAGATCAGCAGCGCGCCGATGGTGCCCAGGGTGTAGCCAAGCCAGGTGCCGCCGTTGGGCGGCCCGATCGGGTCGTGCAGCCCGTAGGCGATGAGCGAACCGAGCAGCAGGAACAGCGCCACCCAGAGGTAGCGGTTGCGGGCGTGGGTGAGGAAGCTCTGGTGCACGGTCTAGCTGCCCTGCCGCTCTACGCGCGCTATGCACTGCCCCGTAGGAGCGCGCTCTGCGCGCGATAGGCGCCGGTCGCGCGCAGAGCGCGCTCCTACAGGGGCATCGCAACCGGATTTGGTCACGCCTTGGGCCTCAACGCCGCGACTGCGCATATTGCGGGAACTCCTCGGGCGAAATGCGGATCGCCGCGCCGGTGGGGCAGGCGCGCACGCAGGCGGCGCCGCCGGGCAGGTCCTTGCACATGTCGCACTTGACCGCCTTCTTCTCCTCCTGCGGGCCGTCCTTGCTCTTCTTCTTGTACGGCGCCTCGCCCGGACCCGGGCCGGCGCCGAACATCAGCCACGCCAGCAGGCCGGGCTTCTTCTTCGGCTTGCTGGTCAGCTTGATCACGCCGTAGGGGCAATTGCGCTCGCAGTTGCCGCAACCGATGCAGTTGTCGGCGATGAAGACCTCGCCGTTGGGTGCGCGGTGGATCGCGTCCGGCGGGCAGTCCTTCATGCAGTGCGGATGCTCGCAATGCCGGCACGAGGTCGGCACGTGCACGTTGTCGAAGGTCGGCCCCGCTTCGCGGCGCAGGCGCGAGGTGCCGCCATGGGTCTCGGCGCAGGCCTTCTCGCAGTTGTCGCAGCGCACGCACAGCGCCTCGTCGATCAGCAGGATGTCGGTGGCCTCGCCCGCGCCCTGGCCGATCAGGAAGGTGATGATGTCGCCGCCCGAGGGCATCGCCTGCATCTGCAGGTTGGCCGCGGTGCGCTGGCGGTACTCGGCTTGCAGGCGCAGGCGCAGCACCGGGTTGCGCTGGACCAGCTTCTTGAAGGCCGCGCCGTCCAGGCGCACCGTCTCCGTCGCGATCGCGGCCTTGGCGGTCGCGGTGCGCTTGCCTTCGCCCAGCAGCGCCATCTCGCCGACGTAGTTGCCGGCCGGCACGTAGGAAAGCACCACCTCCTTGCCGCCGATGGTGCGCGAGATGGTCAGCGAGCCGACCCGCACCAGGTGCAGGCAGTCGCCGGCCTCGCCCTCGTTGAAGACCACGTCGCCGGCCTTGTAGCGCTGGATGGTGGCGCTCTCGACCACGTCGGCGATCTGCTCGTAGCTGGCCTCGGGCGCGAAACGGGTCTGGATCGCGCGCGCGATAAAGACCCGGTCGATGTCGCGCTTGACCGCCTCGACCGAGGCGATCAGGCGGATCATCGAGCGGCGCGGCGTCTCGATCAGCACGCAGTTGTTGCCGGCGACCACGGTGGCCGAGCGGCGCCGGCCGGAGATCAGGCTCATCTCGCCGAAGAACTCGCCGCGCCGCAGCCCGACCTGGCGGTTGCCGTCGAGCTGGACGAAGACCTCGCCGTCGACGATCGTGTAGAAGGTGTTGGTGTAGTCGTTGCGCTGGAACAGGACCTCGCCCGGCTGCGGCACCTGGATGGTGGAATCGAGCATGAACTCGCGCAGCTGCAGCGGCGTGATGTGCGACAGCACCTTGACGTTGCCCTGGATGCGTTCCAGCGCGGCGGTGACGCTGCGAAAGCCCGGCATCGCGGCGAACTTGTCCCGCAGCAGCGGCTCGTCGGCCGGCTCGACGCTGCGGCCGAGGATGTACTCGATGACCTCGTAGCCCTGGTTCATTGCCTGCTTGATCAGCGGGTAGCCGCCGAGCGCGCCGACGATGTACAGGCCCTTGACGTTGGACTCGTACTGGGGACTGATCGCCGGCACCGCGGCCGGGTCCTTGTTCGGGAACACCACGCCCCAGCTTTCGACCACCTGGCGCGGCGCGGTGGCGCCGAGGCGCCCGATCACGCGGTCGAGCAGGATCTGCGCCTTGCCGTCCTTGGTCGCGAGCAGCATGCGGCCCTTCTTGCGCGAGCCCTGTGGCAGCGCGTCGACGCGCTCGGGCGCGGCGTTGTAGTAGCACTCGACGCGGCCGTCCTCGATCGCCTTGAGGATGCCCTGCTCGTTGCCCTTCTTGGCCCGCGCAAACTCGTCCTTGCGGTTGATGATGATGACCTGGTTCTGCTTGGCCAGCGCGATCGCGTTCTCGATTGCGGCGTCGCCGGCGCCGACCACGACGATGGTCTCGCCCTCGTACTCGTCCGGGTCGTCGAGCTGGTACTGCACGAAGGGCAGGTCCTCGCCCGGCACGCCGAGCTTGCGGATGTTGCCCTGCAGGCCGATGCCCAGGACCACGAACTCGGCTTCGACGCTGGTGCCGTTGGCGCAGGTCAGGGTGAAGCCGCCGGCGCCCTTCTGGATCTTCTCGACCTCGTGGCCGAAGCGGACGTTGGTGCCGAGCTTCTGCACCCCTTCGTTCCAGGCGTCGAGGATCGACTCGCGGCTGCCGGCCTTGAAGGGCAGGGGCGAGCGCAACGGCAGGATGCCGGGCTCGTCCATGACGTGCTTGCCCTTCTGGTAGCGGTAGATCGTGTACGAGAGGTAGGGCGAGGCCTCGAGCAGCACGTGCGGCACGTTGAGCTCGGCGGCATGCGCGGCGGCGCTCTTGCCGCCGGGGCCGGAGCCCACGATCGCGATCTTGAAGCGCTCCGCCATCTACCCGACCTCGCTGGAAGGGAATCGCGCTGGATCCGCGCCGCGCCGGTGCCGGTCGCGCGCGACGGCCTCGATGATAGCCCAGCCCTGCGTCGGCGCGCGATGCGCCGTCGCCGATCGCGCCAGCCGCAGCCGTGGGGGTCCGCGCCCGCCGCCATCCGCGTGCCGGCTCAGACATTCGTGGAACTCGCCGTCACGCGGATGCCGACGGTCGCGGCCTCGCTTCGGGCGGGGGCACCCGAACCGATCCGGCACTGTAGGAGCACATCTCATGCGCGACCGAGGCCTGCGAATCCGCGGTCGCGCATGAGATGCGCTCCTACAGAGGACTATTGCGCGGTCGCAGTCTGTGCCTCTTCCTTGGGGCTCGCAGCGGCATGGCGGTCAAGCCACGCGAAGAATTCCCGGTGCCACAACTGCGAGGCCTGCGGCCGCATGATCCAGTGGTTCTCGTCCGGGAACACCACGATCCGCGCCGGCACGCCCTTGCCGGTCAGCGCGCCGTGCAGGTTGATGCCCTGCGAGACCGGGACGCGGAAGTCCTTCTCGCCATGCAGCACCAGGGTCGGGGTCTGCATCCGTGGCACGAAGCGGCTGGGCGACCAGCGGTCGAGCTCGACCGGATCGGTCCATGGCGCATTGCCGTAGCTGGCCGGCCGGTCCCAGGTCGAGTCGGAGGCGAACTGGCCCGAGATGTCGAACACGCCGGCGTGCACGATCGCGGCACGGAAGCGCGGGCTCATCCCGGTCACCAGCGCGGTGAGGTAGCCGCCGTAGGAGCCGCCCGCGAGCGCCGCGCGGCTGCCGTCGACGTCGCGCCGCGCGGACATCACGTCGAGCAGGGCCAGCACGTCGGCGGCCGGCTTCTCGCCGTGGTTGCCGAGGATGGCGTCGGCATAGGCCTGGCCGCGCCCCATCGATCCATGGAAGTTCGGTATCGCCACCAGCCAGCCGCGCGCGGCGAAGACCTGCGCGTTCCAGCGGTAGCTCCAGGCGTCGGTCCAGCTCGTGAA
>JAGOEZ010000130.1 GCA_017997455.1 Lysobacterales bacterium | reverse complement strand
TGGTCACGCAATGCAGGCTGCCGTTCTGTTCGATCAGGGGCCGGCAGGGTACCGGCACGACCTCGCGCCCGGCAAACGCGCGCGCCAGCAGGGCGCGCGCGTGCCCGTCTGCCGGGTCGCCGTAGGCCGGCATCAGGACCGCGCCATTGATCACCAGGAAATTGGCGTAGGACGCGGCGAGGCGGCGGCCATCGGCGGCGCGGATCGGCCGTGCCCAGGGCAGGGCGGTGAGCCGGTAGGGCCGTCCATCGGCCTGCACGAAGCCGGCGAGTTCCGCCGCCATGGCGCGCAGTTCCTCGAAATGCACGTCGCCGGCGGTGTCGCAATGCTGGTGCACGATATGGGCGCTGCCGGCGAAGCGGGCGAGGGTGTCGATGTGCGCGTCGGTATCGTCGCCCTCGAGCCAGCCACGCTCGAGCATCAGCACCCGGCTGGCGCAGAGCTCGCGCGCGAGCGTCTCGCGCAGTTCGCCCCGGCTCAACTGCGGATGGCGCTGGTGCAGGCAACGCCAGGTGGTCAGCAGGGTGCCGGCGCCATCGGCGTCGATGGCGCCGCCTTCGAGCGCGAAGTCGATCCGGCGCCGTTCGCTGGCGCCGAACAACCCCTGGGCGGCGAGGTTCTCGACCAGGAGATCATCGCGCTCGGCGCCGAACTTGCCGCCCCAGCCGGTGAAACGGAAATCGAGCAGGCGCCGCCGCGCGCCCGCGACCAGCGTGATCGGCCCGGAATCGCGCAGCCAGGTGTCGTCGTACTCGACCCGCACGAAACGCACGCGCTCGATCGGGGTGCCGGCCGCAACCAGCCGGCGGCGCGCGCGTTCCTCGATCGTGGCATCGGCCACGCAGACCACGGCCGGCTCGAAGCCCGCGATGGCGCGCACCAAGGCGACGTAGCTGCCCTCGACTTCGGCCAGCCGCGCCGCCCAGTCGGTGCCCTCGTGGGGCCAGGCCAGGAGCACGCCGTCCTGCGGCTCCCACTCGGCCGGCAGGCGCCAGCGTGCGTTCGCCATCACTGCGCCGGGCGCGGCCCCTTCTCGGTCTCGGACACGCGGTTGATCACGCTGTCGATCACCAGGCTGCGCTCGAAATAGACCGAGAATTCGGCATAGTTCCAGCGCGTGATCGGCGGATGCTGCGGGCGATCTCCGCCCACCGGTCCCGCGACGCTGACGGGCTCGCCGAAACGCGCCCGCACCTGGTCCATGCTCATGCCGCGGGAGGGAACGGGCTGTCCCGCCTCCTGTTGCACGCGATTGATCAGCAGGGTATCTGCCGCAGCCAACGGCGGCACCAACAGTCCGGCGGCCAGCGTGGCGGCCAGGAGAGCAACGATCTTCATGGGAAACCTCCGGAAAGGCGGGAAGCCCCTGTCCCGAATGGATTTCTAGCAGAAGGCACCGGCCAGTACCATCGACGCGTTCACGACCGGCCCCGAGGGGCGGTTGTCAACCGCCGCTTGGCGGCTGCGTTGAGTGGCATCAGGGCAGGCGCTGCGCAGGGTCGGCGCGTACCATTCCCGCACATTGACTGGCGGCCGGGAGGGCAAATTTCGATGTCGAACGCGCGCCGAGCCATTCTCGGCCTTGCCGGCGGAACCCCGGCCACCCCGTCGGGCTGGCCCGTGGGCGACAAGCTCGACGATGCCACCATCCCGCCACCGGATGCGGTCACGCTGTTGGCGGGCCGCACCAGCTTCGGCGCGCGCCAGGAAGAGATCGACGTCGCCCGCCAGCTCGGTTACGACGCCTGGCTCGAGTACCAGCTCGACGACGGCGCGATCGACGACGATCCGCTCGAGTCGCTGCTGGCCACCAGCCTGCCGACCCTGGCGATGAGCAACCGCCAGCTGCTCGACCTCGCCAACAGCAGTGGGCGCCAGAACCAGGCCGTGGACGAACTGCGGGCCGCGACCTTCCTGCGCCAGATCTACAGCCCGCGCCAGCTGCACGAGGTCATGGTCGAGTTCTGGACCAACCACTTCAGCGTGCAGCACCTCGATGGCCCGGTGCGCTACTTCAAGACGGTCGAGGACCGCGAGCTGATCCGGCGCCATGCAATGGGCCGCTTCGGCGACCTGCTGCGCGGCAATGCGCGCAGCCCGGCCATGCTCTGGTACCTCGACAACTACACCAACATCGCTGCCGGCCCGAACGAGAACTACGCCCGCGAACTGCTCGAACTGCACACCATGGGCGCCACCGGCGGCTACACCGAGACCGACGTGCGCGAGGTGGCGCGCTGCTTCACCGGCTGGACCATCAACGGGCTCGGCCGCGCCACGGGAGAGATCGAGTTCCTGTTCTACGGCGCGACCCACGACTACGAGGCCAAGACCGTGCTCGGCAATCCGATCGCGGCTGGCGGCGGCGTGACCGACGGCGACCGCGTGCTTGACCTCCTGCTCGCGCACCCCTCCACCGCGCGCTACCTCGCGTCCAAGCTGGTCCGGCGCTTCGTCTCGGACACGCCGCCCGGCACGCTGGTCGACGCGGTCGCGGCGACCTACACCCAGACCGGCGGCGACATCCGCGCGATGCTGCGCACGCTGCTGCGCTCGGCCGAGTTCAAGGCCTCGGCCGACCTCAAGTTCAAGCGGCCGGTGGAATACGTGATGTCCACGCTGCGGGTGCTGGCGCCGGCGCTGTCGGGCGGCAGCTACCTGCGCGTCATCGGCACGCAGCTCAACACGCTCGGACAGTTGCACTATTCGTGGCCGACGCCCGACGGCTACCCGGACACGCGCGACTACTGGACCAACACCTCGGGCATGGTCAATCGCTGGAACTACGGCTTCGGCCTGGTCGAGGGCACGCTGGACAACGGCATCGTGGTCGACGTCGCCGCGCTGGCCGGCGGCGCGCGCACGCCCTTCGAACTGGTCGACCGCATGGCCGAGCGCATCCTGCGCCGGCCGCTGGCTTCCAACGACCGCTCGTCGCTGGTTTCCTTCGTCGCCAATCGCCAGTTGCCGCATCGACCGCTGCCCGAAGCCACGCGGCTCGCGCGCGCGCGCGAACTGGCCGGGCTGCTGCTCGGGTCGGCCTATTTCCAGTACCGCTGAGGACCCGGCCATGCACGTCACGCGCAGGGACTTCTTCCGCACCGCTGGCGCCGCCGCGCTGCCGTTGCTGGCGCCGCGCCTGGTGTTCGCGCAGGATGCCAAGGCGGCCGCGGGCGGCGACACGCTGGTGGTCGTGTTCCAGCGTGGCGGCATGGATGCCCTCAACGCCGTGGTGCCGCATGGCGACGCCGACTACTACCGCTTGCGTCCGAACATCGGCGTGCCGCGGCCAGGCAGCGGCGCCACCGCGGCGCTCGACCTGGATGGATTCTTCGGCCTCAATCCGGCGCTGGCGCCGCTCCAGCCGCTGTACCAGTCGGGCCGCCTGGCGGCGGTGCACGCGACCGGCTTCCAGCTCAGCAGCCGCTCGCACTTCGATTGCCAGGACTTCATGGAGCGGGCGGCGTTGCAGAACGCCGGCGTCTCCAGCGGCTGGCTCAACCGTTTCCTCGAGATCTCCGGCGTCACCCGCACCTTCGAGGCGGTGGGCATCGGCGCCGCGGTGCCGTACGCGCTGCGCGGCGCCGCCCCGGTGATTGGACTCAGTACCTTCGACGAGTTCGCGTTGCAGAGCGAGTCGCCTCGCGGGCGCGCCATCGCGGACACCTTCGCCCGGCTCTACGACGCCGGGACGGTGCTGGCGTCGAGTTCGCGCCGGGCCCTGGCCGCAGTGGACGAACTGGCGCTGGTAGATCCTGGCCAGTACCCGCTCGAGAATGGCGCTGTCTATCCGGCCACCGCGTTCGGCGCGCAGCTGCGCCAGGTGGCGCAGCTGGTCAAGGCGGACGTGGGACTGCGGGTCGCCAGCGTCGACATCGGCAACTGGGACCACCACGACAACCTGGTCGCGGAACTGGCACCGCTGCTCGACGACCTCGGCCGCGGCCTGGCCGCCTTCGATGCCGACCTCGGCCCACGCATGGCCGGGGTGACCGTGGTGACCATGACCGAGTTCGGCCGGCGCGCGCAGGAGAACGCCTCGCGCGGCACCGACCATGGCTCGGGCTACGGCATGTTCCTGCTCGGCGGCGGGGTCAACGGCCGCAACGTGTACCGCAACTGGCCCGGCCTGGCCGACAACCAGCTCTATCGCGGCGACCTCGCCATCACCACCGACTACCGCACGGTGTTGTCGGAGTTGATCGAGAAGCGCATGGGCGGATCGGATCTCGCGCGCGTGTTTCCGGGCTTCACGCCCGGGCCACGACTGGGTGCCTTCGTCGCGCGCTGACGGTGCGCTGCCAGCAGTACGCCCGTTGCGACGCGGGCATTGACCGATCGATGCCGGCCTTGCGACAGTTGCCCGGAGGGACAACTTGTCCAGGCAGGCGTCGATGACCAACGATCGCATGAATGCGACCGGCCTGGCCGCAGCAGTGCGCGCCGCGATTTGCGCCACGGCCGCAACGACGACCGCCACGCCAGTGATGGCACAGGACGATGCCGAACCACTGGCCACCATCACCGTGGTGGGTTCGCGCATCAAGCGCACCGACAGCGAAACCTCGCAGCCGGTACTCGTGATCGAGCGCGCCGAACTGCTGAAGACCGGCCTGACCTCGGTCGGCGACATCCTGCAGCAGCTGGTCAGCAACGGCGCGGCGCTCAATACCGCATTCAACAATGGCGGCAACGGCGAGACCCGGGTCGACCTGCGCGGCCTGGGCTCGAATCGCACCCTGGTGCTGGTCAACGGCCGGCGCTGGGTGACCACGCTCGATGGCGCGGTCGACCTCAACACCATCCCGCTCCCGGCCATCGAGCGCGTCGAAGTCCTGAAGGACGGCGCATCGGCGATCTACGGTTCGGACGCGATCGCGGGCGTAGTCAACATCACCACCCGCGACGTCTACGAGGGCGCCGAGGCCACGGCGTACCTGGGCGGGAACGGCGAGGGCGACGGCCGCACCCAGGCCTACGATTTCACCCTCGGCTCGACCACCGATCGCGCCAACATCGTGATCAACGCCTCGTACCTGAAGCAGGAACCGATATTCGCCGGCGACCGCGAGATCTCCGCAGTGCCGGCCTATGGATTCCCGGGCAACAACGTCAACGCCGGCGCCTCGTCGACCACGCCCTTCGGCCGCTTCGACGGCGCCGGCATTCCGGCCACGGTGGTGTTGATTCCGGGCCGCCCGGGAACCTCGCCCGGCGACTTCCGCCCCTACGATGCCGCGACCGACGGGTTCAACTACGTGCCGGACAACTACCTGCTGACCCCGCAGGAGCGCAGCAGTATGTTCGCCCAGGGCCGCTACCAGCTCACCGACGCGATCGGCTTCAACACCACGATCCTGGTCAACGAGCGCAAGTCGGAGCAACTGCTGGCGCCGATCGGCTTCGCGCTGGGGCCGATATTCGGCAACACCGTCACGGTCTCGCCGCAGAATCTCTACAACCCCTTCGGCGTCGAGATCACGCGCGCGCAGTATCGCAACACGCTGCAGCGCCGTTCCTTCAACCAGGATGCGGACACCTTCTACTTCGGCAGCGGGTTCGATGGGGTCTTCGAGCTGTGGAACCGCTCATTCGGATGGGACCTCAACGCGATCTACTCGGACAACGAACTGCGCGACGTCACCTTCGGCCAGTTCGACCTCAACCGGCTGCGGCAAGGCCTGGGTCCTTCGTTCATCGACGCCTCCGGCACGCCGCGTTGCGGCACGGCAGCCGCGGTGCTTGCCGGCTGCGTGCCTGTCGACCTGTTCGGCGGGCCGGACGCCTTCACCCGCGAGATGGCCGATTTCACCGGCGTCACGCTCAAGGACGAAACCAACAAGGAACTCTACGACTACACCGCGAACATCACCGGCGACCTGTTCGAGTTGCCGGCCGGCCCGCTGGGCTTCGCCGCTGGCTACGAATACCGCCGCGAGCAGGGTTACTTCCTGCCCGACGCGATCACCGCATCGGGCGCGACCACCGGCAGCGCGGCGCAACCGACCAACGGCGGTTTCTCGCTCGACGAGTTCTACGCCGAGTTCAACGTTCCGGTCCTGAAGGACCTGGCCTTCGCCCAGGTGCTCGAGATCTCCCTGGCCGCGCGCTACTCGGACTACTCGAACTTCGGCGACACCACCAACCCGAAGACCGGCCTGCGCTGGAAGCCGGTCGACGACCTGCTGGTGCGCGGCAACTGGTCGCGCGGCTTCCGCGCGCCCTCGGTCAGCGAGTTGTTCCTCGGCGCCTCCGACAATTTTCCCGACGTCACCGATCCCTGCGCCGAAAGCTCGAATCCGCAAGGGGTCACGCTGGCCAACTGCCGCAACGGCATCGGCGCGCTGCCGCCGGTGCCGCCCGGTTACGAGCCTTCGGGTGGCCAGGCGCGTTCGACCGTCGGCGGCAATCCGCTGCTGCAGCCGGAGTTTGCCACCAGCAAGACCCTGGGCCTGGTCTACAGCCCGGATTGGGCGTCAGGGCTCGACGTCTACCTCGACTGGTACAACATCGAGATCGAGAACGCGATCTCGCGGCCCACGGCCGGCTTCGTGCTGCTCGACTGCTACACCAACGGCGAGCTCGGCAATTGCGCCAATATCACGCGCCTGCCCGACGGCACTATCGCCGCGCTGCTGACCAACAACCAGAACCTGCCCGACGGCACCGAGACCGAAGGCTACGACCTGAGCCTGAACTATCGCTGGGACAGCCGCTGGGGCCAGTTCAACGCCAACTGGGACAATGCCTACGTGTCGTACTACGGCGACGTGGGCCAGCCCGAGGGCGGCAACGTGAGCGGCGAGTACTTCGGCACGACTTTCGCGATCTGGCGCTGGAAGTCCAACCTCAACCTCGATTGGGAACATGCCGACTGGGGCGCGCGCGTGGGCTTCCGGTACCTGTCCGCACTGGACGAGGATTGCACCGCCGCCGCCAACCTGGCGCGCCTGCTCGGTGATGCCGGAAGCCCGACCGCCAATCCCTGCTCGGATCCGGATCGTTTCGTGGAGATCGGGGGCGTCAGTACCTACGCCCCCGTGAACAGCCTGGGCTCGACGCTGTACACCGATGTGCAGGCCACCTGGAACACGCCCTGGAACGGGCGCATCACCGCCGGCATCAACAACCTCTTCGACGAGGATCCGCCGGTCTCGTACTCGACCTTCATCAACAACTTCGACCCGGCCTACGACATCCCGGGGCGCTTCTGGTACCTGCGCTACGCCCAGCAATTCTGACAGGCGACCCAGGCCCATCGCGGCCGAAGCACCAAAGAAAAAGGCCGGCATCTCTGCCGGCCTTCTTGCACCGCGTCCGTGGACGCGAGCGCCTCAGCGCTGGCGCGCCTTGAAGCGGGGATTCGACTTGCAGATCACGAAGACCTTGCCGCGGCG
>JAGOEZ010000129.1 GCA_017997455.1 Lysobacterales bacterium | reverse complement strand
CCGCGCGGGTCTCCAAGCAGTTCGATCGCGGGGCGGTCGATCACCAGCTTCTCGTGCCAGCGGCCGCGCGCCACCGAGATGCGAAAGGCCCGCCGCGGCTCGCGCGGGGCAGCGGCGATCGCCGCCGCCACCGAGTCGTAGGCCGGGACGCCATCGACAGGCGCAGTGTCGCGAGTGACCACTGCGTCGAAAGGCAGCTCGGCGGCCGTCGCCAGTCGCGCGGACAGCGGGACCGCAGCCAATGCGGCGGCTCCGGTCAGGAACTGGCGTCGGTGCATGGGCGCTCCCGGGCGGCTGCCGGCCCGCGATCAGGTCCGCGGACTCGCGGGACCGGCGTCATGCCGGCCCCGCGATGGCGTCCGCAACATGCCGCAACCGTCAGAACTGGTAGCGGAACCCGAACAGGTAGACCCGACCCGTGTGGTGGTAGACCGACACGCGGTCGGCGCTGGAACTCACCCACTGGTCGCTGTACTCGTCGGTGAGGTTGATGCCCTCGAAGGTCAGCTCCAGGTGGTCGTTCCAGCGATACGACATCGAGGCATCGACGTTGAGCGTTTCGGCCGTGCCCTCCACGTCGTTGTTGTTGCGGCCCGGCACCGTGGTAAGGAAATCGTCGCGGTAAGCGGCCGAGACGCGCGCGCTGAACTTCGGGTTCTCGTAGTACAGCGTGAGGTTGTAGGCGTTCTTCGACAGTCCGGTCAGGTCGGTGGACAAGGACGGCACGCCGGCCGAGGTCACGTACTGGATCTCCGAATCGACATACGTGTAGTTGAACTGCATGCCGAAGTCCTTCCAGAAGCCCGGAAGGAAGACGAAGGGCTGCTGGTAGGCGAACTCCCAGCCGCGCAGGTCGCCGCCCGGCGTGTTGACCGGGATGTTGAAGGTGAAGTCGTCGGTGGGCTGCGCGCCGGTGCCGATCAGCAGGCTGTCGGGCAAACCGGAGGTGTTGTACGGCCGGGTCTCGCGCGAGGTCTGCACGAAGGTGTCGATGTCCTTGTAGAACCAGGCCAGCGACAGGAGCGATTCCTCGGCGAAATACCACTCCAGCCCGAGGTCGGCGGTCTTGGCCCGGAACGGGTCCAGGTTCGGATCGCCGCCGTTGACGGTGCGATTGCCGCCGCTGACGCTGACGGTGACGCCCGGGGTCAGGTTGCCGAGCGCGGGGCGCGCCATGACATCGGCCGCGCCGAGCCGGAACACCAGCTCGTCGGTGAGATCCCAGGCCATGTTGAGCGAGGGCAGCCAGTCGTCGTAGCTGCGCTCGACGGTGGCCGGCACCGGGGTGTTGTTGACCACGGCGAAGCCGCTGGAGGTCTGGTCGGTGTCGACGTAGCGGATGCCGAGGTTGCCGCGCAGCGTGCGGCCGATGAAATCGGTGTTCCAGTCCATCTGCAGGTAGCCGCCGGTGTCCTCTTCCTCGACGCTGCGGTTGTTGCCCAGCGACTGGCGGTTGCTCAGGGTGAAGGCGCCGCAGTTGCAGTAGATGTCGAACAGGCGCGCGAAGGCGTCGATGTCCGGCGCCAGCCAGGTGGTGTCGGTGCCCGCGGGCAGGTCGAGGTCGGCGCCGAAATCCAGCAGGCGGGTGAGTTCCTCGAGGGTGGTGCCGGCCGGCAGGTTCGGCACCGTGGTCTCGGACAGGCGCCGGATCTCGCTGGTCTCGAACTCGTACTTCTTCCACAGGAAGCCGCCCTTGAGCGCGATGGAATCGGTGACATTCCATTCGCCGTCGAGCGAGAAGGTGTTGTAGGTGTTGTCGGAGCTCTGCGGGCGCAGGCGGATTTCCGACTGGCCGTTGGCGAAGGCCCAGTTGGCCGGGTCGGTGACGTCGTAGCCGTAGTCGAGCCCCGGCAGGCGGTCGTCGCCGCGGTAGTCCCAGCTGTAGCCGTCGGTATTGGCGCGATCGATCGTGATCGTGGTCTGGATCGGGTTGTCGAACTCGGACTTCGAGTAGCCCCACAGGCCGTTGATGCGGAAGCTGTCGCTGAAGTTGTGCTGGCCGTTGAGGCTGATCTGGGTGAAGTTGGTCTCGAGCTCGTCGTAGCGCGACTCGGAGCGGATGTCGACATTGTCGAACAGGCCGTACTCGAGGTCGCCGTCGGGCGCCACGAAACCGTCCAGCACCACCGTCTGCGGCTTGCCGTTGGCGCCGGTGCGGCTGAACGAGATCGCCTCGAGGAAGTCCTCGGTGCGGGTCGCGTCGAAATCGGCGTACATCGCGTCCATCGTGAACAGCGTGTCGGAACCCGGCTCCCACTGCAGCGAGCCGGTCACGCCGAGGCGCTCCTGCTCGTGCCCGAGCGTGCCGTAGCGCGGGATGCGCGGGTGGAAGGTGGTGGCCAGGCGCGCGGGCGCGAAGGGCGACGTGGCGGAGAAGCCGCCGCTGCTGGTGCCGCCGTCCCAGCGCACCGTGCTGTGGCCTTCCTCGACCAGGTTGCGCTTGGTGTAGGCCAGCGAGAGCAGCGCGCCGAAGGTGCCGTCGGCGAAGGTGTTGCTCATCAGCAGCACGCCGCGCGGATCCCAGTCCTCCGACAGGTCGTTGTAGCCGGCCTGGCCGGACATCAGCAGGGTCGCGCCCTCGTAGTCGAAGGGATGGGCCACGTTGAGGTCGACGGTGGCGCCGAGCGAGCCCTCCTCGAGGTCGGCCGAGGCGGTCTTGCGCACGATGATGTTGTTGAACAGTTCGGATGCGAACACGTTGAAGTCGAAGCCGCGGCCGCGGTTGACGCCGCCGGAGCTGTCGGTGCCGCCGGTCGTGGTCAGCGCCTCCATGCCGTTGATGCGCACGCGGGTGAAGTTCGAATCGAGCCCGCGCACCGAGATGTTGCGGCCTTCGCCGGCGTCGCGCGAGATGCTCACGCCCGGGATGCGCTGCAGCGACTCGGCCAGGTTGAGGTCCGGGAAGTCGGCGATGTCCTCGGCCACGATCGCGTCGATCGAGCCGACCGCATCGCGCTTGAGCTCGATCGCCTTCTGCAGGCTGGCGCGGAAGGTCACGACCACCGTGTCGAGTTCGGTCGGGTCGCCGGCCGGCGTCGACTGCTGCGGATCGGCGACTGGCGTCGCGTCTACCGCGACCACCGGATCGGCCGCGGCCACCGCGCTGGCATCGGCGGCCCCGTCGGCGCTCGTCGCCTCGGTACTGGCGGTCGCCGTGCTGGTGGGTGCAGCCGCCGCAAAGGCGCCGGTGCTCAGGGCCACGGCGATCGCCGCGGACAACAATGCCGTCACTGGACCACGAATTCCGCTGGCGCGCGCGCTCATCTGGTATCCCCTCCCCTCGTCGGTTGGGCCGGCTTGGCGTCCGGCTCGCGTCGGCTGATTGACACCGGTATCATTCAGTCGCGGACGACTCGTTGACACCGGTGGCATTGGAGCCTAGCAAATACCGCGGTGCAGCAACAAGACGTTTCCGTAACATCACCCCACCGACCCTGATCGCCGCGTGGCTTCGGGTCCCCGCAGCCCCCCGGAGGCCCCGATGACCGGTCGCATCGTCTGTTTTGGAGAGTTGCTGCTGCGGCTGGCAGCGCCCGGGCGGGAACTCTTGCTGCAGTCGCCGCGCCTCGACGTCCACGTCGGCGGCGCCGAAGCCAACGTGGCCGTGTCGCTGGCGCGATTCGGCCACGACGTGGCCATGGTGAGCGCGGTACCGCGCAACGCGCTGGGGATCGCTGCCGTCGGCGAGTTGCGTCGCCACGGCGTGGACACGCGCGGGGTCGCGTTCGCGCCGGGCCGCATGGGCCTCTACTTCCTGGCCACCGGCGCGATCCAGCGCCCCAGCGAAGTGCTGTACGACCGCGCCGGCTCCGCCTTCGCGCTGGCGCCGGCGGATTTCCACGACTGGGACGCGCTGCTGCGCGACGCCGGCACCCTGCATGTGTCGGGCGTGTCGCCGGCGCTGGGCCCCGCGGCCGCCGCCGCCACGCTGCGCGCGGTGCGCATGGCCAGCGAGCGCGGCCTGACGGTTTCCTTCGACGGCAACTATCGCCCGAAGCTGTGGGCGGCGTGGGACGCCGACGCGCCCGCGATCCTGCGCGGCATCCTCGCCCATGTCGACCTGCTGTTCGCCGACCACCGCGACATCGCGGTGGTCCTGGGGCGCGATTTCGATGCGCTGCCGGCCACCCAGCGCAACACGGCCGCCGCGCAGGCCGCGTTCGCCGCCTTTCCGCGCCTGCGCCGCATGGCGACCACCGTGCGCGCGCAGCACAGCGTCGACCACCACGAGTTGTCGGCGCAGCTGATCACCCGCGAGCACGAGGTCGCCACGCAAGCGCATGCCATCACGCCGATCGTCGACCGCATCGGTGCCGGCGACGCCTTCGCCGCCGGCCTGCTGCACGGCCTGCGCAGCGGCCAGGACGAGGCGGAGTCGCTGCGCTTCGGCCTCGCCTGCGCCTGCCTCAAGCACTCGATCCCGGGCGACTTCAACCTCGCCGGCATTGCCGACGTCGAGGCCTTCCTCGGCGAACGGCGCTTCGACGTCCGCCGCTGAGCGGCGAGCGGGGCGTGGCGCCGCGCTCAGGCCTGCCCGGGCGTTGCCGGCCCGAGTCCGAGGCCGAGGGCCGGCTGCAGCAGCACCTCGTCGGCGGGGCGCGGATAGGCATAGAGGAAGCCCTGGCCCAGGCTGCAGCCCAGTTCGACCAGCGCGTCGCGCTGCTCCAGGGTCTCGATGCCCTCGGCGATGACCTCGAGGCCGAGCGCGCCGGCCAGGGTCACGATCGCGCGCACCACGGCGGCGCTGCCGCCGGCTTCGCCCGGCCGCAGGTCGGCCACGAAGGAGCGGTCGATCTTGAGCGACTGGATCGGGAACTTGTGCAGGTAGGACAACGACGAGTAGCCGGTGCCGAAGTCGTCGAGCTGCGACAGCACGCCGGCGTCGCGGAGGCGCTGCAGCACGCGGCGGATCTGGTCGGGATTGTCCAGCAAGGCGCCCTCCGTCACCTCGAGCCGCAGCAGCGTCGGCTCGATGCCGCGCACGCGCAGCAGGGCCAGCACCGCCTCGTCGAGGTCGGGGCTGCGGAAATGCCGCGCCGAGACGTTGATGCAGACATAGGCGCCGTTGGCGCACAGGCGCGGGATCTCGCGGCAGGTGAGGTCGAACATCTGCCAGTCGATCTGCTCGATGCTGCCGTTCTCCTCCGCCACCGCGAGGAAGTCGCCCGGCAGCAGCATGCCGCGCTCGGCGTGGCGCCAGCGCAGCAGCGCCTCGTAGCCGACCACGCCGCCGTCCGACAGGCGCACGATGGCCTGGAAGTGCGGCTCGAATTCGCTGCGCGCGATGGCACGGCGCAGGTCGCCCTCGAGGTCGAGCAGCTTGAGCGCCTCGGTGTGCAACTGCTCGTCGAACAGCTCGAAGCGCTGGCGGCCCTTGGCCTTGGCCCGGTACATGGCGACGTCGGCGTCGCGCAGCAGTTCCTCGGCGCGGGTGTAGCGCGGGTGGCCGACGGCGATGCCGATGCTGGCCGAGGTGAACAGCTCCTTGCCGGCGACGCGCATCGGCTCCGACAGGGCCTCGATCACGCGCCGCGCCACGGTGAACGCGTCCTGCGGACTGTGCAGGTCCTCGAGCAGGATCGCGAACTCGTCGCCGCCCAGGCGCGCCACGGTATCGGGCGCGCGCAGGCAGCCTGCGATGCGCGCGCCGGCCTCCTTGAGCATCTCGTCGCCCACCAGGTGGCCGACGCTGTCGTTGACGACCTTGAAGCGATCGAGGTCGAGGAACAGCACGCCGAAGCGATGGCTGTCGTCGCGCCGATGGCGGATCAGGGCCTGGCCGAGGCGGTCGAGCAGGCAGGCCCGGTTAGGCAGCCCGGTCAGCGCGTCGTGCAGGGCCTGGTGCTTGAGCCGCATCTCGACCCGCTCGCGCTCGCCGATCTGGTCGCGCAGCTCGCGGTTGGTCTCGGCCAGTTCGCCGGTGCGCTCCTCGACCCGGCGCTCGAGCTCGGCATAGGCCTGGCGCAGCGACTCCTGCGCGCGCTTGCGCACCATGCCGGTGGCGATGTGGTACGAGACGAAGGTCAGGAGTTCCTGGTCGCGGCTGCTGAACAGGTGGTCGGGCGAATAACTCTGGACCGCGATCACGCCGACCGCGCGCTCCTCCACCATCAGCGGCACGCCGAGCCAGCATACCGAGGGTGCGCCGAAGCTCTGCACCTCGCCGGCGTCCGCCAGGCGCTCGACCTCCTCGCGGTTGGCCAGTAGCGGGCGCGCGGTGCGCAGCACGTACTCGGTCAGGCCGTTGGCGAGGCGGCGGCGCGGTCGCGACGGGTCGCGTTCGTCGACCGAGTAGGGGAAATCGAGCTCGGTGCCGTCATCGGAGAGCTGCCCGATGAAGAAATTCCGCGCATCGAGCAGGCCGCCGACGATCGCGTGCACCGAGGCATAGAACGATTCCAGCGTGTCGGTGGTGCTCGACAGCTCCGCGATCCGGAACAGCGCCGCCTGCAGGCGCTCGCCGCGCTGGCGCTCCTGGACCTCGCCGCGCAGCACCAGGTTGGCCTGGCCCAGCTCCGCGGTGCGCTCGGCGACGCGCGCCTCCAGCTCGGCCTGGTGCTGCTTGCGCTCGAGCGCGGTCAGGATGTGCTGCGCGACATAGCCCAGCAGCGCGCGGTGCTCCTCGGTGTAGCGCCCGGCCTTGTCGTAGCTCTGCACCACCACCGCGCCGCGCACTTCGCTGCCGGCGATCATCGGCACGCCGAGCCAGTCCTCGCTGTCGGGCCCGAGCAGGTCGTCGCGCGCGACGTTGAACTCGGCGCGGATGGCCGAGGACGGGCCCATCAGCGAGCGCCGCAAGCGGATCACGGCCAGGGTCACGCTGTTCTCGACCTCGCTGACCGGGATCTCGCGGTCGGGATCCGGGCTGACCAGGTCGACCGAGTCGCGGAAGTAGATGAAACGCAGGGTCTGGTTGGCCTCGCTGTGCAGCACGATGAAGAAATTCTCGGCGTACATCAGGGTGCCGACGATCTCGTGGATGCCCTTGAGCATGTCGGGCATGTCGAGGTCGGAACTGGCCATGTCGGCGATGGCGTAGAGCGCACGCTGCAGCTGCTCGGCCTTTTCCAGCCGTTCCACCGAGAGTTGCAGCCGCTCGGCCCGCAGGGCAGCCGCCAGCGCCCGTGCCAGGTCGGCGCGGAACAGCTCCCAATCCGCGCCCTCCGGGCGCGCCGCGCCCTGCGGCAGGTCGTACAGCAGGCCGGCCCAGCCATCGATGCCACGCGGCACCAGCGGAACGGCGCTGGTGCGCACGTCGGGCTGGGCGAGCTCGGTGCTGCCGGGCGTCTCCAGGCCCTGGACCAGGATCTGCTCGCGCGAGCGCAGGACGTCTTCGGGCACGCTCCGGGTCGGGCTCGCCGCCAGGTGCGGGAGCGCCGCCGACCAGACCACCCGCGCATGCTGCAGGCCGAAGCGCA
>JAGOEZ010000128.1:2198-7440 GCA_017997455.1 Lysobacterales bacterium | reverse complement strand
GCCGGCGTGCGCTCGATCGAGCATGCCTCGTACCTCGACGACGAGGGCATCGCTTTGATGGTCAAGCATGGCACCTGGCTGGTGGCCGACATCTACAACGGCGACTACATCGCCGAGATCGGCAAGCGCGACGGCTGGCCGGCGGAGATCCTGCGCAAGAACCGCGAGACCACCGACACCCAGCGCGCCGCCTTCGAAAAGGCCGTGCGCGCCGGCGTGCGCATCGCCTACGGCACCGACAGCGGCGTCTACCCGCACGGCCGCAACGCCAACCAGTTTCGCTACATGGTCCGCTACGGCATGACGCCCCTGCAGGCGATCCGCTCCGCCACGCTGGATTCCGCGCGCTTGCTTGGCCACGAGAAGGACTTCGGCAGCATCGCGGTCGGGCGCAGCGCCGACCTCATCGCAGTGGCGGGCGATCCACTGGTCGACGTGCGCGTCCTGGAGGACGTGCGTGGCGTGATCCAGGCTGGCCGCGTGGTGCGCAGCGTAGGTTTGCGCGAGCCACGGACCCTCACCCCCGACCCCTCTCCCGGGGGGAGAGGGGAGATCTCCGCAGCCGATGCCAGGAGTCCTTCTCTCGCCGGGAGAAGGTGGCGCGAAGCGCCGGATGAGGGTACGGAATCGCCATGACCCAACCCGTGCCTCAAGCAAGTCACGACTCGCGCGGCGCACCCCAGCGCGCGCTGGGCTTCTGGATGTGCACCGCGCTGGTGGTGGGCAACATCATCGGCATGGGCATCTTCCTGCTGCCCGCGGGGCTCGCGCCCTACGGCTTCAACGCCACCATCGGCTGGGTCATCACGCTGGCGGGCTGCCTGGTGCTGGCACGGGTCTTCGCGCGCCTGGCACGCGAGTTCCCGCACGCGGGCGGGCCCTACGCCTACATGCGCGACCACTTCGGCGAGGGCATCGCCTTCATGACCCTGTGGTGCTACTGGATATCGCTCTGGATCACCAACGCCACGCTCGCGGTGGGCGTGGTGGGTTACCTGGTGGCGCTGTTCCCGGGTTTCGTCGCGGTGCCGACCGCGATCGCGGCGCTCGGCCTCGTGTGGTGTTTCGTGGTGGTGTCGTTGTTCGGCGCGCGCACGGGCGGCGGCGTGCAGGTCGTGACCACGGTGCTCAAGCTGGTGCCGATGGTGGTGGTGATCGGGCTGGGCGCATGGTGGCTGCTGACCGAGCCCGCATCCTACGTGCGCAGCCTGCCGACGACGCCCATCACCCTGCACGACACGATGGCGGCCTCCACCATCGCGCTCTTCGCCATGCTCGGCCTCGAGTCGGCCTCGGTGCCGGCGGGGCAGGTGCGGGATCCGGGCCGCACCATCCCGCGGGCGACGCTGGTCGGGACCCTGATCGCCGCGGTGGTCTACATCATCGTCTCGACCATTCCGATGCTGCTGATCCCCCAGGATGAACTGGCGAAATCCTCGGCGCCCTTCGTCGCGCTGCTCGACCACATGCTCGGCGCCGGCAGCGGCCGCTGGCTGGCGCTGTTCGTGATCATCAGCGGCATCGGCGCGCTCAACGGCTGGACCCTGCTGACCGGGGAACTCACGGCCACCATGGCTGCCCACGGCGTGCTGCCGGCGCTGTTCGCGCGCCGCAATCGCCATGGCGCGCCGATGACGGCGTTGGTCGTGAGCGGCCTGCTGGCTTCCGCCATGGTCTTGATGAGCTACAGCAAGTCGTTGGTGCAGGGCTTCGTGTTCCTGACCACGGTGGTGACGGCGGCCAACCTGCCGCTGTACCTGGGTTGCGCGCTGGCCCTGGTGGTGATGTGGCGTAAGCGCGGGCCGGCAGCCGCGCGCGGCCTGTTGCCACTGGGCCTGCTCGGCGCCGGCTACGCCGTGTTCGCCATCATCGGCATCGGCACCGAATCGCTGCTGTGGGCGCTGGCACTCGCCGCGGCGGGACTGCCGGTATATTGGGCGATGCGCTGGCGTCGCGCGCGCGACGCCGCCGGCGTGCCGGTCGCGCCGGCCTGAGCCGCACCGCACACTGCCATGATCGACCGCCGATGAGCCTGCAGGAACTCAAGCGCACGCCCTTCCACGAGCGCATCTCGCGCCTGAGCCTGCCGCAGAACTACCGGCGCTGGGCCGGCTATATCACGGTCGGCTCCTACGACCTCGGGCTCGATCGCGAGTACTGGGCGATCCGCAACGCGGCGGCGCTGATCGACGTCACCCCGTTGATGAAGTACCTCATCGAGGGGCCCGACGCCGCGCGCCTCCTGCACCGGATCACGACCCGCGACGTGCTCAAGATGGCGGTGGGGCAGGTCTACTACACCGGCTGGTGCGACGACGAGGGCAAGATGCTCGACGACGGCACCGTCTCGCGCCTCGCCGAGCAACGCTTCCGCATGACCTCGGCGGAGCCGTCTTTGCGTTGGTTGGCAATGAATGCGGTCGGCATGGACGTCAAGGTCACCGAGGTCACCGACCAGGTCGCGGCGCTGAGCCTGCAGGGTCCCAAGGCGCGCGCGATCCTCAACCGCTGCTGCGCGAAGTCGCTCGACTCGCTCAAGTACTTCCGCCTGATGGAGAACACGCTGGCCGGCCACGCGGTGACCATCTCGCGAACCGGCTACACCGGCGACCTCGGCTTCGAGATCTGGATGGACAACGCCGACGCGCTCGCGATCTGGGACGCGTTGTTCGTGGCCGGCGACGACCATGGCCTGGTGCCCTGCGGCATCCTCGCCATGGACATGGCGCGGGTCGAGGCCGGCCTCTTCATGATCGAGGTCGACTACAACCCGGCCAACCACGCCTGGATCGACGGGCAGAAATCCACGCCCTACGAGCTCGGGCTCGACTGGGCGGTGAGCCTGGACAAGGAAGGCTATTTCGTCGGCCGCCGGGCGCTCGAGCGCGAGCAGCGCGACGGCCCGGCCTGGAAGCTGATGGGCCTGGAGATCGCGTGGGAGGGCATGGAGCGGATATTCGCCGAAGTCGGCCTGCCGCCGCAGATCCCGGCCATGGCCATGCGCGGCAGCCTGCCGGTCACCGCGGGCGGCCAGCAGGTCGGCTATGCCTCGACCAGCACCTGGTCGCCGGTGCTCAAGAAATACATCGCGCTGGTGCACCTGCAACGCCCGCACTACGCACCCGGCACGGCGCTGTCGATGGAGATCACGGTGGAACACCATCGGCGCCAGGCACCGGGCATCGTGGTCAAGCTGCCGTTCTACGACCCGGAGTGGAAGAAATCGACGCCGGTGGCCGACAAGCCGCGCAAGGCGAAGAAATGAGCAGCACGACCGTGGGCACCGCGCGTTACGACGCGATCGTGATCGGCGCCGGCCACAATGGGCTCATCGCCGCGGCCTACCTCGCCCGCGCCGGCAAGAAGGTGCTGGTGCTCGAGCGGCGCGAGATCGTGGGCGGCGCGGCGGTGACCGAGGAGATTTTCCCGGGCTACCGATTCACCGAATTTTCCTACGTGGTGAGCCTGCTGCGGCCCGAGATCATCCGCGATCTGGAACTGCCGCGGCACGGGCTCAAGATCCTGCCCTTGCCCAGCACGGTCACGCCGCTGGCCAACGGCGACTACCTGGCGGGCTGGGAGGACCACGACCAGACCCGGCGCGAGATCTACCGCCACTCGCCGCGCGATGCCGAGGCCGCGGACGAGTATTCGCGCGTGATGGCGCGCGCGGCCAAGGCGATCAAGCCGGTGATCGGCCTGGTGCCGCCCGATCCCTCCTCGCTGTCGCTGCGCGACCTGCGCGGCTTGTTGCGGCTGGGCGCCTATGCGCGCAGCCTCTCGGACAAGGAGCTGTACCGCATCGCCAAGCTGGTGACCCAGTCCTCGGCCGATCTCCTGAACGAGTGGTTCGAGTTCGATCCGCTCAAAGGCACGAAATCCGCCAGCGGCATCATCGGCACCTTCCTCGGGCCGCATTCGCCGGGCACCGCGTACGTGCTGCTGCACCACTACATGGGCGAGATCGACGGCGCCTTCCGCGCCTGGGGCTTCGCCAAGAACGGCACCGGCGGCGTGACCGCGGCGATCGCAAGCTCGGCGCGCGCGCTGGGCGTGGAAATCCGCACCAATGCGGCGGTCAAGCAGGTGATCGTGAAGAACGGCCGCGCGGCCGGCGTTGCCCTGGAGAACGGCGACGAGTTCGCGGCCAACGTGGTGATGTCGGCGGCCGATCCCAAGCGCACCTTCCTGGGCTTCGTCGAGGGCAAGCACTTCCCCGACGAGTTCACCCAGGCGATCCGCGCCTTTCGCGTGCGTGGCTCCTCCGGCAAGGTCAACATCGCGCTGTCGGAGCTGCCGGACTTCACCTGCCTGCCCGGCCCGGGCCCGCTGCACCGCGGCGCGATCTCGATCAGCCCGAGCATGGAGTACATCGAGCGCGCCTACGACCAGGCCAAGTACGGGCAGTTCTCCGAGCGCCCCTACATCGACATGGTGATCCCGTCGATGATCGACCGCGACATGGCGCCGCCGGGGCAGCACGTGATGTCCTGCTTCGTGCAGTACGCGCCCTACGATATCGACGGCGGCTGGGACGACGCCAAGCGCGAGGCCTTCGGCGAGACCGTGATCTCGACCATCGAGCAGTACGCGCCCAACATCCGCCGCGCCATCGTCGGCAAGCAGGTCATCACGCCCAAGGACATCGAGCGCATCGCCGGCATCACCGGCGGCAACATCTTCCACGGCGAACTGCTGCTGCACCAGTTGTTCTTCCTGCGCCCGGCGCCGCAATGGGCCGACTTCCGCACGCCGCTGCCGGGCTACTACTTCGGCGCCTCCGGCGCCCATCCGGGCGGCGGCGTGATGGGCGCGGCGGGCAAGCTGGCCGCGCAGGAAGTGCTCAAGGACTGGAAGTGACGGCGATGGCAACAAGCTACGACGTCATCGTCATCGGCGCCGGCCACAACGGCCTGGTCGCGGCCGCCATGCTCGCCAAGGCGGGACGCAAGGTGCTGGTACTCGAACGGCGTGACGTGGCCGGCGGCCAGCTCGCCAACGAGTCGTGGGGCGAGGGCTTCGGGCTCGACCCGTTGCACGCCGGCGGCAGCCTGCGGCCCGACATCGCGCGCGAGTTGGGCCTCTCCCCGGATGGCGCCAACACCCACGCGTCCTATGTGTCGCTGCTGCCCGATGGGGGTCGCCTGGCGCTGCGCGCCGATGCGGCCGCGCGCGAAGCGATTCGCCCGTACTCCGCGCGCGACGCCGAACGCTGGCCCGAGTTCGTCGCCTTCATGGACGC
>JAGOEZ010000128.1:0-2098 GCA_017997455.1 Lysobacterales bacterium | reverse complement strand
TGCCCGAGGGCACGCTGGCAGTGGCGCCATCGATCCGTTACCTCGAACGCGCCTTCGACGCGGCCAAGTACGGCGAGCTGTCGGCGCAGCCGTACCTCGAAATCACCACGCGCGGGAACGTGGTCTCCGCGCATTTCCAGTTCGCACCGTTCGCGTTGCGGCAGGGCGATTGGGCGGACGCGCGCGCGCAGATGGAGCGGATCGCGACCGACACCCTGTCGGCCCATGCGCCCGGTTTCGCGGCCTCGGTGCGCCAGGTGCGCTCGATCACGCCCGCCGACCTGCAATCAACCTGGGGCCTGGCCGAGGGCGACCTCAACCACGGCCAGCTGATCCTCGACCAGCTCTTCATCCTGCGCCCGATCGCCGGTTGGTCGGCGCACACGACCCCGATCGACGGCTTCTACCTCGGCGGCAGCGGCACGCATGGCGGTGGCGGCATCAGCGGCGCTGCGGGGCGCAATGCGGCGCGGGTGGTGCTGGGGGCGGGCGCCTGATCGGAGGTCACGGCGGTGCGAAGTCCGCGGTCGCGCACAAGGTGCGCTCCTACAGGGCCTCGCGCCGTGTTGTAGGAGCGCACCTTGTGCGCGACCGCGGCACCCCGATCTCGCCCCTGTCCCGCACGAACACGCGGAATCGTGTTCCGTGGCGGTGATCGCGCGCAGGGCGCGCTCCTACATTGCCTCGCCTTGTAGGAGCGCGCTCTGCGCGCGATGGGCACGACCTACCGCGGCAACCCATCCTTCAAGTCGGCGTGCAGCAGGCGGTGGAAGAGGTGCTCGCCGGCCTCGCGCCGCGGCACCAGGCGGCCGGTCTGGTAGGCGCGCGAGCGCAGGCCGCGCTGCACCGACTTGCAGATGTCGGTGTCCTCGTCCTGGATGCGGTTGCCGACGTCGATGCTGGCGCGGTTGCGCGCCCGCGCGGCCTCGGACACGTCGGCGAACCAGAAGTCGAAGATCACCTCGGTCTGGTCCACCCCGCGCGGGTACACCAGGTTGGTGTCCATCACGCCCTCGTACCAGTTGATCATGAAGTTCGGGTACATCCAGTAGTACAGCGCCCGGTCGCCCTTGCGCACCGCGCCGGTCGCGGCCTCGGCGCCCTCGCTCACCATCGGGCTGGATTGCAGGCAGTGGCGCGCGCCGTTCTCGATCGTGTAGTTCTTGAAGTCGAGCACGCTGTCGAGGCCCTTGTGCAGGTGCGGCACGTGGTAGCCGCCGTCGAGGTAGTTGTCGACGAAGACCTTCCAGTTGCAGTCGAAGAGGTAGTGGCGGCGCTCGAACCAGTGCAGCTTCGACAGCTGCAGCGGGCGGATCTGCTCGATCAGCGACTGCCCGAAGGACTCCTCCAGGGATGGGCCATCCGCATCCAGGCGCACGAACACCCAGTTCTCCCAGATCGCGGTCGCGACCGGCACCAGGCTGTTGCGCGCGAGGTCGAAGTCGCGCGCGTCGTTGAAGTAGGGCGTGCCCTTGAGCCGGCCCTCGAGGGTATACGTCCAGCCGTGGTAGGGGCAGCGCAGGTTCTTCGCGCAGCCCTGCGGCTCGGTCATCACCGCCGCGGCGTGGTGGCGGCAGACGTTGAAGAAGCCGCGAATCACGCCGTCCTCGCCGCGCACGACCAGGATCGGCTCGCCGGCGAGCTCGGTGGTGACGTAGCAGCCGGGTTCCTGTAACTGGTCCAGCCGCGCCACCAGCTGCCAGCTGCGCGCGAACACCGTGCACTGCTCCAGGTCGAGGATGCGCGGATCGATGTACCAGGACGCGGGGCTGGTGCTGGCCTCGGCCAGCGGCACCTGGGGGTCGTAGGCGTCCAGCAGTTCGGTCACCGTGGGATTCATGCGGGGCGCTCGGCCGGGCTCAGTGCGTTCCGCCGACGCTAGTCAGTCGCGGCGGCGCGAGTCAAGCGGGCGCCGCGCCGGCACTCAGGGCGCCTCGAAGCCGTCCGCGAACAGCGCGTCGGACAGGACCGGCAGCGGCCACACCCACGCGCCGCGCGAGCGCGTCCAGGCCGCGAGCGTGGTGAATCCACGATCGAAGCTCAGGTCCCAGACCATCACGCTGGGCAGGCCCGCGTGTTTCTGCCACACCACCGGATC
>JAGOEZ010000127.1 GCA_017997455.1 Lysobacterales bacterium | reverse complement strand
CGCCTGGCGGGCGCGCTTCTTCGCGGACTTGATGTTTGCCAAGGGATGACTCCGGAATCTGGGAAAGGTGGGAAAAAGGGGCGCAAGTATCCGGATTTGCGCGGCTTTCGTCAATTATTCCCGATTCCATTCGATGCCATCCCTTGCAGGAGCGGCTTCAGCCGCGACCGGCGCCGGTCGCGGCTGAAGCCGCTCCTGCAGGGGCGACACTCGGTGCCTTGTGGGCGCCTTGGGCTGCGACATCCGGCGGCGGCGCCATGAAACTCCTGCGCTCCACGCTCAGCTTCGGCTCGATGACCTTCCTGTCGCGCCTGTCGGGCTACGCGCGCGACCTGGTGCAGGCCGGCGTGTTCGGCGCCACCGCCGCGACCGACGCCTTCCTGATCGCCTACCGCATACCCAACTTCCTGCGCCGGATCTTCGCCGAGGGCAACTTCTCGCAGGCCTTCGTGCCGGTGTTCAGCGAAGTGCGCGAGCGCGGCGATCCGCGCGAACTGCGCCTGCTGCTCGACCACGTGGCCGGCGCGCTGGCGGCGCTGGTGCTGCTGGTGAGCGCGCTGGGCGTGGTCTTCGCGCCGGGCATCGCGGCGCTGTTCGCGCCCGGCGCGCTGGACGAGCCGGAGAAGTTCGCGCTCACCAGCGAGATGCTGCGCATCACATTTCCCTATCTTTTCTTCATCTCGCTGACCGCGCTCGCGGCCGGCGTGCTCAACAGCTACGGGCGCTTCGCGGTGCCGGCAGTGACCCCGGTGCTGCACAACCTGTGCGTGATCGCCGCGGCGCTGTGGCTGGCGCCGCGCCTGCAGGTGCCGATCAAGGCCCTGGCCTGGGGCGTGTTCGCCGCGGGCGTGGTGCAACTGGCCGTGCAATGGGTGGCGCTGGCGCGGATCGGCTTCGTGCCGCGGTTCCGCTTCAACCTGCGCTTCGAGGGCGTGCGCCGGGTGTTCCGCCTGATGGGCCCGATGATCTTCGGGTCCTCGGTGGCCCAGATCAACCTGCTGCTCGGGACCATGGCCGCCTCGCTGCTGGCGACCGGCAGCCAGACCTGGCTGTACCTGACCGATCGCCTGCTCGAGTTCCCGCAGGGCATCGTCGGCGCCGCGCTCGGCACCGTGATCCTGCCGGCGCTGGCGCGGCGCCACGCGGCCAACGATGCCGCCGGCTACTCCGCGACCCTGGACTGGGGCCTGCGCATGGCCCTGCTGGCGTCGGTGCCGGCGATGCTCGGCCTGGTGCTGATGGCCGAGCCGCTCAACGCGACGCTGTACCAGTACGGGCGCTTCACCGAATTCGACACCCGCATGGCCGCGCTGAGCCTGATGGGGCTGAGCATCGGCCTGCCGGGCTTCATGCTGGCCAAGGTGCTGGCGCCGGCCTTCTACGCGCGCCAGGACACGCGCGCGCCGGTGCGCGCCGCGGTGCTGACCGTGATCGCCAACCTGGCCTTGATGGCCGCGATCACGGGATTCCTGGCCTGGCGCGGCGTCGAGGGCGCGCACGCCGGCATCGCGCTGGCGACCGCGCTGGCCGGGACCTTGAACGCGGTCCTGCTGTGGCGCGCGCTGGGCCGCGAGGGCACGCATCGACCCAGCCCGGGCTGGCCGCGCTTCCTGTCGCGCACCGCGCTCGCCAGCCTCGCGATGGTCGGGTTCCTGCTGTGGGCGCGCCACGAGGTCGGCGCGTGGTCGGCGCTGGCGCCAGCCTGGCGCGTGATCCACCTGGCCTGGATCGTTGCGGGCAGCGCGGCGATCTACGCCGTGGCACTGCTGGCCATGGGCATGCGTCCGCGGCATTTGCGCGAGGAGTGAGCACCGGGGCGTGGGCGCCGGGGCCCGCGGCCGCCGTTGCTATACTCGCGCCACTCATGAAACGGCTGATCCGGGACGCGGATGGACCGTGCCGCGCCCCGCGCGGTTCGGTCGTCTGCATCGGCGCCTTCGACGGCGTCCATCTTGGCCACCAGGCACTGCTCGAGCGGGTCCGCGAGCGGGCGGTGGCGCTCGGCTGCGTGCCGGCGGCGGTGAGCTTCGAGCCGCTGCCGCGCCAGTACTTCCAGGGCGCGGCCGCGGTGCCGCGCCTGTCGTCGCCGCGCCAGCGCATCGCCTGGTTGTTCGAGTCGGTCGAACTGCTGGCGATGCTGCGCTTCGGCCCGTCGCTGGCGGCTACGCAGGCCGAGGCCTTCGTGGAACGCACGCTGGTGGGCCGGCTGGCCGCGCGCGAGGTCTGGGTCGGTCCGGGATTCCGTTTCGGCCATGGGCGCAAGGGCGACATCGCGCTGCTGCACGCACTGGGGCAGCGCCACGGATTCAACGCACGCGAGGTCGCGCCGCTGGAAACGGCGGGCGAGCGCGTCAGTTCCAGCCGCATCCGCGCCGCGCTCGCCGACAGCGATTTCGCCGAGGCGCAAGCCATGCTGGGCCGGCCCTTCCTGATGGGCGGCCACGTGGTGCGCGGGCTGCAGCTGGGCCGCAAGCTCGGCTACCCCACCGCGAACCTGCGCGTGCCCTATGGCCGCGCGCCCGTGGGCGGCATTTTCGCCGTGCGCGTCTCGGGCGCGGGACTCTCGCGCTGGCCCGCGGTCGCCAGCCTCGGCACGCGCCCCACGGTGGGCGGCGTCGAGCCCCTGCTCGAAGCACATCTCTTCGATTTCGACGGCGACCTCTACGGACAGCGCATCGAGCTCGAGTTCGTGGCCAAGCTGCGCGACGAGGAGCGCTTCGCCGACCTCGACACCATGGTCGCCCAGATCCACCGCGACGCGCATGCTGCGCGCGCGGTCCTCGCCCCGCATCCGGCGCCTGCCGGCAATCCGACATGACGACCGACTACAAGCACACCATCGCGCTGCCCGAAACCGCCTTCCCGATGAAGGGCGACCTCGCCAACCGCGAGCCAGGGGTGCTGCAACGCTGGGAGTCGACTGGACTCTACGAGCGCCTGCAAGCCCATACGGCAGGCCGCCCCACCTACCTGCTGCACGACGGGCCGCCCTACGCCAACGGCCAGATCCACCTCGGCCACGCGGTCAACAAGATCCTCAAGGACGTGGTCGTGAAGTCGAAGCTGCTGGCCGGCTTCCGTTCGCCCTACGTGCCGGGTTGGGACTGCCACGGCCTGCCGATCGAGATCGCGGTCGAGAAGGAGGTGGGCAAGGTCGGGCAGAAGATCGACGCGCGCGCGTTCCGGCAGAAGTGCCGCGAGTACGCCGCGAAGCAGATCGACGGCCAGCGCGCCGATTTCAAGCGCCTGGGGGTGCTGGGCGACTGGCAGCGCCCCTACATCACGATGGATTTCCGCTACGAGGCCGACATGCTGCGCGCGCTGGCGCGCATCGTGGCCAACGGGCACCTGGTGCGCGGCGCCAAGCCGGTGCACTGGTGCTTCGATTGCGGGTCGGCGCTGGCCGAGGCCGAGATCGAATACATCGACAAGGTCTCGCCGGCGATCGACGTGGCCTACGACGCGATCGATCCGCAGGCCGCCGCGGCATGCTTCGGCGTCGACGCCGGCGACGCGATCGTGGCGGTGCCGATCTGGACCACGACGCCGTGGACGCTGCCGGCGAGCCTGGCGGTGACGCTGGGGCCGGACCTCGAGTACGTGCTGGTCGAGGGGCCGGACCGCGGGACGCGACGCCAGTTGCTGGTCCTGGTGGAGCCACTGGTCGATGCGGCGTTGGCGCGCTATGGCGTGGCGACGCGGGTTGAACTCGGCCGGACCACTGGTGCGACGCTGGAGCGCCTGTCGTTGCAGCATCCGTTCTATGCGCGCGTCGTGCCGCTGATCCTCGGCGACCACGTCACCACCGACACCGGCACCGGCGCCGTCCACACCGCGCCCGGCCACGGCGTCGAGGATTTCCAGGTCGGGCAGAAGTACGGCCTCGAGGTCCTCAATCCGGTCGGCGGCAACGGCCAGTTCCTGCCCGGCACGGAACTGTTCGCCGGCGAGCATGTGTGGAAGGCGCAGGAGCACATCATCGCGGTGCTGGCCGAACGCGGCGTGCTGCTGGCCAGCGGCAAGCTCGAGCACAGCTACCCGCACTGCTGGCGCCACAAGACCCCGGTCGCGTTCCGGGCCACGCCGCAGTGGTTCATCTCGATGGAGAAGGCCCGCCTGCGCCAGTCCGCGCTCGATGCGATCCGTGGCGTGCGCTGGCAGCCCTCGTGGGGCGAGGAACGCATCACCGCGATGGTCGCCGGACGGCCCGACTGGTGCATCTCGCGCCAGCGCAGCTGGGGCGTGCCGATCGCGATCTTCGCGCGCAAGGGCGGCGGCGATCCGCATCCGCGCACGCTGGAACTGATGGAACAGGTCGCGCGCAAGGTCGAGCAGGGCGGTGTCGATGCCTGGTTCGACCTCGACACGCGCGAACTGCTCGGCGACGAGGCCGCCGAGTACGACAAGGTCACGGACGTGCTCGACGTGTGGTTCGACTCCGGCGTGACCCATGCCTGCGTGATCGACGCGCGGCCGGAGCTCGCGCGCTCGAGCAACGACGTGCGTGGCGTGATGTACCTCGAGGGCTCCGACCAGCACCGCGGCTGGTTCCAGTCCTCGCTCCTGACCGCGGTCGCGATGCACGGCAAGGCCGCCTACGACGAGGTGATCACGCACGGCTTCACGGTCGATGCGCAGGGTCGCAAGATGTCGAAGTCGCTGGGCAACACGATCCTGCCGCAGCAGGTGATGAAGACGCTGGGCGCCGACATCCTGCGCCTGTGGGTCGCCTCCACCGACTACTCGGCCGAGATCGCGGTCTCGGACGAGATCCTCAAGCGCGTCGCCGACAGCTACCGGCGCCTGCGCAACACCAGCCGCTTCCTGATCGGCAACATCGCCGGCTTCGACCCCGCGCGCGACGCGGTGCCGCTGGACCGGTTGCTGCCGCTGGACCGCTGGGCGCTGGCGCAGGCGGTGCGGGTGATGCAGCTTGCGCGGCGGGTCTACGGCCCGGAGGCGCGCGCGGGCATCGCCTTCGGTCCGGACACCTATGCCTACCAGGTACTGGTGCAGGAGCTCATGCGCTTCTGCACCGTCGACCTCGGCGCCGGCTACCTCGACATGACCAAGGACCGGCTCTACACCCTGCGCGCCGGCAATCCGGCGCGGCGCTCGGCGCAGACCGCGATGTACTGGATGCTCGAGATCCTGGTGCGCGCCTTCGCCCCGATCCTGTCCTTCACTGCCGACGAGATCTGGTCGTACCTGCCGGCGCGCGCGCACGACTCGGCGCTGTTCGCGACCTGGGCCGACCTGGACGGGATCGCGGCCCTGTCGCTGGACGGACCGGCGCAGTCGCTGATGGACGATCTCTTCGCCCTGCGTGCGGCGGCACTCAAGCGCATCGAGGCGCTTCGTACCGACGGCGCGGTTGGTGGATCCCTGGAAGCGGTTGTTCGATTGTTCCCCGCCACGGATGCCCATCGAGCCCGGGTTGCCGAGGTCGAGCCCGAGCTTCGTTTCTTCTTCATTACCTCGGATGTGCGGCTGGAAAGAGTGGGCACTGACCTCCCGCCAACGACGGGCGAGACGGCACTGGACGGTGCATTCCACGTGTTCGTGGAGGCGACTCACGACCCCAAGTGCGTGCGCTGCTGGCACCATCGTCCCGACGTCGGCACGCACGCCTCGCATCCGGAGCTGTGCGGTCGCTGCGTCGCCAATGTCGACGGGCCCGGCGAAGTCCGGCACTGGTTCTGAGCATGGCGACCAGGGGATCAAGGGCCGGCCTGCGCTGGCTGTGGCTGTCGGCGCTGGTGATCGCGCTCGACCAGTACACCAAGTGGCTGGCGCTGGGCGCGCTGCGCGAATTCGAGCGCGTGGCGGTGATCGAGGGGTTCTGGGACTGGACCCTGACCTACAACGAGGGCGTGGCCTTCAGCCTGTTCAACGACGGCCCGGCATGGACCCGCTACGGGCTTTCGGCCTTCGCCGTGGTCGTGTCCGCGGTCTTCGCGGTCTGGCTGGCGCGATTGCCGCGCGGCGAGCGCTGGCAGGGCGCGGCGCTGGCGCTGGTCATCGGCGGCGCGCTCGGCAACGTGATCGACCGCCTGCGCCTCGGGCACGTGGTCGACTTCGTGCTCTGGTACTGGAAGGACTGGCACTGGCCGGCATTCAACGTCGCCGACTCGGCGATCACGGCCGGCGCGGTGTTGCTGGTGGTGTCGGGACTGTTCGCGGGCAAGCCCGCCCCCGCGGGCGGCGCACGGCGGTAGGCCGGGGCGCACGCTAGAATCCCCGCCATGGAAGTCCTGCTGGCCAATCCCCGCGGCTTCTGCGCCGGCGTCGATCGCGCGATCGAGATCGTCGAGCGCGCGCTGGAGGCCTTCGGCGCGCCGATCTACGTGCGCCACGAGATCGTGCACAACCGCTTCGTGGTCGACAGCCTGCGCGCGCAGGGCGCGGTCTTCGTCGATGAACTGGCCGACGTCCCCGATGGCGCCACCGTGGTGTTCAGCGCGCATGGCGTCTCCCAGGCCGTGCGGCGCGAGTCGCGCTCGCGCCAGTTGCGCGTGTTCGACGCGACCTGCCCGCTGGTGACCAAGGTCCACATCGAGGTCGCGCGCCTGTGCAAGGCCGGCCACGACGTGGTCCTGATCGGCCATGCCGGACACCCGGAGGTCGAGGGCACCATGGGCCAGTGGAGCCTCGACGCCCGGGGCAACGCGATCCTGCTGGTCGAGTCGGTCGAGGACGTGGCGAAGATCGAGGTCGGCCGCCCGGAAAAGCTGTGCTTCGTCACCCAGACCACGCTCTCGGTCGACGAGACCCGCGAGATCATCGCGGCGCTGCGCGCGCGTTTCCCCCAGGTCGAAGGCCCGCGTCGCGACGACATCTGCTACGCCACCCAGAACCGCCAGGACGCGGTGCGGCGGCTGGCGCAGTCCTGCGACCTGCTGCTGGTGCTGGGCTCGCCCAACAGCTCGAACTCGAACCGCCTGCGCGAGCTGGCGCAGAAGCAGGGCGTGCCGGCGCACCTCATCGACGGCGCGCAGGACATCCGCGCCGAATGGCTGGCCGGACGCCAGCGCATCGGCGTGACCGCCGGCGCATCGGCGCCGGAGAGCCTGGTGCAGGACGTGGTGACGCGCCTGCGCGAGGCCGGCGCGACCTCGGTGCGCGAGCTCGACGGCGAGCCCGAGGACATGGTGTTCGCGTTGCCGAAGGAGTTGCGGCTGATCCTCGTCGATTGAGGCGCAGGTAGCGACAGCGCCCGGTAGGAGCCCACTCCGTGGGCGACCTAGGCCTATCGCGCGCAGAGCGCGCTCCTACAGGGCCGGCCTTGTAGGAGCGCGCTCTGCGCGCGATAGGCCTGGCCGCAGCTGAAGCCGCCCGGGGAACTCAAGGTCCGCGCTTCGAAAGCGCAAAGGGCCCCATCGAGGGGCCCTTCGCGCGCCGTCGGAAGCGGCTTCCCGACGAATGCGGCGCGGCTCGTTGGAACCTCGTCGCCACGATTTGGTGCCGGTGAAGAGACTCGAACTCCCGACCCACGCATTACGAATGCGTTGCTCTACCAACTGAGCTACACCGGCGTTGCTGCAAGCGCCCCAGCGGAAGGCGAATGCCCCTGCAACCGAATCCC
>JAGOEZ010000126.1:5923-7627 GCA_017997455.1 Lysobacterales bacterium | reverse complement strand
GCCAGGCTGGCCTTGGCCTTCTCCGCGATCTGGCCGAAGGCCGGCAGATCGTGCACCGCGAGATCGGCGAGGATCTTGCGATCCATCGTGATCCCGGCCTTCTTCAGCCCCGCGATCAGGCGGCTGTAGGACAGGCCGAACTGGCGCGCGCCCGCATTGATGCGCACGATCCAGAGCGCGCGGAACTGGCGCTTCTTCTGCTTGCGCCCGATGTAGGCGTACTGCTGGGCCTTGGTGACGGCCTGCTTGGCGACGCGGAAGACCTTGCGCCGCGCGTTGTAGTAGCCCCGCGCCTTGGCAATGATCTTCTTGTGCCGGCGACGGGCGGTGACTCCACGCTTGACTCGTGCCATGGGTCAGTCCTCCCTCACGCGTACGGCATCATGCGAGCGACGCGACCTGCGTCCTCGGCACGAACATGGTTGGTGGCCCGAAGCCCGCGCTTACGCTTGGTCGACTTCTTGGTCAGGATGTGGCTCTTGAAGGCGTGTCCGCACTTGAACTTGCCGGACGCCGTCTTCCGGAACCGCTTGGCGGCGGCCCGGTTGGTCTTGATCTTTGGCATGACTGCAAAAACTCCGTTCTTCGATTTTCGTGACTGAGCCGAGCGGCGGGGCGACCCGCACTTTCCATCCTGCTCGGTTCGGCTTGTGTGGCAGGCCATGCAAGCGGCCCGCCTTCTCCATCGCGATTCCATCTAAGGAACCGCCTTTGCTCCCTTCCCCCTTGAGGGGGGAAGGGCCGGGGATGGGGGTGGCACGCTGGCCACACCATCCCAAATTCGACTTCACCTTCGTACGTCATGCGACCAGCGCTACGCAGGCCGTTCCACCCCCACCCTGCCCTCCCCCCTCCAGGGGGAGGGGAAAAGGCGCGGCGCGGGGGCGGCGCGTCGCCGCTACTTACGCTTCGGCGCCACCATCATGATCATCAAGCGTCCCTCCATGCGGGGGAACTGCTCGATGGTGACTTCGTCCTTCAGGTCCGCCTCCAGGCGCCTCGCCATGGCCATGCCGAGCTCGGTATGGGCCATCTCGCGGCCGCGGAAGCGGATGTTGATCTTGACCTTGTCGCCTTCGGCAATGAAGCGGCGCAGGTTGCGCAGCTTGATCACGTAGTCGCCTTCGTCCGTCGTGGGACGGAACTTGAGCTCCTTGATCTCCTGCTGCTTCTGCTTCTTGCGCGCGGCGTTGGCCTTCTTCTGCGCGTCGAACTTGAACTTGCCGTAGTCCATGATCCGGCAGACCGGCGGGTCGGAGTTCGGCACGATCTCGACCAGGTCGAGCCCGATCTCCTGCGCCATGCCCAGCGCCTCGTCGCGGGTGAGCACGCCAACCTGCTCGCCGTCCGCGCCGATCACGCGCACACGCGGGACCCGGATATCCAGATTCCGCCGATTGCCTTTGTTTTCCGTAGCGATTCGTGTGTCCTCTGATGCCCGATGCACGAAGGGCCGTGGCGTTACGCCTCAGCCTTTCACCGATTCCGATTGCAGGCGCTCCGCGAACTGGGCCGGTGTCATCGAGCCCAGGTCCTCCCCGGAACGCGCGCGCACCGCGACGGTGCCGTGCTCCTTCTCGCGGTCTCCGACCACGAGCAGATACGGCACCTTCTGCAGGGTGTGCTCGCGAATCTTATATCCGATCTTCTCGTTGCGCAAATCCGACTCGACCCGGAAGCCTTGATTTGCAAGGTTTTTCCGAA